>DMBU01000187.1 GCA_003446015.1 Bacteroidales bacterium | reverse complement strand
TACATCTGTCGGTGACTGAAATTCTGAGGTAATTTATTTTGCGATTAAATCTGTCGTACATGTACTATTTCTCCTTTTTTAATCGATTCTTTCCCTATTTCCATTGAAATAATTCCATGAGCCGAAGATAATGCATGAATGTGTGCCGATCCATGGTAATCAACAGGAAAAATTTCTCCTTTTGTAATAATAACAGGGAAATAAGCTTTTCTGTCTGCGCTTCGTCTTTTGTATTCAACTCCCATTGGCATCTGAATATCCAATGCTTTATATTCCTGTCCCATTAATGTATAAATCAATGGTTTTACCAACAAGTCAAACTGAATAAAAGATGAAACAGGATTCCCAGGTAAACCAAAACAGAATATTTTACCCGCCATTCCAAAAGTGGTGGGTTTACCGGGTTTAACTGCAATGGCATCAAAATCAATCTTTACACCAGCTTGTTCTAACACTTGTGGAACAAAATCAAAAGTTCCCATGGAAACACCACCCGTTAACAGAACAATATCATTTTCACTCAATGCTTTACTTACCTTAGCGAAAGTATCTTCTGGTGTATCTTCAGCTATTCCAATATAGTTTGCAATTGCACCACAGGCTTTTACCTGCGCAATTAACTGATAACCATTGCTGTTTCGAATTTGCGAAATTGATGGTTTATGATGTGGCTCAACCAACTCATCACCAGTTGAAATAATACCAACTTTGGGTTGTTTGTAAACCAAGACTTCAGTATAACCAACAGCAGCAAAAACAGCAATATGCTGAGCTTCTATTTTCAACCCTCTATCAAGAACTTTTGTTCCAACTTTAACATCTTCGCCTTGATAACTGATATTATCTTTTTTTGGCACTTCAAGTACTTTAACAAACTTACCATCTGCCTCAGTTAATTCAACCTGTACAACACAATCAGCACCATGTGGAATTGGAGCTCCGGTCATAATATTTGCACACTGATTCTTTCCAATTTCTTTTTCAGGAGTTTTTCCTGCAGGAATTACTTCAATAATTTCTAAGTTATTTTTTAAATCTTGCTTTCGACAAGCGTAGCCATCCATGGATGATTTATCGAATGGAGGCATTTCAATATCTGATTTTACATCTTCAGCTAAAATTCGGCCTAAAGAATCAGTAAAAGAAACCTTCTCAGTTCCTAATATATAGGCATTTTGTAAAACGATGCTGTATGCTTTCTCTATGCTAATCATTGTTAAAATTTTGAGCAAAATTAATATTTCTACCTAAGAATATACTTATTAATATGTAAATGTTTCAATACGTTCTTTGAAATAATCACTTACAATATCTTTTATTTGAGATACTTTTTCACTCTTTGGTAAAGTTTGAAATATTTTATCCAAGTAATTTTTTTCATAAAGTCTATGGATAGAATAATTAAAATTTAAATCAAACAACCATCCAATTTGTAACAATTTAAAATCATTTAATGTTTGCATGGATTCTTTCAACACTATTTGTTTATTTATAATAGCTTCGAAAACTTCATCTGAAATTTTATGGTTATCTGGCAATTCGAGTTCCAGGGTTTTATTTTCACCTTGCTCTTTTACCATATAATATTCGGTAATCAATCGCCAGATATCCAATTTGTCGGCATCACGAATAAGCCTGGAAAAGAAAATCACTTTTTCGTTTATATCCGGAATTATTTCTGCTCTGCTATGATTAATAATTGATTTAAAAATGATTTCCTGAGTATCGTTTGATAAATCGTTTAACACCTTATTCTCTTTTAAAACTTCAACTCCTAATTCTGAATGGTTTTGAGATTTTGAATCGGAAAAAGTATGGTATTTTACATACTGTCGAAATCGACCAATATCATGAAACAAACCTATTGTTTCTGCTATTAGACTATCTTCTTCGTTCAAACTTAGACTGTGGGCAATCCCAGCAATTTCGGCACAAACTTTTCTACTATGATCAGCCTTTATCTCAATATTTTCAGCTAAATCAGGATATTGTTGAATAAACTGATCAACATAATTGTCGAACCAGATTTTATAAGAACTAACCAGGCTTTGTGAAATCATCTAATTAAATTTAAAAGCCAACTCAACCAGAATAAATCTTCCGGGCGAAAGGCGTTGTTTTTTATCTATAAAAACTTTATCGAAGATATTTTGAACATCTAAAGCAAAAAAGAAATTTTTAGCAATCGTCCTTGATAATCGAATATCTGCAGTTAAATAATCATCAATGATAAGTATATTTTGTTCATCGGCATATTCTTCACCAACATAATTAGCTGTAATGGTTGTATTGATGTATCTATTTTTCCAGAACAGTCCTGCAAATGCCTGATGCCAGGGAACCTCAGCAAGATACTTTCCTGTTAAATCGTCGCCGGCATAACCGGTTAAATCATAATCTTTAATCGTTGAATGATTATAGCTATAGTTTGTTTTAAAAATCAGATCATTTGTAAAACTGTACTGAAAAGAAAATTCTGCCCCGTATATCTCAACAGCCGCTATATTTTCTCTTGTTAATTCTGGTTGCCCATCAACATAATCGCCTGTTGCAACAAAATACTGAAAATCTTTACCCAACGAATAATAAGCAGCTGTTTTTAGTTGTGCATTTTTAAATGGTTTAGTATTAAAACCTACTTCGTAATTTGTTATGGATTGTGGTTGTAAATATGGATTTGCTTCTTTAAACCCTTTACTGATTTTTCGAGATGAAATCAAATCATCAATAATAGCAGGCATAAAACCTGTAGAAACAGAAACATAAGATTTAACAGCAGATGAAATTTCATATTGCAAAGCAATTTTGGGACTCAAAGCAGTCCAATCCGAATTTTCGAAATCCTGGGTTAGACTTTCTTCAAATCCTGTATTTGCAGTTGGAGCACCAACATGAATTGAACCATCGTAAAAACGGGCATAATCAAATCGTAATCCTGCAATAATTTTTAGTTTATCGCTAAACAAGCGATGCTCATCCTGAATGAATGCAGCATACGATTGAACTTTACCATCACGTATTAAGGTATCTGTCGAGGTGAGGTAAATATCCGAAGCATCCATAAAACCTTGCTTGTAATCTACTCCAAAAGTAAACCAGTTATTCTCTCCAAATTTTTGTGTTGCATTAGCCCAAAGCCCATAATCTCTTGATATTTGGTCCTTATATGACATTTTATAATTACCATCCTGATTAATGGATTCGCTAAACTGATAATATAATTCGTTTTGAAAATATCCATCGGCCTCTATTTTCATTGAGCCGACCTTTCCGTTATACTTAGCACGCACAAAATTTGTAGTGTATTTTACATATCCTCCGTCATTCATATATACTTGTTTCCCATCGCCCCGTTTATCGTCATAATAACTATACTCAACTTCTATCTTATTTTTATCATTGAATTCATAACCCAAGGTAGCACCTACCCTATTTTCTTTTAAATAAACCTCCACATCCGTTGAATCTCTTATTTCTTTTGGTTCAATAATATAACCATCGCCCTGACGATAAAAACCACTTAATCCCCAATACAATCTTTTACCTTTGATTTCTTGATTTCCTTCCACATCGAATTTTCCTCCCAAGGTAGCATAGCTACCTCCAAAAGCACGAACATCCCCAGAAATAACATCATCCGATTTTTTGGTTATAATGTTAATTACCCCACCCATTGCATTATTCCCATATAGAGCAGAACTAGGTCCTTTGATCACTTCTATACGTTCAATCCGGTCGGGCGAAATCATGTGCCAGTTAATTGAACCACCCGCGGTTTTATTTAAGGGAACACCATTATATAAAATCAATACACCCTGAGCAGCATCTAATCCACGCATAGTAACCGAGGAGTTTTTGGAAAATATCCCCCAGCTTCGGTTGGCATTAATATTGGCTATGGATTGTAAAAGATTATCGGTATTGCTTGCAGGAAAAATCTCTATTTCTTCTTTTTCGATAATTTCATTTTGTCCGGGAAGGTCTTCAATTTTTCTCTCAGTTAATGTAGCGGTGATAATTATTTTTTCCATCTCAACAAGGGAAGGTGTCAATTTAATCTCTAAGTAATTATCCTCTCGCTCAATTTTCAAATTTATCTTTTTATCATAATAACCCATGTATGTGATATGAAGGGTATAATCTCCATTATTTATATTTTCAAATAAGAACTCGCCCTTAGCATTTGAAGAAATTCCCCTAGCCAATTCTTTAATGATAATATTTGCACCTGCTAAAGGTTCATTGGTTTCAGAATCAATTATAATTCCTTTAATATAAGTTTGAGCAATAATGCTTAAAGATGTAACGCTTAAAAACAGGATTGTATATAAAAACTTCCTGATAAACATAAATTAATTATTTTTGAATTTTAATATCCACAATAATATTTCCACTTGTTGTGCCGCTTGTACTAACAACTTTAAACATTCCACTTTTATAGCCACGCACAAATGAATAAATATCGCCCGATTCTAAGAACTTAGTTTTACGGCCACCACTTTCAAAAGCAAAAGAATTAGCAATTAAAATACTATCGTTTGCTGCTGTTTCAAATTCCTCAATGGTCACATTTAACTTTTCCCTACTGAAGCGAGTCGTGTTTTTTGTTTCCCAATTATTCACATCGTATATCCCGGAATAAACACCAGTTAAATTTGCCCCGGGAGATGTAATGATATTTTCTTCCAGTTTATCAAAATCATCGTAGTAATAAAGCAAATCAATAATTTCCTGATTATTAAATGCTTCTTGCATAGTATATACCATTCCACTTTCAGTTGAAAAGAAGCTTCCATATTCAGAACTATTTTGAGCACCAAGCTGTACATTTAGAAATTCATCAATTTCGCCATAAACAATAAGCTGATCTTTATATATGGTAAGATAAGTGCTCGAAAAATTTCCTTCAATATCGCGAATTATAAATTCCCAGTTATCGACTTCTGATAAACCTTTGGAAATCTCTATTTCTTTATCATAAGTTTCAGAATATATACCCAAATCTAAATATCTTTCATCATTTAGCATTGCAATGAAATTCGTCAGTTTATTATATCCATTATATTCTGCATGAATAACAACAGTAAATGTTTGACCAACCGATATGGTGGTATCAGATGAAATAAACCCAGGTCTTACCATCAATTTAATTGTAGGATCAGGTCGATCTGTCTTTTCATCTTCATCGCATGATACCAGTCCGATGAAAATCAAAGAAGTAAATAGGAATAGCATAATTCGATATGCTGTTTTTTTCATATCGTAAGGTGTTTAATAATTTATATTTACTGATTTTTTTTGAAATCTAATTTTTTCGGATTCTTTTTATGGAATAAATTAATCCTGCACCCAACAATGCACCTGCAACACCAAATGCAAAATGAGAAAGAATTGGAAGAATAAATCCTGATTTAATGAATGATCTTTCCAACACTCCTGTAAACAAATAAATACCTAAACGGCTAATTGGAATTACCATATAAGCCAAACCACCAATTAAAGAAAGAATTGCTAATCGGTTTGCAGGGTTTCTGAAAGCAAAGTATAATAAATCCAACACAACTCCCATCAATAAATAAATAACAGGTAAAAATGGATCTTTAATTCCAATAAACGGAACAAACATAAAAGTTGTAGCTCCGAGCATAGCAATTACCGAAGCAAAAGGTAGTTTTGAAACTCTTCGTCCGATCATTAATAAAGCCATAAATTCTAATCCATGACGACCCGGAATTCCAAGAGGTATTCGCAAATACGATCGCAATACAATTGCACTAATTCCTAATACAAACAGGAATAAAATTTCTAATACAAAAGAAAGTGTATTAGTCTGATATGCTTTTGATATAGTCTTTTGAGACGCATTTCCATTCATAGTCTTCACCATTTTTACTTTGTTCAACAATTACTGTATTTAACTTATTTTTAATCGGAGGTCGTAACCATTCTCCAACTTCAATGCGATCATGATCGCGTACAGATTCTCCATCTTTCGTAATTACAGCTTGTATATTTATAATTTTTTTTAATTCTTTAACCCGATATACTCCTTCGAGATCGCGCAGCTCTTTTCCTTTAAGCCAAATGTTTCTTCCATCGTTTCCTCCCCAACGTAATCCAACACCTGCCATCGATCCAATAACTCCTATTTTCTCACCTGTGTATCCTTCTAAAAAGATACCTGATTCTTCAGCCAGTTTATAGGCATCTTCTTTATATAAAATCTCTTTTTTTGCTCGATTTCCCCAATCCAGAATTCTTTCATTAATCTGATCTTCTCTTGCAATGCACAATCCAGCATCAGAACCAATTTCAGCTACATCAATCAAATATGCAGTACACAGTTTTTGAAGTTCTTCAAAATGATCTGTTTTTACAATTAAACACGCTGAGCTATTTTGTGATGTAAAAGCTATTTTCTCATGTACAAATAATTGATGTCGTGAGATAGACTCAACCTCTCCTAAATTCTTCTCAACAATTAGTTTCCCCAATTGCCTTGATTTATATCCCGTTCCTCTCGAATCTTTATTATCCGTATCGTCTAATCCTATAAAATAGATCATCTATTTATTCACTTTATTAAAAAACTTCTTGGTTATCTGATAAATCGCATCATCAAACTCAAGTAACAATTCTTTATATGCTTCAATTAATTCTTTTCCTTCCGGTGTAAGCACTGAATTTCCTCCGTGCTGACCTCCCCGATGCTTTTCAGTTAAGCAAAACCCAAGTTTTTCCTCCGCATCGCGAATCATTCCCCATGCTTTTCTATAACTAATTCCTAATTTATCGGCAGCAGCTTTTAATGATCCTAACTGGTCAATTCCATCAATCAGTTCGAACTTTCCATTTCCTAAAATACTCTCGCCTTTAGTATTTTCAAGCCAAACTTTGAATTTCAGGAAAATATTGTAATACTTTGATCCTTTAGGCCCTGCCATGTACTGATTTTTAGTTAAAAAATCACCTTATGTTTCTAATTACATATCGGGTACAAAATAAGTAAATTCAGTGAAGCAATAAAAGCCTCACCGAATTTATTTTATGAAAATAAGTTATTTAGATTTCTTCTATTTATAAAGACAACGATAAGAAGTATCTCCTGCAACTTTTACTTTGAATTTAACATCTTTCTCAACTCTGAATGTTTCAAATTCTTTGTACGCTTTCCATTCGGTTTCGCCAGGTTGTTGTATTGTCATTACACCTGAAGTAACAGTCATAAATTCAACTGTTGATGTTCCGAATTCATATTCACCTGCAGCCATAACACCAATTGTAGCTGGACCTTCAGCTGTTTCAAAAGCAATTGATTTTACTTTACCGTCGAAATATTCATTTGTTTTAAACATAGCGCTTTGTTTTTTGTTATTTAACTACAAAAGTAGAGATTATGAGTCTTGCTAAATATGACAAAAATCTTGTTTTATGTTAAGTCGTTATGTATATATTTGCATATCGCTTTTTGACACCAATTAAGATAAAATAATAGGCTAAAGTCCAGAGTTATGAAAAAATTTATAATGAGGCTTTAGGCCTTAAAATAATAAGATTTAACTAACAAAAAATTTAATTAATAATTTAAACAGTTTTAAAATGCAAAAGAGTTTATACTTTGCTCCTCCTGCCAAAAACGAACCGGTATTGACCTACAAGAAGGGATCGATGGAGAGAGAAAATATTGTGAAGGCTATCGAGTGGTGCAGATCGAATGTTGTTGATGTTCCGATGATTATTAATGGTAAAGAAGTTCGTACAGAAAAAAAAATAGAAATACATCCTCCTCATGACCACCAACATTTATTGGGTCATTATTATCGCGGTGATGAGAGTCATGTAAAAGACGCTATTGATGCAGCTCTAAAAGCTCGAGTAAAATGGGCAGCTATGTCGTGGAAACAACGAGCATCGATCTTTTTAAAAGCAGCAGGTATGATTTCTGGTCCATATCGTGCCATAATTAATGCTGCTACAATGATGGGGCAATCCAAATCGGTTCACCAGGCCGAAATTGATTCCGCATGTGAACTGGCAGATTTTCTTAGGTTTAATGTTCAATATATGACCGAAATATATAATGAACAACCAGAATCTGATGAAACGATATGGAATCGTATTGAACAACGTGCATTGGAAGGATTTGTATTTGCTTTAACACCCTTCAACTTTACAGCCATTGCAGGGAATTTACCTTCGGCTCCTGCTATGATGGGAAATACCGTTGTTTGGAAACCTTCAAATACCCAGATCTATTCAGCACGTATTATCATGGAGATTTTCATGGAAGCCGGATTACCTGATGGTGTAATTAACTTGGTTTACGTTTCAGGTCCTGCTGCCGGAAAAGTAATCTTCTCGCATCCGGATTTTGCAGGGATTCATTTTACCGGATCAACTTCAGTATTTCAAAATATCTGGAAAGAAATAGGGAGTAATATTGCTAAGTATAAATCGTATCCACGAATTGTCGGCGAAACAGGAGGTAAAAATTTTGTATTGGTTCATGAGTCTGCAAATGCAGCTCAGGTTGCAACAGCTCTTACTCGTGGTGCTTTTGAATACCAGGGACAAAAATGTTCTGCAGTTTCTCGTGCATATATTCCTGATAATTTATGGAATGAAGTGTTGTGTGAAATTAAATGCGATATGGATACCATGAAAATGGGGCCTGTTGAAGATTTCTCTAATTTCGTGAATGCAGTTATTGATGAAGCATCATTTGATAAACTATCGGGATTTATTGATCGCGCAAAACAGGATGCAGAAGTAGAAATAATACAGGGTGGGAATTATGATAAATCGAAAGGGTTTTTTATTGAACCAACCATAATTCTTACCAAGGATCCAAATTATGTAACTATGGAAGAGGAATTATTTGGACCGGTTCTGACTATTTATGTTTATGATCATACCAAATTTGAAGAAACAGTTGAATTGGTTGATAAAACTTCAATTTATGCTTTAACAGGGTCTATCTTTTCGAAAGATCGTTATGTAATTGAATCGGCCATGAAAAAACTGGAGCATGCTGCAGGTAATTTTTACATTAACGATAAACCAACCGGAGCAGTTGTAAATCAACAACCATTTGGAGGTGCTCGCGGATCGGGAACAAATGATAAGGCAGGTTCAAAATTGAATCTCTTACGTTGGGTAAGCCCAAGAACAATAAAAGAAGCATTTGTTCCGCCGGTGAGTTATAAGTATCCTTTTATGGAGGAATAATTCTCCATAATATCATTCCCGCGCAGGCGAGAATCTAACTCAATTTATAAACAGATTCCGGGTCTTCGCCCGGAATGACAATTTAAAAAACACAAAATGATTACAACAGAAACAAAAACAGAAATACAAGAATTATTAGATCGATTAGGAATAAAAGAAGTTAACTCAGGTGTAACAACCGGAACTGAATGGTTTGATGTTAAGGGCGCAGTTACTTCATCAGAATCGCCAATCGATGGACATGAAATAGCCAAAGTAAAAAATGCAACTTACGACGATTATGAAACCGTTGTTAGAAAAGCACAGGAAGCATTTAAAATCTGGCGTGAAATTCCTGCTCCAAAACGGGGTGAAATTGTTCGTCAAATTGGGCTTGCACTTCGTGAATCGAAAAAAGACTTAGGTAAACTGGTAACACTCGAAATGGGCAAAATATATGCTGAAGGTTTAGGAGAAGTGCAGGAGATGATTGATATCTGTGATTTTGCTGTTGGTCAGTCAAGATTATTAAATGGATTTACCATGCACTCAGAACGTAGGAATCATCGCATGTACGATCAGTATCATCCAATTGGGATAGTAGGATTAATAACATCATTCAACTTTCCTGTAGCGGTTTGGGCATGGAATTCAATGCTTGCAGCCATTGCTGGTGATGTTGTAATCTGGAAACCAAGCTCGAAGACTCCACTTTCGGCTATTGCGACCATGAACATCATACAAAAAGTATTGAAAGATAATTGTGTTCCTGAAGGAGTTTTTAATTTGATCATTGCCAAATCATCGGTATTGGGTGATAACTTTTTAGCTGATAAACGAATACCTTTATTCTCAGTTACGGGATCAACTGCTGTGGGAAAACGAGTTGGTCAGATTGTTGGACAACGTCTTGGAAAAACTATTTTAGAACTGGGAGGTAACAATGCAGTGATTGTTTCTGATTCTGCCGATTTAGATATGGCTATACCATCAATTGTGTTTGGTGCAGTTGGAACAGCAGGCCAGCGTTGTACATCGACACGCCGTGTTATTGTACATGAAAAAGTATACGAAGAAGTTAAAGATCGTCTGGTGAATGCATACAAACAAATTGTGTGTAAAATTGGTAATCCCTTAGATAAAAATACTTTAGTTGGGCCACTTATTGATATTCATTCAGTGAATGCATTTACGCACGCTGTGGATGAAGTTCAAAAAGAAGGTGGTAAGATTTTATTCGGAGGAAAAGTGTTAGAACGTGAAGCTTATGCTTCTGGAAATTATGTGATTCCTGCAATCGCCGAAGCCGAAAACCATTTTCATATTGTTCAGGAAGAGACCTTCGCTCCTATTGTTTATTTAATTAAATATAAAACTTTCGACGAAGCTATTGAATTAAATAATGGTGTTCCTCAAGGTTTATCATCAGCATTATTTACATTGAATATGCGCGAGAGTGAGCAGTTTTTAAGTGAAGTTGGTTCTGATTGTGGTATTGCCAATGTAAACAGCGGAACTTCAGGTGCAGAAATAGGAGGTGCCTTTGGTGGTGAAAAAGATACAGGTGGTGGTCGTGAATCGGGTTCCGACTCATGGAAAGCATACATGCGACGACAAACTAACACTATAAATTATGGCGAAGAATTGCCTTTAGCTCAAGGAATTAAATTTGCCTTTTAATTGTAGTTAGAATGCAGAAGGAACTTGTAATTAAAAACTATTTCACCTAGATGTTGTTTTACTTAAAAATATAAAATGAAAATCGCGGAAATTTCTACTCATGTCTCTTTCTCAGAATTCTTATCTCAGCTTAAAAACACCTTAAAAAGTGTTTTCTACGAAAAAGACAACATTGAAGAATTTATCCAGAAAAGGGGATTCCCTGATTTGGTTTTAAAGGATATTATGGCTACAAATCCATTTTCTGTTGCCATACCAAAAGAATATGGAGGTCGTGGAGCTATTGTCAAGGAATGCTTAGGTGTTTTAGATGCTGCTTCTTACGAATCGCTTCCACTATCACTGGCATTTGGAATTAATATTGGTTTATTCCTTGAACCCGTTGCCAAATACGCTCAGACGAGTGTTAAAGGAGATATTTTCAAACGATTCCTGACAAAACAAAACATGGGTGGTTTAATGATTACAGAACCTGATCATGGAAGCGATGCGTTAAATATGCAGACTTCAAATGTGAAGACCGGCTCAAATTATCATATAAAAGGAACTAAACATTGGCAAGGATTAACAGGAATGGCCGATTACTGGATCATGACATCCCGAAAGAAAAATGAAAATGGAGTATTAGCAAGAGATATTGACTTTTTCATTTGTGATGTTCAGCAACCTAATCAAGGAATTAAAGTTGTAGAATACTATAACAATATTGGATTATATCCAATCCCTTATGGTAAAAATATAATTGATATTCATGTACCAGAACAATTTAAACTTGAACCGGAATCAACGGGATTAAAATTAATGATGGATTTATTACATAGAAGCCGTTTTCAAATTCCAGGTATGGGAATGGGTTTTATTCGACGTATGCTTGACGAGGCGATAAAACAATGTACTACACGTTTTGTTGGAGGTAAATCATTAATGAGTTTAGATCAGGTTCGGCATCAAATTGGTAGAATTCAAAGCGCTTATACAATTAATTCTGCCATGTGTGCTCGTAGTGCAGATTATAGTGGAATTGAAAACGACCTTTCAATGGCTGCGATTGAAGCGAACAGCATGAAAGCACATGTAACTGATTTAATGCAAGAATCGGCTCAAACCCTAACACAACTTAATGGTGCCAATGGTTATAAAGCTGAGAGTGTTGGATCAAGAGGCATTGTAGACTCGAAGCCTTTCCAGATTTTTGAAGGAGCAAACGACCTGCTTTATACTCAAATTTCCGAAATGGTCTTAAAGCTTATGGGAAATCAAAAAGTAGCTAACCTGTGGGAGTTTCTAAAAAATTATGATTTGACCCAAAACGTGGCTGATTATTTCAAATCGATTCTTGATTTTAAAGTTGATTTAAAAATGCCTCAACGTAAAATTGTTGATCTGGGTAAAATAATAAGCAGAGTGGTTTCGGCCAACCAGGTTTCCGATTTAGGAATTAAAGGCTTTAGATCAGATTTAATTAGCGATAGTTTGGAAAGCATTAAACATGAAATAACAAGTTTAGTTAGTTCGTTTAATTTTCAAACAACAATCTCACCGATTGAAGATTACAAGGATGATAGTTCGTGGTTGACATTTTGTTAAAAAATCTACAGGAATTTAAATGAGTTTCCTTAAGTAATTATTTTAACCAATAAAAAAAAATAAAAAACAATTTGATTATTCAATTTGCTTATTATTTTTGCATGCGATATGTTATTTTTTGCATATCTATAATTTTCGAAACTAAAAATTAAACTTAAATCATGAAAAAACTTATTTACTTATTCCTTTTTGCATTTATAGCAAGTTCAGCTTTTATGTCATGTGATGATGATGAACCTTCATCTCCTTTCAAAACAGTTATGTTAGGTGCGCAAGAAAACACTACTATTGACGGTTTTTATTCAATTAACCTGGATAAAACTTACACATTGGTTGAAGCTGCTGCAAACCAAGCAACCATTGATTTATTTTGTTACTATGATGGTGATAAAAATAAAATGACACTAACCTCTCCGGGTGCAAATATTGCTGGAGTTTTTACAGGAGATAACGCTCCTGAGAACTGGGAAATTCAGGACACTACTTATTTTCATCAATTAGAATCTACCGTTTTAAGTGTTGAACAATTTGACGCATTAACTGCTGTAAGCCCAATTGAAACATATTACAGTGAAGTGGATCCAAAAAGAAAAGCAAAAGAATTGGCTGTAGATGATCTTTATGCATTCATAACAGAAGACAATTACTATGGAATTTTCAAAGTAGTTTCTGTTATTGAGGGTGCAACAGGATCAGTAGAATTTAAATACATAATTAAAAAATAAAAATCAATATAAAATACTTTAAATAGCATTTCTGTTTATCGTTTTTTTGTAAATCCCAACTATTATTTTGTTGGGATTTTTTTAAAAATTGAAACTTGTAAAAAGTGTAATTTTAAATTATTTCCGCTTAACACAATAAATCCTATCCGATAGGTTTTAGTTAAATAAAGGCATAACTTGCATTCTTAATTTATAGTATACGATGCATAAAATTGTGTTTCAAAATCCAGACGGACAGCCTAAACCTGCCATGGAAAATACCTATACTTCAATTATCTCGGCGAACATTTCTGAGATTAAATGCGCAACTCACGGAAAAAGTGTTGATTTTAAATTAATCTTTCATAGTCCTAACACCTATATGATAGAAATTACTGCCTGCTGCGATGAGTTTAAGGCGATCATTGATGATCGTGTAGCTCAAATGCTAAGCTAATCTTTTCGTATCCATTCATTTTGTTAACTTTGTACTAAACCTTTTCTAATCTAAGGTGTAAGTATTACATACATTTTATTATTTATTGATTAAAAAATAAAAGTACAATGGAAGAAGAAAAATTTAAAGCCTTTGTTATTGATGAACAGGAGGAAAAGTATATCCGAAGTATAAAAACAAGATTAGTTAAGGATTTACCTGAAGGAGATCTTCTCATTAAAGTACATTACTCATCGTTAAATTACAAAGATGCACTTTCGTCTACAGGCAATAAAGGTGTAACTAAGCGTTACCCGCATACTCCGGGCATTGATGCCGTAGGCACCATCGTTGAATCCAACTCAACAAGATTTAGTATGAATGAAGAGGTTATTGTTACCAGCTACAATCTTGGAATGGATACTTCGGGAGGTTTCGGACAATACATTCGTGTTCCTGCAAGCTGGGCTGTAAAATTACCCAAAGGACTAAGCATGAAGGAATCCATGATTTTGGGAACAGCGGGTTTAACTGCTACACTTTTGGTTCTTCGTCTTTCAGAACGAGTGAGCCCTGATCAGGGGAATATTGTAGTTTCAGGTGCAACCGGAGGTGTTGGGAGCTTAAGTGTGGCTATACTTACCAAATTAGGATATCATGTAGTGGCCATAACCGGGAAGGAACAGGAAAAAGATTTTTTATTTAGTCTTGGAACCAAAGAAATCATTTTACGAAAAGATTTTGAAGAAGAGAACCCTCGTCCAATGCTTTCAGCAAAATTTGCCGGAGGCATCGATACCGTTGGGGGAACTATCCTGGAAAATATCATTAAGTCAACACAAAACATGGGTGTAGTTGCTTGCTGCGGGAATGCAGCATCGCCAAAGATAAATCTAACCGTATTTCCATTTATCTTACGGGGAGTTTCCCTTATTGGAATAGGAACACAAGATCATCCCATGCCTGAAAGAAAAGTAGCCTGGAATCTTTTAGCTACTGACTGGAAACCGGATAAATTAATGGATATGTACACCGAAGTATCGTTGGATGGACTAAGCGATAAAATTGATTTGATTCTGCAGGGGAAAATAAGAGGAAGAGTTTTGGTAAATCTTGATTCATAAATTGTCGTTTTTTTTACCTTTGCTCAAACATATAAATTAATATGGATAACAACGATATTCTTCGCCGTGTACGATATATTTTCGATTTTAGCGATAGCCAAATGATGGAGCTTTTTGCATTGGCCGATAACGAAGTAAACCGCGCACAAATTAGCAACTGGTTAAAAAAAGATGATGATCCTTATTACAAGGGACTTTTAGATTATGAGTTGGCTACTTTTCTCAATGGATTTATTATTCACAAACGAGGCAAAAAGGAAGGTCCCCAACCTGCTCCTGAAAAAAAACTTAACAACAATATCGTTTTCAGAAAATTTAAAATAGCCCTAAACTTTAAAGATGAAGATATACTGGAAATTTTTAATCTAGTTGATCTACGAATAAGCAAAACCGAACTCAGTGCTTTTTTCCGTAATCCAAACCAAAAACAATACCGTCCATGTAAAGATCAATTTTTGCGTAACTTCCTGCAGGGATTGCAATTAAAATACAGGGATTCTAAATAAAATAGTAAATATAATTAGTTTATGACACAACGATCCGCAAAAAAATTAATCCTCAGTATTATTTGCTTAGTTATTATATTTCCAACATTAGCCCAGGATTTCAATGTCAAATCGAAAGCAGATGAACGTACTGAGTTACTTGGTGTTGTTTTTCGGCTAGCTGGAGCACGTGAATACATCAACAATAACGTACAACCATATGCAAATGAAATAGATCAATATTTTATTGATTTTAAAAAGCATCCAGTGGTAAAATTTGCAAAAAAAATAAGAATATCAAATGGCGTATCCTATAATGCAGTTATGTCAATGGCCATAAACTTGAGGATCGAGAATGGATTATTAAAATTTCAGAATAATATAACTGAAAATAGTATTGAAAAGCGCTGGGGAGGGAAAGAAGAAAAGTTCTTAGAACTTTTAAACGATTTTTATCAGAAATCTGAATTCCATCAGTTTTATATCGAACATCAAAGTCTTTATAATGCAAGTGCCGAAAATTTTGACACTATACTAAGAAAAGTAGATTTTAAATGGTTCAAAAAGTACTACGGATATTTGCCTGAAGGAAACTTTAATCTATTTGTTAGCTTGACGAATTGGGGGAATTATGGCTGTCAGGTATATTTCAAGGATGGTAAAACAGACATTTATGCTATCATGGGTGCCTGGGCTGTTGATAGTTCTGGAGTTCCAGTTTATAACGATTATGTAATTAATACTATAATACATGAATTTAATCATTCTTTTTGCAATCATTTGGTAGACGAATATTATGATCAGATGTCTATAAATAACAAAAAGTTTTATGAGCTTAACGAAGATAAATTGAGAAAGCAAGCATATGGTAATGCAAAAACTATGATGTACGAAATATTAGTTCGTGCATCAGTTATTAAATATTATCAATCTCATATTAACGAAGGCTTCATTACTGAGCAATTAATAAAAGAAACTATTGCGCAAGAAAAGGCAAAAGGATTTATTTGGATTCAGCAATTGATAGATAAACTTTCGGAATATGAAGAAGGAAATTACAATACTCTGAAAGAGTTTATGCCCGAAATTGTAAGCCTTATGAATTCATTAGACCCAAGTATGGTAAATAATGAATACAAGAAGTCTTGCCCTCAAATTATTTCATCGAGCATTCAAAATGGAGATAAAAATGTTGATCCGGAAATTACAGAATTGATTTTAAACTTTGATCAACCAATGAATATTAATAAAAGTAGAATATCATATGGCTTAAAAGGAAAAGATTTTTATCCGAAGATTTTAAGTACAGATTGGAATGAAGAAACCAAAAAACAATTCATAATAACATTCGAGTTAGAGTCAAATAAAGAATATTCACTTTCATTTCCGGCAGCTTACTTTTTCAATGAGAATTCTGAATTTACACTCATAAACTCTTACTTTCTTGATTTTAAAACAAAAAAATAATAAATACTTAAACTTGATTGAATTTAAAGTTTTAAATTTCATTCTCAAGCGAAGTCTGTTTTAAATATTTATCAAGCAAATAGTATTTTGATCATTAATATTCAGCAATTTAGAAAATAGGTCAAGAGCTAAAGACCATAATAACTTTCTATAACTTCCCTCAAGTCTAAAGATGTTTTAAAAGAATTGAAATTATTGCTAATTCTTTCAAATACTTTCTAAGTTTTTAATCTTAAAAAATATTTTTGAGATCAAGCAACCATTAGCTAGTAATTCTAATCTTGAATACAAACTCTAATTTTAAAACCCATGTTTAAAAAAGTAATTCTTATTTTAGTAGTTCTGTTTTCGATTCAAGTTTTAATCTCCTGTATTTTTTGCGATTGTCAGGATCCTGAAACATACGAGATAACTTATACTTCTGTTAATGTTACAGCTTTAAACACTTCCGGCTTCACAGATCAGGAAATTACCGATAGTGTTTACAAAAATGCCTTTGGCCTTTCGGTTTACATGAATTCTAATTTTACACTCATGCATGCGGTCTCTCCTAATTTTACCTTAGGGTTTAGTACGGTTATGGCTTGTAGTTGCTTTGAAGATACGTACCTCTATCCTGATCCTTTAACTAACATAACCATTTTTGTAGTTGATACGGATACCGACGTAAGAACAAATATCTCGGAAAAATTTAAGATACAATCCTATTATTATGGATTAATTAGTTTAGAAGAATTCTTTTCCCAACGTGAAGATTGGTACGATGGATTTCAGTTTGAGCTGGTCGATTTTAATACTATCCCCAATTCAGCTGTATTTATTGTTGAAGCACAGCTCGAATCAGGCACTTTGCTTACCAACGAAACTCAAGAGATCAATTTCTATCCTATTGATCTTTAGCTATTAGCAGCAATAAGCAATAATTAAAAACCAAAAACTAAAATCTATTTTAAGATCTCCCACAAGTCCCGGGCTGGAATGCTAAAAATATCATTCAGTAAATATATTGCAAGCACAATGTATGCAATAAATCCCAGTACAATTAATAACTGAATTCCTGAAGTTTTCTGAATGTCATCTTTATTCTTTACATCGCAAACTTCACCCGGACAGTATTGCGCTTTTTTACCATAGTACCAGCCATAAAATAAGCATCCCAAACAAATACCAAAAGCCGATTCGAAGAATAAAAATATTAAACAAATGAAACAAATGAGTCCTGTTATAACACTAAATGTATTTAAAATCACAATTAACACAAGCATAATTATTGCTAAAGCTAATCCAATAACCCATGCAAACTTTTTTTGTGCGGCACCAACATATTCGGGAACCTGGCGGCTAACAATTAATCGGCCAATGATTAAGCTTGGCGAAAACTTCGGATTGACAAATACACGGATAATGAAATCCAGAAGAAAAGAAATAATAAAATATTTTAGCATGGTAAAGCCGGCGCCAGAACCTGCTAACATGATTGAAATAAATGCAAATAAGAAAAGAATGCCGGCAGCAGCTCGTATTTCACGTTCGTTTAATACAGGAATACTATAACCTTCAACATTTTCACCAAATTGTATAAGTTTGCTCATTGTTTTATTTTAATTAGATTTTCACGATTAACTCAATAAATCAAATGTATGCAAATTATGAATATCCTGATGTTAAGACGATGTTAAGGATTTCCTTCTTTTGTTTTCCTCTTTTTAAAGGAGAAATCTCTGGCAGTTACCTTTCCCCCTTTTTTTAAGGAGGAGCATCTCACAAATACATTTCCCCCTTTTTTAATGGGGAGCATCTCACAAATACATTTCCCTCTATTTCAAAACTACTCTTTATACACAAA
>DMBU01000160.1 GCA_003446015.1 Bacteroidales bacterium | reverse complement strand
GCCAAAAAAGTGGAATCATTAAAGCAAATAAGTTTATTGATGCTTCTATTGAGTACTAAAAGTAGTTATTATAAACATTAAATAATGATACTTAAATATACATTTTCTTAGCCTGACGGGAATGGCCTTGCCGGCTGGCAGGTTTGCGAGAAAAAATATATTCACGCAAAGCCACGGAGACGCAAAGAAAAAGAATTCTAATGAAAACATGAAACACATAAATTAACTATAAAACCAACTTGTTACTAAACTGCCACACATATTACAGTTATAAATTTGGAACACTTTCCATTGAGCAATTGTTAGATGAAGCTAAAAGTAAAACTTATGATTCCATTGTTCTTACGGATATCAACAATACGTCGGCATGTCTCGATTTTATTCGACAATGCGAAAGAAAGCAAATAAAGCCGATTTTAGGCATCGATTTCAGGAATGGAGTACAGCAACAATATATTGGCATTGCACAAAATAATACTGGATTTCAGCAGTTAAACGAGCATTTAACACAGCATCTTCATGCTGGAGATAAGTTTCCCAAGCAAGCTCCTCAATTTTCTGATGCGTTTATTGTTTATCCGCTCGGAGAAATGGAGTATGAATCATTAAACGAAAACGAATTTATTGGCATAAAACCATCACAGCTTACTAAGCTTGCTTTCTCTAAATGGAAAAACCATCTTGACAAACTGGTTATTTTACAACCTACAACATTTCGGCATAAACGCGATTTTAATATTCACCGCTTGCTTCGCGCTGTAGATAAAAATGTGCTCTTAAGTCGTTTGCCCAAAACCGAAGAAGCAAATCCCGACGAAATTATGTTTATCAATGAAGATATCCATGAACTTTTCAAGGAATACCCACAAATCATAGAAAATACAAAGAAAATAATTGATAGCTGCTCCATTCATTTTGAATTTAAAACATCAAAAAATAAGCAAAGCTACACCGGTTCGCCGGAAGAAGATTTTGAACTTTTGGTTCGCGAAAGTCATAAAGGATTAAAATACAGGTATAAAAATCCATCGCAAAAGGTTCTTGAGCGTATGGAAAAAGAGCTTAACGTAATCAAGCAACTCAATTTCTGTTCTTACTTTTTAATTAACTGGAATATGGTTCAAAACGCCCGAAGTAAGGGATGTTACTATGTTGGTCGTGGGAGCGGAGCCAACAGCATGATCGCTTATTTACTTCGTATCACCGATGTCGATCCCATTGAACTGGACTTGTATTTTGAGCGATTTATTAATCCATCGCGAAACAGTCCTCCCGATTTTGATATTGATTTTGCCTCACGTGACAGAAATAACATTACCAAATATCTTTTCGACACGCATGGTTGGGATCATACGGCTTTAGTTGGAACCTACATAACATTCCAGTTCCGGTCGATGATTCGGGAAATAGGAAAAGTTTTTGGTTTACCGACACAAGAGATTGAAAAACTACAAAAAGCAAAAAAACTGACTGAGGTTGATGAAATGGGGCAACTGGTTTTAAAGTACAGTCAATTAATTCACGGTTTTCCTAGTCATTTAAGTGTACATTCCAGCGGTATCATCATTTCAGAAAAACCGATAAGTGCGTACACGGCAACCATCATGCCACCCAAAGGTTTTCCAACCATTCATTTTAGTATGATCGAGGCCGAAGATATTGGTTTTGCCAAGTTCGATGTCTTAGGACAACGCGGGTTAAGCAAAATTGAGGATGCCATAGCTATTATAGAAAGAAATACAGGTAACAAAGTAGATATACATGATTTAGAACGATTTAAGAAAGATCAGGAAGTTAAAAATCTACTCAAAAAAGGAAAAACAATTGGCTGCTTTTATGTGGAATCGCCTGCCATGCGGATGCTACTGACAAAGCTTGAGGCTGATGATTATATCCGACTTGTGGCAGCCAGTTCCATTATTCGCCCCGGAGTAGCTAAAAGCGGAATGATGCGTGAGTACATCCTGCGTTACCGTCATCCGGAAAGGAGAGAAGCAGCCCGAAAAGAAATGCCCGAACTCTATGATTTACTGGCAGAAACATACGGAGTAATGGTTTACCAGGAAGATGTGATTAAAGTTGCACATTATTTTGCAGGACTAACTTTGGCCGAAGCGGATGTTTTGCGTCGTGGTATGTCATGGAAATTCAAACAGCGAAATGAATTTGCCAAAATAAAAGATAAATTCTTTTCCAATTGTAAAGAAAGAAGCTACCCGTTTCATATTGTGCAACGGGTATGGACACAGATTGAAAGTTTTGCCAATTATGCCTTCTCTAAAGGACACTCAGCATCGTATGCCGTAGAGAGTTACCAGGCATTGTTTTTAAAAGCCTACTATCCATTGGAATATATTGTTGCTACCATCAATAATGGTGGAGGTTTTTACCGTAAAGAACTTTATGTACACGAGGCCCGAATGCACGGAGCACAAATTGAACCTCCCTGTATAAATAGCAGCGATCAGATTACAGTTATTCGGGATAAAACCATTCATTTAGGTTTAGGATTAATTGAACACCTGGAAACAGCGACAATACACAGCATCTTAGCCGAGCGTCACACAAATGGGGATTTTGCAGATTTGAGGGATTTTATGAAACGGGTTTCTGTTTCGTTAGATCAGTTAACCATTCTGATTCGGATCAATGCCTTTCGTTTTACTGAAAAGAATAAGAAAGAATTGCTTTGGGATGCTCATTTTATACTTAAAAAAGATAAGAAAACAAAAGCCCTAAAAACCTTATTCAATGAGAAACCAAAGGAGTTCAGGCTTCCTGAACTATATTATCATCCCTTAGAAGCTGCTTATGATGAATTGGAGCTTATTGGGTTTTCATCCGGTATTTCGCCATTTAAACTCATAGAAGAACTGCCTGAAACACGCGTATTAGCAAGAGATCTTGTACATATGATCAATAAGCAAGTTGAAATTCTCGGATACCTGGTTCATGTTAAAGGAACGCGTACAGGCGGTGGTAAATACATGAGCTTTGGTGTTTTTGTTGATCTGGAAGGGCACTGGATCGATACGGTACAGTTTCCCAACATTACATATCAGTATCCATTTCGAGGCCCAGGTTGCTATCTAATTAAAGGCAAAGCAATCAGCGAGTTTGGCTTTATAAGTATTGAAGTTTCAGAATTGCATCGTTTAACTACTGTTAACTTAGAAGAGCCATCAACAAGGCTA
The DNA here is from genome assembly GCA_003446015.1 of Bacteroidales bacterium. Classification (GTDB taxonomy): domain Bacteria; phylum Bacteroidota; class Bacteroidia; order Bacteroidales; family UBA12077; genus UBA12077. The sequence goes on along the minus strand of DMBU01000160.1, from coordinate 11,100 downwards.
AAGAATAAAGTAGCTATTTAAGCAAGCTATCAACTTGTTTCTTCAATTTGGGAAGATGATTCATCAAAACTCCCCATATAATTACATTATCTACTTTATCGTAACCATGAATTACCCAATTTCTTAAGTCAATTATTTTTCTGGCATTATCAATTGGAAATTGATCATCTATTTTTAATATACGATTTGATGCCTCTCCAATTATTTCAAGTTCTCGTTCAACGGCCCTGCGTAAAATCTTATTCTCGTTATAATCATTAAAATTTCTATTTTCACCCAGGTATTCATAAATTGAATCTATGGCTGTTTGTATGTCGAAAAGATATTTATTGATTTTAAGCTCCATACAATAGCTGTTTACTCTGATCAACAGATTTTATAAAATATGGGTTAGAAAGAGAATTTTGAGTAACCAAATCAATTTCACGCTGCAATAATTCTCTTAATTTGTATTGAAGTAAAAAGTAGTTTTCTGTATATTCTTCTATAGTAAGACTTTCTTTAAAAGAGATCAGAAAATCAATATCACTATTCTTAGTAAACTTATCAGTATTTACAGAACCAAAAATATACAACGATTTAACTCCATGATTTTCACACAGTTTTTTTATATCATTTAATTTATCTTCTATAAATTTGTTCATAATCGCATTATAATTATTATCAAATATACTGTAAATTTAGTATTGCACAAAAATCGTAAATATATTTTGTAAAGCGAGACTAATTCAAATGCATTCATCGATCAAAATTTGTTATTTGATTGTTTATAAATTATGTTATTTATATAACTTTGATAAGATGAGATTTAATTAAATAATATTATAATATGAAATTTGGCAAAGTTGATAATCCTGAAATGATAGACTTCTTATTACCAGAAGATCACCCAAGAACCGCAAATGTTTTCAGCAAAGAAAATATGATACCTGATATTTATGTTGGTTGTGCTAAATGGGGTAAAAAGGATTTAAAAAACTTTTATCCTCGTGGTACAAAGGATGAATTGGCATATTACGCTACTCAATTTAATTCAATTGAACTAAATGCTACATTTTATCGCATGTTCCCTCCAGAACAGTTTGCTAAATGGAAAGATAAAACACCCGAAGGATTCAAATTTTTCCCAAAAATAACACAAGACATAAGTCACATGAAGCGTCTTAGTAATGTTCAGCAACTTACGAACGAATACATTCATGCTGTTACGCATCTGGAAAACAAATTAGGCATGGTATTTCTGCAAATGCATCAGAACTTTACACCCAAAGATTTTGATAAAGTGGTAAAATTTGTTGAAACCTGGCCAAAAGAAATCCCATTAGCAACAGAATTCAGACATACAGACTGGTATAATAACAAAAATATATCGAACGATTTATACGATTTGCTTGAACAACATCAAATAACCAACATAATTGTAGATTCAGCTGGAAGGAGAGATTTGATGCACATGTGTTTAACAAATGCAACGGCTTTTATTCGCTATGTAGGTGCAAATCATACTTCAGATTATACCAGACTTGATGATTGGGTTAACAAACTTGATCTATGGGTTAAAAACGGATTAAAAAACATCTACTTTTTCGTGCATCAAAATGAAGAAGTTGAATCTCCCGCATTATCTGCATACTTTATAAATAAACTTAATGATAGAATAGGAGCAAATATAAAGATTCCTACAATTCCATAATTTATATTTTATGTAATTTCAATAATGTAATCAGTTTAACAATAAATCCTATCTTTGCCACATAATTACGTTTTATGAAATTTGAAGAATATCGCATTGCCGAGGGAATAAAAACAAGCATTTCCAAACTGGGATTTAAAAAACCAACAGATATCCAATTTAAAGCTATTCCACCAATTTTAAAAGGAGAGGATGTATTGGCCATTGCCCAGACCGGGACAGGAAAAACAGCTGCTTTTGTAATTCCTATCATACATATTTTGCATGAGCGTAAAATCAGTGGTCGTCCTGATGGAGTAAAATGCCTGGTGATGGCTCCAACACACGAATTAGCCTTGCAAATTGATAGTGTATTTAAAACCTTAGGTAAACATACCCGAATTACTTCATTTTGTATTCATGGTGGAGTAGATCAAGAACCTCAAATCAAGAAACTTAACGAAGGGGTTGATGTTTTAATTGCTACACCCGGCAGAATGTTCGACCTGGTAAGTCAGGGTGCACTTAATTTAAAGCGAGTAGAAATATTGGTATTAGATGAAGCAGATCATATGCTCGACCTTGGATTTATTAAAGATATTAATGATTTAATGCGTCATCTTCCAAAAAAGCGCCAAACACTTTTCTTTTCGGCAACTATAAATGAAAAAATCAAAAATCTGGCATATTCACTGGTTACCAATGCAATACGAATTCAAATCTCTCCAAAAGATCCTGTAGCTAAAAACATTGAACATGCCGTTGCATATGTTGAAATGGATGACAAGCGATTCTTTTTAGAATATTTAATTAAAGATCATCCTGATAAGAAAATCTTAGTATTTGTAAGAACAAAAGTAAGGGCAGAACGTGTAAGAAGTGCATTGGAAAGAGTTGATATCGAATCTGATACAATTCATAGTGACAAATTACAGGCCGAACGTGAAAAAACCATGCAAAGTTTCCGAAAAGGTGAATTAAAAATTCTGATTGCCACCGATGTTAGTGCTCGTGGAATAGATATCCCTGATGTTGAATATGTAGTAAATTACGATTTACCCGATACTTCGGAGCAATATGTTCACAGGGTTGGCAGAACCGGGCGTGCTAACCAAAAAGGACAGGCCGTTTCGTTTTGCAGTACCGAAGAAAAGGAATTGCTTGCCGAAATTGAAAATAACCTGGGTAAAGAAATTCAACGAATCGTGATCTCTAAAAACGATTATGAAAATACAATAAGCTTTACCAAAGATACATCGCACGACTGGAAAAAATTGATGAAAGAAGCTGAAGAGCAAGAAAAGAAACATAAAAGAAAAAATAAGAATTCCAGGCGATAAAGTACTTCATAAAAAAATTAAAATAATATTACATATATTTGCATCTACATAATTAGATATATAAAATGGAATTTAAAAAACTCGAAATAGAACCGGAATCAAACTGGTTTGTAAGAACAATAAAATCAAAGCAGACTAAAAGATCAATCTTGTTTACACTCGCTGGAGCCCTTGCAGGATTTATCTATTTTTACCTGACTGAAGGTAAAAACATGGATGTTATTCAATCTGGCGACATAATTCAACATATGCTTATTGGCGGATTCTTCGGATTATTTATTACCAATAGTCCTTGTGCAAGGAATAAATGCTAATTTTTTATACCCTTCATCTTTTTATTTTTTTAGTGGATTTTGATTCATATCCAGGATGGGATAAATACAAGGTAAATCCCACAAGAAAGCCTGGTGCACGAATGTTAGCAACAAGGTATTAATCATACATTATGAAAAAATTTACTGGACGATTTATTGTAAAAATTCTAGGATGGACAATCAACAAAGATATTCCAAAAGAAGTTTTTGATAAATGTGTAATCATAGCTGCTCCTCATACCTCAAATTGGGATTTCCCTTTAGCAATTTATTCTCTGGCAGCCTTAGGAGTTAACTTGCGATATACCATAAAAAAACAATGGATGAAGCCTCCTTATGGCTGGTTTTTCAGAATTATGGGAGGATTAGAAGTAGACAGATCACCAAAAAACAAAGGAGAAAAACCAGTAAGTCTTGTTGATGCCATAGCATCTCTATTTGATAATCATGATAAACTGGCTGTTATGGTTCAGGCAGAAGGAACCCGATCTCTTCAGTCAAAGTGGAAAACTGGTTTTTATTATATTGCATTACAAGCCAAAGTTCCTATAGCCTTAGGTTATTTAGATTATAAAAAAAAGATTGGTGGCATAGGAAAAATGATTTACCCAACGGGAGATATACATAAAGACATGATGGAAATTATGGAGTTTTATAAAGATATTCATCCGAAGTTCCCAGAAAAATTCTCTTTAGACGAACGATTCTCTACAAATCAGAACCTACAGCATTAAAAGAGCTCACTACAATTTCTGTATTGAATACAGGACCTCCAAAATCTACAAAGCATTAATCGGATGGGACCTATCATTTATTGATTTTTTAATGCGGTACAGAAAAGAAAAATTTTCTTATCCTCTAACGAAAAATCTAACTGTAGGTAGACATTCTTTTTTACGTAATGCCGGTATCTATGAGATAGAGTGAAATGTTTATGGAGTCTACTATAAAGACAATTATGTTGTTATTTAACTGTATATCAATAATTTATTTTGTATCTTTGATTATATAAATAGAAAATATTATAATCTACTAAATATGGCAACGATAAAAAACGAACAATCATACAAGAGCGGGTATATTGATGTTTCTGTTGATCACTCCTTGTATTTCGAATTATATGGAAATCCTAAGGGAACTCCAGTATTATTCCTACATGGTGGGCCTGGAGCTGGTTTTTCCGATAAAGACAAAGTATTCTTTAATCAAAGAAGATATCATGTTATTTTCTTTGACCAAAGAGGCTCATCCAGAAGTAAACCATTTGGATCTATAAAAAATAACACGACACAAGACCTTATTAGTGACATAAATAAAATTCTGGATTATCTAAATTTTGATAAAGTCTATGTTTTTGGAGGTTCATGGGGTAGTTCACTTGCTTTGGTTTATGCAATTCATCACCCAAACAGAGTATTGGGATTAATCCTTCGTGGTATTTGGCTTGCAAACAAATATGGGCTAGATCATTACATCAATGGCGGAATAAAAGAATTTTTTCCGGATGTTTGGGAACGATTTGCAAAATTAGTACCTGAAGGTGAAAATCCGGTAAGCTACTATTTAGATAAAATGCAATCGGATAATAAAGCGGAAGGTGAAAAATATGCTTATGAGTGGGCTCGTTATGAGATGTCGTTTTATACCATCAATAAAATTTCAGATCCGGATGAAGTAATAAAAACTTTTTCGTATAAATCTCTGGCGATACTTGAAGCTTATTATATTAAAAACAATTGCTTCTTACAAGAGGATTTCATTATGAAAAATATTGAAAAAATCGAAAATATCAAAACATCCATTGTCCATGGAAGATACGATTTTATTTGTACTCCGGCACAAGCTTTTAGACTACATTCTAAATTGAAGAAATCAATACTGAACATAACGAATGCAGGACATTCGGCTTCTGATAGTGAAAATAAAAAAGCTCTTATACGTGAGCTCAAAAGAATAACTTCTTAAGTTGATTAATCAGTCCATTCGGCAATAAACAGGTTAGTGTCATCAGTTCCCTTATTATTGCGATTAGAAGAAAAAACCAGTCGTTTGCCATCTCTCGAAAACATTGGGAATGCATCAAATACTCCATCATGCGTAATTTGTTCCAAATCGGTTCCATCAATATTTATCATAAACAAGTTAAATGGAAAACCTCTTTCGGTTGCATGATTAGAAGAAAATACAATTTTCTGATCCGAAGGATGAAAATAAGGACACCAATTAGCTCCACCCAAATCTGTAATTTTTTTTAGATTGCTACCATCCACATTACAAGTATATATTTCCATTTGGGTTGGTGTTACCAGGCCTTGAGCCAATAAATCCTTATATTCTTTGATCTCACTTTCTGTTTTAGGTCGTGATGATCTGAATACCAACCTGGTACCATCGTGTGAGAAAAATGCACCACCATCGTATCCCAAATCAAAAGTTATCTGTTTTACTTCTGATCCATCCAGGTTCATGGTATATAACTCCAGGTCGCCGGAGCGCATAGAAGTAAATACGATTTTATCACCACGTGGAGAAACTGTGGCTTCAGCATCATAACCGGGATAATCCGTTAATTGCTGAATAATATTACCGTCCAGGTCGGCTAAAAAAATATCAAAGCTTTCATATATGGGCCACACATACTTTCCATCTTCTCTTTTATCAGGTACCGAAGGACAATCATCACCTCCCAAATGTGTGGAAGCATAAAGAATGCTTGTATCGCCCGGCATAAAATACGCACAGGTTGTTCTTCCTTTACCGGTGCTAATCATTTTAGGAGGCACTTTTCCCATATTATTTGTAGTACGTTTAGTATAATAGATCTGATCACACTCAATTCCCCATTCTTCGTTGGTGGCCTGAAAAACCAGCATGCTATCGTCAAAACTCCAGTAAGCTTCTGCATTATCACCACCCCAGGTAAGCTGCCTGATGTTTTTTAAATGATTTTCTTCCGGGTAACTAATGACCGATTCTTTGGTTTCGCCGGTATAAGCATCCGATTGGGTATTCGTTTTTTCCTCTTTTTTCACGCGTTGACATGAAACAATAGCCATAGAAAAGAGGAGTAAGCTTAATATTGAATATTTCATTTCGTCTTTTTTAAATGATTTAAATAAACATACAATGATTACCTTCAATTTGTTTAAGGTTTAGGTAAAAAAAGTCTGGTAAAAAGCTACTTGTAGACAAAAGACTGAAATTTTTTAAAACTGAAATATAACTATTCATGCATAATGGCATTGATTCGAATAGATACGAAAGGATAATATAGCAAACGAATAGGATATTTTTTTCTCATGGATTAATCTTTAAATTTGCACTCTGTGAAATAGGCTAAGTTTTTTAGTTATACCAGTCTAACTGTAATTTTAAATGAGTAATGTTCCATTAATTTTCGAATCATGATAATAGATTTAACGCATACCCTTAAAAATAATATGACTTTTTACCCTGGATCAGGGGAGCCTACTTTTAATAAGATAAGATCTATAGAAACAGATGGTTACAATCAGATTGAACTGAAAATAAATACCCATACTGGCACCCATATTGATGCTCCGGTGCATATATTACCGGGAACAAAATCGTTGGATGAATTTAATTTGGAAAAATTTATTGGACCTGCATGCGTAATAGACTGTTCCAAAGTCAATGAGATTGGTGTAGACCTTTTAAAAAAGTATGAATCTCGGATTAAAAATGTTGATTTTATATTGTTTTATGCTGGTATGCAAGAAAACTGGAACTCCGACCAATATTTTAATGAATATCCTACATTAACCGAAACAGCTGTAAGATGGTTAGCCAATTTTGATCTAAAAGCCTTAGGTTTTGATTATATTTCGGTTGACAAGATGGATGATTATTCTTTGATAAACCACAGAATACTTCTTGAAAATGAAATTCTTATCATTGAAAATATAACCAATTTAGATCAACTCATTTCGAAGAATTTTGAATTAAACTGTATTCCTTTAAAGATTGAAAATTCAGATGGGGCACCTGTAAGAGTATTTGCAAGAGTAGATAATTAGTTATCTGAAATTCTTGACTAAAAGAATGTTTACTATAGCTGACTGTAAAAAGTAAATGAAATCAATCTTCAGTTTATTTCCTTTTTAGTTGATATTTTTACTATATTCATACTTTTTATGTTCAAATACTTTTGGCATGATTACTGTAATTTAACATGCTTATGTAGGATTTAATATAAACGAGATGAATAAAAAATATTTCTTAATCGCCATAGCACTTTTTTTATGCTTTCAAGCTAAATCCCAGGAAGACAAAACGGATCTTTTTGATCAAATGGACAAAAGGTATGAGAATACCATGCAGCAAATGGATGATCGTTATATGAAGACCAGGGACCAAATGCAAAAGGAATACGATGCACACATGAGTAAAATGAATGCAGAGTTTCAAAAATACATTAAATCCAGTTTTAAAGAATTTGAACAGTCATCGGCCGAAGAAAAACCTAATTCAGACCCCAAACCTGTTGAACAACCCAAGTTTGAGCCAAAAACCGCAGAAGCTAAACCTGTAATTGCTAAGTCTCCAAAAGAAGAAATCAAAGTAGAAATTATTAATGCTGCTTCACATTCTCTGTCGCCTATTACCAATGAACCTAAAGATGCTGCTGATACTTACTCACAGGATTTAACTGTCGATTTTTTTTCCAGCAAAGTAAGCCTAAGCATAGACTCGCGAATGAAAAGTTTAAAGCTTAATGCTGTTAACCCTGAAGCATTTTCAATCTATTGGGGGAATTTTATAAAAACATATTACCAAACCTATATCAAATCTGTAAGCAATTATGCTAACCAAACTAATTTGAATGATTGGGGAGTATATAAGTTAATTGAAAATACTTCAAAAATGCTCTTTAGCTCTACCAATAACCAAAATATGTGGATGTGGGCCATGCTAAACCAGGCCGGATATAGGGTAAAAATTGCCTATAATCAAAATCAAACGGCTTTACTTTTACCAATTATTCAAGAAGTTTACGAAAAACCTTATTTTATTATTCAAGGTACTAAATACTATATCCTGAATGATATGAATAGCAGTAAATTACTCACCTATTCCGAAGATTTTGGTATGGCCACTAAAACGATAGATTTGTATTTACCCTATAGTTTAAATTTTAGCGGAGAAGCGAACACTATAGAAAAAAGCACACTTTTACCTGAACAATCGGAATCTTTAAAATTTAAAATTGACAAAACAACAATTGGTTTTTTGGCTAGCTATCCACAAACTGAGAATTCAGTGTATTTGCAAGCTGCTATGTCTAATAGTATAAAAGAAACTCTTTTTGAAAGTATTCAGGTTCAAATCAAAGGAAAATCAGAAACAGATGCTGTAAGCTATTTATTAAACTACCTGCACAGCTCCTTTGCATATAAAACAGATAATGATCAGTTTGGTAAAGAAAAAACTTTTTTCCCGGATGAGATATTCTATTATCCTTATTCCGACTGCGAAGACAGAACTGTTCTTTTTACAAAGTTAGTTAGTAATCTTCTCGGACTGGACGTAATCGCCGTATTATATCGTGATCATATGGCTGCAGCTGTAGCATTTAATGATCCAGTGGAGGGCCAAAATTTTATAGTGGATGGAAAAACTTATACAATTTGTGATCCGACATACTTAAATGCTCCAATAGGTTCTGTAATGCCAAAATATAAAGATTATAAACCTCAGGCTATTAAAATAAATAACAACAGTAAGTTGAATAATATATGGCAGCACATTACGCAAACCATAGAAGCAGGTAATGCGAATAAAATCTTTATAAACCATAGAGCTGTTGCCGAAAATGGAAGTTTTATAGTGTCAGGTTGGTATAGCGATCATATATCAATTAATGGTAGGTATTATGCTCCATATAATAATACACGCGATTTATGGTTTGCCACGTTTACTAAATATGGTAAACTTGAATGGTTTTTACCTGTTGAATGTTCTGGATACAGTTATACTCAGGCAATAGCTGTAGGTAGAAAGGGAGAGGTGTATGCACATATTAATTACAATGGTACAATAAATGCAAATCGTCGTAAATTATACACAAGCGATATCACATCTCAATTAGTATTAGGTATATCAGGCAATGCAGAGGTTGTTTTTCACGAAAATATTAGCTTGCAGACTGAAGAAAATGATAAAATTGCTTTTTATGTTAAATATAAACCCGATGGTACAAAAGTCGACCTGGTTTCTTTCCCTTTGGAAGAAATTCATTTTGATTCTGAAATTATCGTAGACTCATATAACGATATAGTTGTAAGGGGAGTAATTGGTGAAATAGAAGGTCTTACGAAAGAAGTTCCAAAGCAGGTATCCAGTGCTTCGTTTAGTGCCGAAAATCAGATTGATATATACATGGATGAATATAAAAAATTAGCTTTTGAACCTAAAACCACCGGTTTATTTGCCTCATTAAAGCTTCTTTCTCAAAACGGAGGAAGTATCTCTGGTGATGTGGTAAAAAGTCTGTTAAATAAACACAATCCGGATTTTCAGAAAAACAACCCCGCCATATACAAAAGCCTTTCAAGTATGCAGTTTGTGATAAATAAAGGAGGTATTGTAAAAATACAAACAGAAAATGGAAAGAATATCTCTTTGTCTGCTATGCGAATCGAAAACAACAGTAATATGCAGATCGTTAAAACTTCAGAACAATCATATAAGCTTTCGTTCTTAAATGGTGTTGAAGTTGGTAAAGCAGTTGTTTGGTACGATTTAAACCATATAAATTTAAATAGTGATGGTAAAATTGTTTTTGATTACGACGACGATCACACTAAAAAAGAAATGGTAATTTCTGAGATAATCGACTAACATAAGCAAACGAAAAGCCTAGGCTCACTATTCTGTTCAATATTATATAACGAAAAGCAGTAAAACTGAAAATGTGTTAGGTATCACCAGTTATAGACAAACCCTCTAAATAAAAAATCACTAGTGACCGATAAAAATATTGAAATTTAAGTGAGACCTATAATACATAATAGTTTTGATAATATTTATTGAGTATTAAGGTAGTGGATTTAATCTAGAGAAAGAGCGTTGGGCAGTCCAACCGGCGAGGTTTTGGGCAGGAGTGAATTGGCAATTGCCTGAAATACCAGAAAGGAGGCTTGTCCTGCGTTTTAAGGTATTTCGGTAATTGACAAGAGCGGGGGAAGCATCGGTTGGACTTGATTTCTTGCCTGCTGCGGCAAGCAGGTTTGTTTCTTTTTTATCAAGAACTAAACGAAGTGTTCTCATGACCGAAGGGAATAAAAAAGAAATGAATTTAATAGTGATCCTTTAATCGGACAATAATGATAAAAAATATGAAAAAAGACAAAAAGAATGACCTGCTTGAAATATTTGCAGGCTCATCCATAGAAGCGGAAATAGTTAGCAGTTTATTGAAGAATGCTGAGATAGAGAATTTTTTGAAAGACGAGTATATGGGTACATTGGCTCCATGGCAAGTGTCAGCAGGTGGTTCAGGCGCCGTTAAAATTATTATCCAAAGTAAGGATTATGAAACAGCTAAATTAATTGTTGAAGAATACGAGCTAAATAAAAAGTAAATAAAAACTGTATATATAGAATACGACATTCAAAGTAAATAGCTTTTTTTACATAACTCAATGTAGAAAAGTAGATGGAATATTTTATATTCCATTATTATGATCAACAATTAAATACCTCTTGTATAAAGAGCAAAATCCCGATGGTTCCTAAAATCCGCATGTCATTT
>DMBU01000010.1 GCA_003446015.1 Bacteroidales bacterium | reverse complement strand
CTTAGCTTGACGGCTATGGCCTTGCCGGCGGGCAGGTTTGTGAGCCTTTGTGTAACAGCTTATTATAATTATACCACAAAGTTCCGAAAGCTTTCGGAACACGAAGGATTCACAAAGACTAAGACTTTTCGCACAGACTCTTCGCTCTTTTGCAATAGCTATGAAATAAATTCTTTCACTTTTTCAATTGCTGCATTTAAGCCTTGTGGGTTTTTACCCCCTGCAGTAGCATAGAATGCCTGGCCACCTCCACCACCTTGAATTTCTTTTGCAACTTCTCGAATAATTTGAGAAGCATTCCATCCTTTTTCATTAACGAGCGATTCTGAAATCATAACAGATAGATTTGCCTTACCTTCTATTTCTGCACCTAACACAAGTACAAGCTTATCAATTTCATTTTTTAACTGAAATGCAATATCCTTAATTGCAGACACTGAATTTAGCCCGATTTTATACCCAATAAAACTTATACCATTAATTATCTCAACCTGTTCTTTAAGATGCTTCTTAATTGCCTGAGCTTGCTCATTGGTCATTTCTTCGATTTGCTTGTTCAGTTTCGATACCTCTTCGAACATTGCTTTTACAGTTTCAACAGTATCTTTTGGATTTTTAAATAATGCTTTAATTTCGTTTAATTCCTGAATCTGATTAAACACATATTCAACAACTTTTTCTCCGGTGATGGCTTCAATTCTTCTTATCCCCGCTGCAATTGAACTCTCACTCATAATCTTGAAAAATCCAATTTGCCCGGTAGTTTTAACATGTGTACCACCGCATAATTCAATAGATTCATCAAATTTAATTACACGAACCGTATCTCCATACTTCTCGCCAAATAAAGCAATGGCTCCCATTTCTGAAGCTGCTTTTATTGGAATGTTACGATGTTCATCTAAAGAAATATTTTGTCTGATTTTTTCATTTACTAAAATTTCAATACTCCTTATTTCTTCTTCAGTTAATTTTTGAAAATGACTAAAGTCAAATCTTAAATAGTCAGGATGAACAAGTGATCCTTTTTGTTCAACATGTTCGCCTAAAATTTTTCTTAATGCAAAATGCAAAAGGTGAGTTGCCGTATGATTATTGGCAGTTGACACTCTCTTACTTGAACTTACAACAGCCTTAAAGGTAGCTTTAGGATCAATGGGAAGTTTCTCGGTAATATGAATATTTAAGTTATTTTCTTTAATTGTATTCAGAATACTTATTTTTTCTCCATTCGCTTCTATATATCCCTGATCTCCAACCTGCCCGCCACTTTCGGCATAAAAAGGGGATAAATTAAAAACAAGCTGGTATAATTCTTTATTTTTTTGTTTGATTCTTCTATAACGCGCAATTCTCACTTCAGTTTCCAGGTAATCATAACCAACAAATTCTTCAACATCATCTTTCAATAATTCAACCCAATCCTCAGTATCTATGCTTGCAGCACTTCTTGATCTGTTTTTCTGGTTTTCCATCTCATCTTCAAACTCCTTTTTATTAACTGCCAAACCATGCTCTCGGGCAATAAGGTCAGTTAAGTCGAAAGGGAAACCATACGTATCGTACAATTCGAATGCAACTTTTCCAGGAATTACATTATAATCTTCTTCCTCAATATTTTTAATGATTTTATCAAGTAATCGTATTCCTGTTTCTAAGGTTTTTAAGAAAGATGCTTCTTCTTCGAATATTACTTTTTCAATTAACTCTTTTTGACTTACCAATTCTGGGTAAGCCTCTCCAAGCACTTCAATTAAAGTTGGTATTAGTTTATAAATAAATGGTTCTGTAAACTCCAAAAAGGTATAACCATAACGTACAGCACGTCTTAAAATCCGACGAATAACATAGCCAGCTTTAACATTTGAAGGCAATTGTCCATCGGCAATTGAAAAACTTATGGCTCTTAAGTGATCAGAAATTACGCGCATTGCTACATCTGCCTGGTCACTATCTCCATATTTTTTTCCTGAATTTTTTGCTATTTCTTGAATCAGAGGTTGAAAAATATCGGTATCATAATTTGATTTTTTATCTTGCAATGCCATACAAAGTCGTTCAAATCCCATTCCTGTATCAACATGTTTACTAGGGAGCAGTTCTAGCGCCCCGTTTGATTTTCTGTTATATTGAATAAACACGAGATTCCAAATCTCAATTACCAGTGGGTGATCTTTATTTACTAGTTTTGATCCGGGAATTTCTTTTCTTTCATCATCGCTCCTTAAATCAATATGGATTTCAGAACATGGACCACAAGGTCCGGTGTCGCCCATTTCCCAGAAATTGTCTTTTTTCGATCCGTTTAAGATTCTAACATCAGGCAGGTAATTTTTCCAATATTCTTGTGCTTCTTTATCCAAATCTAAATCATCCTCTTCACTACCTTCAAATACGGTGGCGTAGAGTCTTTTAGGATCAATACCCATTTCTGTCACTAAAAATTCATATGCCCATTCAATAGCTTCTTTTTTAAAATAGTCTCCAAAAGACCAATTTCCTAGCATTTCGAACATAGTGTGATGATATGTGTCATGACCAACTTCTTCCAAGTCATTATGCTTGCCTGAAACTCTCAAACATTTTTGTGAATCAGCAATACGGCTATCTTTTGCACTACCGTTACCTAAAAAAATATCTTTAAATTGATTCATCCCTGCATTAGTAAACATAAGGGTTGGATCATTTTTAATAACCATCGGTGCTGAAGGAACTATCGTGTGATTTTTGCTCTCAAAAAATTCTAAAAACTTACTTCTGATTTCTTTTGAATTCATAAAAACCTATTTTAAAAACAGTTAAAACTTCTTAATTAAAATATAGAATAAGATTATTTTTATATTGTATAGGGTTGTAAAATTAATTTATTTACTTTAGATTTGTCGCTAACGTTGTGTTTTTTTATATTTATTGTAATAGAATATGTCTAAGATCAAATATCAATTTGATTCAAAAACTCTTACTTTTAAAAAAGTTAAACTTGTTTGGAAAGAAAAAATCCAGAGAGTTTTAGCCTTTGTTGTTGTTACAGGTTTATCTGCAGTAGCAGTAAATTTGATTTATACCTCCATTTATAAAACACCTAAAGTTTTAATGTTGGAAGAAGAAAAAGAAATTCTTTTATCAAAATATGATGTTTTAAACGACAGGATGGATGGCATCGGTCTTATTATTAATGATATACAACAAAGAGATGATTATTTATACAGATCGATTTTTGAATTAGAACCTATTCCTCCATCCGTTAGAGAGGCAGGTTTTGGTGGTGTAAATCGTTATTTAGATTTAGAAGGTTATGATAATTCTGATGTATTAATTGAAACATTTAAGAAAGTTGATGTCATCTCTAAAAAAATATACGTTCAATCTAAATCATTTGATACAGTTATTGAATTAGCTAAGAATAAAGAAAAAATGATTGCATGTATACCCGCAATACAACCAGTTGCCTTAAAGGATTTTGCACGGATTAGTGATTATTTTGGTTCCAGACAAGATCCTTTTACAGGAAAACTAACCATGCATCATGGTATGGATTTTACCGGACCTGAGGGTTCTGACATATTCGTAACTGGCGATGGAGTTGTTGTAGAGTCAGGTTATTCTTTCTTCGGATACGGAAATCGTGTAACTGTAGATCATGGATATGGATATAAAACGGTATATGCACATCTGGACAAAATTCTGGTTGATGAGGGACAAAAGGTAAAGCGTGGCGAAGTTATTGGAAAGCTGGGAGATACCGGACGTTCAACCGGAGCTCATTTACATTACGAAGTTAAATTAAATAATCATCCTGTAGATCCTATTAATTACTATTTTAATGACATTAGTGCTGAAGAGTATGAGTTGATGGTTGAAGCGTGCTCAAAAAGACGCAACCCGATGGACTAATATTAAAATATTTCATTATATTTGGCGCATAAATAAAAGTGTTTATGGCTAAAGTAAAGTACAAATTTGATCATAACAGCTTAAAATACGATAAAATAGTTCTTACTGGGAAACAAAAATTTTATCGTTTTCTTACTTATTTTACTGCTACTTTATTAATTGCTATAATCTATAATGTTTTCTTTATCATCTTTTTTGATACCCCAAAAGAAAAAGGCTTGATAAGAGAAAATCAACAGCTTGAAACCCAATATGCGGTTTTGAATAATCAATTCGATCTAGTTGAAAGAACACTGGAGGATTTGCAAAAAAGAGACGATAACATCTATCGTGTAATATTTGAAGCTGAACCAATTCCTCCATCAGTTCGTTCCGCTGGGTTTGGTGGTACAAACAGATATATCGATTTACAAGGATTTAAAAACTCGGATTTAGTTACAGAAACTACACGAAGACTTGATAAAATAACTAAAAAGCTTTACGTACAATCAAAATCTTACGATAATGTTATTGAGATGGCAAAGAATAAGGAGAAAATGGTTGCATGTGTTCCTGCTATTATGCCTATATCTAATAACGATTTAAGACGAACAGCTTCAGGTTGGGGATGGAGAATTCATCCAATTTATAAAATAAGAAAATTTCATTACGGAATGGACTTTACTGCTCCAACAGGTACTGATATATATGCAACAGGAGATGGTGTAGTGGAGATAGTTGAAAATTCGCTTCGTGGTTATGGTAAAAGAGTAGTTATTGATCACGGTTTTGGATATAAAACCCTCTACGCACATTTGAATGGCTTTAATGTCAAAAAAGGTCAACATGTGAAACGAGGTGAAATTATTGGTTTTGTTGGATCAACTGGGACTTCAACTGCTCCTCATTTACATTACGAAGTTTTCAAAAATAATAAAAAGGTAAACCCTGTTCATTTTTATTTTAATGATTTAAGTCCTGAGGAGTTTGATAAAATGATATTTATATCCTCAAATAGCGGTCAGTCATTTGATTAAAATATTTAACATGAGAATCATTGCAAAAATTATAATAGTTCCCCTATTGGTGGGGAATTTTTTTTATTCATATGCTCAGGATTTGAATAATAGTGTTAGCATTGACAGTATTGCTTCAAATGACACACTAACTTATCCAATTATACCAACCTTTTTAGGAAACTGGCAACGAAATTTTTATGGTAAAAACGCACCAGATAAACTTGATGTAGTTTGGAAGCATTTATTAGGAACCGGAGAAACGGTAATTTCGCGTAAGATTGGATCAAAAACATGGTCGGGAGCTGGATGGACAGGACAACCACTACTTGTAAAAGAAAACGGTAAACTTTACCTTATTCAAGGGGCATATGACCATCACTTAAAAAAAATAGATGCAGAAAGAGGTGAATTAATTTGGCAATATGAATTTGATGATGTAGTAAAAGGAACAGGTACTATATGGGTGAATAATAATCCTGACAAACCTGAAAATGCTGTTGTAATTTTGCAAGGGAGCAGACTGGGTATTGGAAATTTCTTAGACTCAAAACACATCCCCAGTTACAGAGCTATATCTTATTTTACAGGTAAAGAGTTATGGCGTATGGATCAAAAATGGACTGATAGCTATTCTCGCGATGTGGATGGCTCTGCCTTGATTTTAAATGATACTGCTTATTTAGGATTAGAAAATTCTTACTTTACGGTATTTAATCCCGATCATAGAAAAGGGAGCATGTTAAACGGGATGTTTCAGCCAGAAATTATACAGGAAAGAAAACTATATAATTTCGACGATGTGAAAAAACACAAAAATAACATTGTAACAGAATCGTCACCTGCCTTATTAAATAACAGAATATATGTTGCATCAGGATCTGGCCACGTTTTTGGATATAATCTGAAATTACGTGAACTCGATTGGGACTTTTATATTGGATCCGATATGGATGGTTCAACCATCGTTACTTCTGATAGTTGTATTTTAGTTTCGGTCGAAAAACAATATATTAAAGGTAAGGGTGGTGCTTTTAAACTAAACCCATCGAAAAAACCTACAGAAGCAGCAGTATGGTATTTTCCGGTCGAAGATAAAGATTTTTCAGGTTGGGAAGGTGGTATAATAGGATCAATAGGAATAAATGATAATTATATTGAGAATAATAAAACTCATTTAGCTGCTTTTATTGGAATTGATAGTTACTTATATGTAGTTGATCATAAAAGGATTGATTCTACTAAAATAGTGTTAGGTCCTGACAGTATTTCTGTATACAATACGCCTGAATTAGTTTTTTCATATAAAGTTGGCCCTTCAATTTCAACTCCCATATTTGTCGATGATAAATTAATTGTAGCTGGCTATTGGGGGATTTATATTTTTAGATATGATGATCAAAATCATTTTGAGTTGCTGGATAAAAGAGATGGTACATTTGAATCAACTCCAATAGTTTGGGATAATAAAATATATATTGCTTCACGAGATGGATATTTATATTGTTTTGGAGTAAAGAAATAACTTTGTTTGTTTCAATTTATTTTATAATTTTATTCGTTCAACAGTCCTTAATATAAATCAGGTATGCCTTACAAAGAAAAACGTGTAGAGAAGCTATATTATAGTATTGGCGAAGTTGCCGAAATGTTTAACGTAAATCCTTCGCTTATCCGTTATTGGGAAAAAGAATTTGATATTATCAAACCTAAGAAAAATAAAAAAGGCAATCGGTTTTTTACCCTTGAAGATATTGAGCATTTCCATATTATTTATTATCTGGTTAAAGAACTAGGTTTAACTTTAAAAGGGGCTCAAAAGAAACTCAAAGAAAACAAAGAAGGAACCATGAATAATTTTGAGGTTGTAAAATCTCTTAAGGAAATAAAATCAATGTTATTAGAAATACGTGAGGAAGTTTAAACTCCCTTTTTTATTCAACCCCAAAATCTTATCAATATGAAATTAAAGGAAGTTGTTTCTTATTTGGAATCTGTTGCTCCTTTGGCTTATCAGGAAGATTATGATAATGCCGGATTAATTATTGGTAATCCTGAGATGGAATTATCAGGGGTTTTAATAACAGTCGACGTTTTAGAAGAAGTTGTTGATGAGGCTATTGAAAAAAAAGCAAATTTAATTTTGTCACATCATCCTATAATGATGTCGGGAGTAAAAAAAATTACTGGTAAAAACTTTACAGAACGAATTATTTTAAAAGCAATTAAAAATGATATAGCGATTTACGCAGCACACACAAACCTTGATAGTATTTGGGGTGGTGTAAGTAGTAAAATTGCAGATAAGCTTGAATTAAAGAATCAAAAAATATTAGCTCCTGTTTCCAATCAGCTCATGAAACTTGTATTCTTTGTTCCAACAAATCATGCAGATGAAACACGAAAAGCTGTTTTTGAAGCAGGTGCAGGTCAAATTGGGAATTATAATTTATGTAGTTACAATGTAGAAGGAGAAGGCTCGTTTCGTGCCGGTGAAGAAGCTAATCCTTTTGTTGGGAATAAAGGAGAAATTCATTTTGAACGTGAAACCAGAGTCGAAACGATTTTCCCAAAACACCTTAAAAATAAAATTATAAGTGCTTTAATAAAATCACATCCTTATGAAGAGGTGGCTTATGATATTTATCCTTTGGAAAACGCTTTTGATAGGGTTGGATTTGGTGTTGTTGGAGATTTAGAGACTGAAATGGATGAGTTAAGATTTCTAAAAAGTTTAAAAGAAATATTTTCGGCAAAATCTGTTAGACATACAAAAATATTGAACAAACCCATAAAAAGAGTTGCTGTTTGTGGTGGTAGTGGTAGCTTTTTACTTTCAAATGCGATGAAAGAAAAAGCAGATGTTTTTGTATCAGGAGATTTTAAATATCACCAATTTTTTGACGCCGAAGGACAAATCATTATTGCCGATATTGGGCATTTTGAATCAGAACAAATTACAAAAGAACTTTTTTATGAATTACTTATAAAAAAATTCCCTAAATTTGCAGTTCGTTTGACTGAAGTAAATTCGAATCCGATAAATTATTTATAAAAAAATGGCTAAAGTAAAGGAAAACACAGAACTAACTGTTGCGGAAAAATTAAAGGCTTTATTTGAACTACAGATGGTAGATTCAAAAATTGATGATATTAAGCGCTTACGTGGAGAGCTTCCTCTTGAAGTTCAGGATTTGGAAGATGAAATCGAAGGATTACAAACTCGTATTCAGAATTATGAAGAAGATGTTGTTAAACTGGAAGAATCGATTAATAATAAAAAGAATGAAATTAAAGATGCTCAGGGTTTAATTAAAAAATATACTGAACAACAAAACAATGTTCGTAATAATCGCGAATTTGATTCATTATCAAAAGAGATTGAGTTTCAAACGCTTGAAATTGAATTATGCGAAAAAAGAATTAAAGAGTTTTCAATAAAAATTGAAGAAAAGAGTGTTATTATTACAGAGTCAAAAGAAATTTTGGAAGATAGAACAGGTGATTTAGAGCAAAAAAAATCTGAATTAAATTCAATTACATCTGAAACTCAAAAAGATGAAGAAGATTTAAAGAATAAATCTATAGAAATTCAGGAATTGATTGAAGACCGCTTACGAAATGCATACAAAAAAATCAGAGGAAATGCACGTAATGGATTGGCTGTAGTTTCAGTACAACGTGACGCCTGTGGAGGTTGTTTTAACAAAATTCCACCTCAACGTCAGTTAGATGTTCGATCAAGAAAGAAAATAATTGTTTGCGAATACTGTGGGCGAATATTAGTTGATCCTGATATGGAAGAAGAATTTAAATAAAAAAACAATTTTATAATATAACTAAGGGCTGGTCATTTGATCAGCCCTTTCTATGTTAATACCATTTCAATTCAAACCATTGATCTTTTTCGGGTATTGTGTCTGTTATTCTGTAAGTTGAATATGCAAGAAAGAAACCAAGCGGATCGTCATTATTGTTATCATTATCATTGA
>DMBU01000132.1 GCA_003446015.1 Bacteroidales bacterium | reverse complement strand
AATCTAATTTAGGGATCGTCAAAATCTACACTAAGTTTTCCTTTACAAGATATTCAGCAATCTGTATCGCATTGGTAGCAGCTCCCTTGCGTAAATTATCAGAAACAATCCAAAAATTAAGACTTTTTGCTTGTGATAAATCTCTTCGGATTCTACCTACAAAAACATCGTCTTTCCCCTCTGCAGTGGCAGGCATAGGGTAAATATTATTTTCAGGATCATCCTGAATGGTAATTCCCGGGAAATCAGATAATAGTTTTTTTACATCGATCAAATCAAAATCATTTTCGAATTCAACATTAACAGCTTCGGAGTGTCCCCCGTAAACAGGAATCCGAACTACTGTAGCTGTTACATTTATAGAGTTATCACCTAAGATTTTACGGGTTTCGTTTACCAGTTTGGTTTCTTCGGTTGTGTAGCCGTTTTCTTCAAAAGTTCCTCCATGTGGAATACAATTTAAATCGATGGGATGAGGATATGCCATTTCACCTTTAATTCCTTGTCGCTCGTTTTGCAATTGCGCAACAGCTTTTACGCCTGTACCGGTAACCGATTGGTACGTTGAAACCACAACGCGTTTTATTTTATATTTTTTATGCAATGGAGCTAAAGCCATTACCATTCCAATGGTTGAACAGTTTGGGTTAGCAATAATTTTATCTTTTTTAGTTAATACAGAAGCATTTATTTCAGGCACAACTAATTTAATATCTTCGTGCATTCTCCATGCTGATGAATTGTCAATTACAGTAGTTCCACCTTTGGCAAATTCTGGAGCCCATTGCAATGAAGTTGACCCTCCGGCGGAAAAAATCGCGATATCAGGTTTGAGCGAAATAGCCTGTTTCATTCCAATTACTTCAAGCACAGAATTGTTAAAATCAATTTTTTTACCGATTGATTTTTCCGATGCAACAGCATACACTTTTGTGAAAGGGAATTTTCGCTCTAATAGCGATTTTAACATTACTTTTCCAACCAATCCGGTAGCTCCGACAACTGCAATTTTCATTTCTTTAGTCATTTATTAAATATTCTCAGCATCATTTTTTGTATCTTTCAAAATTAAATATTTAATCAACACAATCATGCTGAAAAGATTAATTATTCTGTTTTTACTTACTCCTGCATTTAGTTTTGCGCAATTTACGGATGATTTTGAAGATGCAGATATTTCGGATTGGACTGAAAGTACAGTTGGTCGTTGGGCTGCTTCGGATATTTCTCCTTTAACCGGGGCATATTCTTTGCATCATATTTTTAATAATACAATTGCCGAAAAAGATCGTGTTTCAATAGAACTCCCAACATATGATTTGAGTGTTGATACAATAAAATGGAGATTCAGGATAAAGTATGAATATAATCCATCTGATGGAAATAATTGGTGTGTTTATTTGTTAAGCAATGCAGATGCTTCTCAGATGGTTCCCGGCGGGAATATTAATGGATATGTAATAGGAGTAAATTTCACAGGAGATGATGATATCCTTAAGCTGTTAAAAATAACATCGGGGAGTCCTAGTGCGGTTATAATAACATCCCTTGATTGGGATGCTAACACAGATCTTCTAGACACGGTGGCTTTGGAAATCTCAAGGTCTAAATTTGGTGATTGGGAGGTTTTTTATAATGCTAATGCTGATTTTAATAATCTTATTAGTATTGGAACAGGGAATGATTCAACCTATACAGCAACTGAATATTTTGGAGTGTATTACGATTACACTCTAAGTGCAGATCAATTGTTGTGGGTTGACGATATACAAATTACCGGGGAAATTTATGTTGATAATGACCCTCCTGTTGTTGATTCTGTTCACGTATTATCCTATAAAAATCTAAAACTTGAATTCAACGAAAAAATCGATTCTGCAATTGGCGTAAATCCATTAAACTTTCTGGTCGATGGAGGTATTGGAATCCCTGATTCAGTTATTGTAGATGCCACGTCTCGAAATGCAGAATTGTTTTTCAGTCAAAAATTTGTAGATAATCAGTTGTATTCCTTGGACATTCAATCAGTTGAAGATTTGAATGGAAATATAATAAAAGATACGACTGTAAATTTCATGTATGAATATATAAAGCCAATTGGTGTTGAGGTAATTTCGGCAAATGAAATTCAGCTTGAGTTTTCTAGAAATCTTGATACGGTCAGCGCTGAAGATCCTATAAATTATTCCTTGGACAACAGTGCTGGAAATCCAATATTGGCTGAAGTTGTAGTGGGAGATTCAGCAAAAGTACGATTACAGTTTGGAGCAGATTTTATAAATAAAACGGAATATAATTTAACAATCCAGAATGTTGCCGACCGAAATTTAGATTCCTTACAAACCGAAATTATTTCGTTTACTTATTTTGTTCCTGAACCTTTCGATGTGGTAATAAATGAAGTTATGGCAGATCCTAATCCTGTGGTAAACCTGCCTGATTATGAATACATCGAAATTAAAAACACAACTGAATTTGAAGTTGATTTATCGGGGTGGAAGCTTAAGGTTGGAACAACAGTTAAAGATTTCCCCAGTTATATTCTGAACCCAGACTCATATCTTACTTCATGTTCCACTTCGGCATATGCAGACTTAAGTGTTTATGGAAATGCATTAGGAATTACCTCTTTTCCTCTGGTTACAAATGCTGGCACATCCATTGTAATTTTCGACGATAATGATATCATCATTGATTCCATAAATTTTACTACAGCCTGGTACAATGATCCTGTTAAGGATGATGGCGGTTGGTCCATTGAAAGAATCGATCCGCTGAATACCTGTTCAGGAATAACAAACTGGAAAGCTTCTGTAGATGCTAATGGAGGAACTCCCGGGACTGAGAATTCAGTTTATTCTTCAAATATGGATACTCAGGCTCCACTTGTTCAAAAAATTAACCTTATTTCAAATAATCAAATAAGGTTGTTTTTCAATGAACCTCTGGCACAAAACGAAGCTGAAAATAACGTAAACTATGTGGTAAATAATAGTATTGGAAACCCAACAACGTCAGCGTTAAACACAAATTTAACGGAAGTTGATTTGACCTTTTCAAATTTATTTACAGACGAAACTAATTACACAATTACCATTGTGAATCTTGAGGATTTATGTGCAAATGCAATGAGCTCAACGAATATTGATTTTACATATTATGAAACAAAACCATTTGATGTAGTTATTAATGAGATACTAGCTGATCCCGATCCTGTTGTGGGACTGCCTGAATTTGAATATCTCGAAATTTATAACACCTCAGATTTTGATTTGGACTTATCCGGATGGAAATTAAAAACCGGAACATCTGTAAAAGATTTTCCTGATTCGATTATTGCTTCGTCATCATATGTTATTTTGTGTTCCGAAACGGCAGCTGATTATTTACAGACCTATGGCGATGTTATTAAGTTCTCTTCTTTTTCTGCAATTTCTAACTCAGGCGGGCCAATTGTTCTTTATGATAAAAATAATTTGGTAATTGATTCTATAAACTTTACCCTGGATTGGTATAATGATGCAGTTAAGGAAGATGGAGGATGGTCAATTGAAAGAATTGATCCGTTGAATGAGTGTTCTTCAATTACAAACTGGACTGCTTCAATTGATGCAAATGGAGGAACCCCTGGAACAGAGAATTCAGTATTCGCATCAAATATCGATAGCGAAGCTCCAGAAATTGTAAGCGTAGAAATCATTTCAGGGAATCAACTTAAAATAGGTTTTAATGAGCCAGTTACGGAAGAATCGTTGGTTGAAAAATCAAACTACACCATTAATAAAAGTATTGGCAATCCTTTTTCGATTTTAGTTGGTGCAGATTTAAAGGAAGTTGATCTGCTTTTTATAAACTCATTCCCTGAAGAAGAAGAATTAAAGTTAAGCATTGAAAATTTAAGTGACGAATGTGGAAATATAATAACATCATTATTCTACAACTTTATTTATTATGTAGTTCGTCCATTTGATATTGTGATAAATGAAATCATGGCCGACCCCGAGCCTGTAATGGCTTTGCCGGAATTTGAATACATTGAAATTTATAATACTTCTGATTATGCAATAAGTTTGTCGGAATGGACCTTGACAGTTGGATCAACCATTAGATCATTATCCTCACAAACGATTGAATCTCATTCATATCTTACCCTCTGTAATAGTGAAGCGGCTGCAGAACTACAAATTTTTGGTGATGTATTAGTGGTGTCAGGATTTCCTTCTTTAGCAAATACAGAACAAACAGTAATTTTACATAATAAATCAGGCGAAATTATTTCACGTGTTTCGTATTCAGATGATTGGTATCAAAATGAGTTTAAGTCTGATGGTGGTTGGTCGCTGGAGCAAATAGATCCAATGAATCCATGTGGTGGAGAAAACAACTGGGTGGCTTCAGAAAGCGAAACCAGAGGAACTCCAGGGCAGCAAAACTCGGTTTATGCAAATAATCCAGACACAGAAGCTCCCGAACTGCTTAGAATTACGGTTGTGGATGAGCAAAACATTCAATTGTTTTTTAGTGAGAGCATCGATAGTTTATCTGCAATGCAAACAGAAATTTATAATGTTGATAATAATATTGGAAATCCTGTTTTTGTTGATATGGTAGGATCGGATTATAAATCAATAATTCTGGGGTTTAGTAACAGTTTTGATCAAAATGTAGTTTATACACTGGATATTTCAGGGGGTATTTTTGATTGTGCAGGGAATGAAATTGCTGATAAAAATTCGGCTCAGTTTTCTCTTCCTTTTTTGCCTGTAGAAAACGATTTGGTAATAAATGAAATCTTATTTAATCCTTTACCTGATGGTTTTGATTTTGTTGAGGTTTATAATCGTTCTGATAAGACCATCGATTTAAAAGATTTATTAATTGCATCGTATGATGATGAAAAAGCCGATTATTCATCGATTAAAGTGATAACAGAAGAGGGATATTTGGTTTTCCCCGACGCGTATGTTGTATTAACAGAAGAGCCTGAAGCTGTTAAGCGTCAATATACAACAACAAACCCCGAAGGTTTTGTTAAATTGAATGATCTGCCGGGTTATAATGATGATAAGGGCCGGGTAATATTATTGGATAAACAACAAAATATCATCGATAATTTTGAATATGATGAGGACATGCAATTTGCATTATTAGCTACAAATGAGGGGGTTTCACTGGAGCGAATAAATTATAACAGACCAACAAACGATAAATCAAACTGGCATTCTGCATCACAGTTGGTTGGATTTGCAACACCTGCTTATGAAAATTCACAATTCATGGAACTTGAAGATATTATTGATGATGTGCAAGTTGAACCCGAAGTTTTTTCTCCCGATAACGATGGATATGAAGATGTTGCAAACATTAGTTTTACTTTCGATAAACCCGGGTATGTTGCAAATATTAAAATTTATGATTCGAAAGGAAGATTAATAAAGTACTTAGCGAATAATCAACTGTTGGGAATTGAAGGTATCATTTCCTGGGATGGATTAGATGATAAAAATCAAAAAGCGCCTGTTGGAATTTATGTTGTTTTTATCGAGATTTTCGATTTGGAGGGCAATGTAAAACAGTATAAAAAGTCTATTGTAGTAGCTGCAAGATATTAAAATGTAATGCTCTTCGAGGGTTTCAAACCCTCGAAGAGATTATGGTTTAGTGAATTATTTATATTTTTTTCTTAGAATTAATACAAAAGGAATTGCTAAAAATGCCAGTATGGATGAAACTTTATAGGTGTCAATTAGCCCAATATAATCGCTTAAAATACCAACAAAAAGGTTTGTTATAGATGTTGACACAAAGGATATAAACATAAAAATCCCACTTAAAAAAGCCTGATGTTCAGAGTCAATGTCCATAACCATAGCTAATAAAACAGGCGTTGACGAAATAATAAAAAATCCCAATAGGAGTAAGATCGGGAACATCATTGGACCTTCAGAGGAAATAAATAGTAGCATTAGAACAGGTGAAATCAAAATGATTATAGTTAACATTCTTAATCTTCCTATTTTATCGGAAAAAGTACCTGCTAAGTAGGCTCCTATTGCACCGGCAAATTCAAATACCGAAAGGGAAACACCGCCAAGCCATAATGAGCCTCCTTTTTCGCCTAAGTATGTTGGTAAAAAGCTTGAAATAGATGTTTTCATAAATCCACGAAAAAACATTATGCCTGCAATCAGAAGGAAAAACGGAAGATGTTCTTTAAATGTTTCTTTTATTCCTTTTAACGAATTATTCTTTGGGAAATCTTTTGAGATATTAATATTTCTTAAACGAAAATATAAAATTAATGAAGCCAATAAACCGAATGGAATCAATCTAAAAGTGCCTTCAAGACCCCAAACATCAACGGCGGCAACAATTATAAGAGGGCCTACTGTTCGTGCAGCTTCACCACCAAGCATATAAAAGCTCATTCCTTTTCCTATTCTGTCGCCAGAAATATTTTTAATTAAAACCGGGGTTGGCACATGAAACAGGGCACTGCTAATTCCCATAACAAAGAGCAAAATAAGAATAACAATATAGTATGGAGTTATACCTAATAAGCTCATACAAATTGTTGTAACAGCCGGAGCTAGAATTACCAGATATCTTATTTTTAAATTATCGGCGATAATTCCAATGAAGGGATTCAATAAATTAGGAATCTGTTGAGCCACGAACATTAGGCTTATCAAGGTATTATTAATTCCCAGTTTTGCTTTTAATAAAGGGACAATGGGTGCAAGAAATGCAGAATAGGTATCGTGCACAAAGTGTGCAATCGAAATTGACAATACATTTTTAAGTTGAAATTTTTTCTGCTTTTCCATCATTAAAAAGCCGGGAATAACCCGGCTTGATTTTATAATTTAGAAATTAATTCTTTCATGATGAGGGTCATTTTGGTTTCGGCGAGGGCGGCTACTTTCTGCACTTCCTCATGCGTTACCTGGACAATTTTCCCGGGAACACCCAAGTCAGTTATTATTGATATTGCAAAACAAGGTATTCCCATTTGTCGGGCTACAATTACCTCAGGAACAGTTGACATTCCAACCGTATCGCCACCAATAATTCTGAAATATTGATATTCTTTTGGTGTTTCAAAAGTTGGTCCTGTTGTGGCAACATAACAACCTAACTGAACTTTCAAGTTGTGATTTTTTGCTATTCCTTTTGCTTTTTCAATTAGTGCATGATCGTAGGGTTCACTCATATCCGGAAATCGGGCACCAAATTCAGGAATATGTTTCCCAATTAATGGATTAGGAATTAAATTGATATGATCATTAATGATCATTAAATCACCAATTTCGTAATCAGGATTTACACCACCGCTGGCATTTGAAACAAATAATGTTTTTATTCCGAGAAATTTCAACACACGAACAGGAAAAGTCACCATCTCCATGGGATATCCTTCATAAAAGTGAAATCGCCCTTGCATGGCTACAATTTTTTTCCCTCCTAGTTCACCAAATATTAATCTTCCATGATGTCCATCAACAGTAGAAACCGGAAAGTTGGGAATGCTATCATAATTAAGAGTATGCTCTATTTTAATTTCCTTTACCAGTCCACCTAATCCTGTGCCTAAAATAATTCCAACTTCAGGATTAAATTTTGTTTTGTCCTGGATATAGGAAACTGTGCTTTTTATTCTTTCTAACATATTCAATGATTTGCTGATTAAAATCGTCCGTTCGGTTGTTTAAAAATTTAACCTGAATCGGAATATAGAAAAACGAATCTTTCAGATCGTTAGCAATATTACTAAATTTTTGTAAACGCATTGCATCTTTTTCTGTTGTTATTACAATTTTCTTATCAGAGTTAATTAAATTGAATTGTTGTTCAATCTTCTTAAAATCAGCCTCTTTAAAATCGTAATGATCTGAATATTCTAAAACTTGAATATTTTTGGAAATATTTTCTGCAATATATTCTTTTAAAGGCAATGGATTGGCAATTCCTGTCACCAATAAAATTTCATAATCTTCAAAATTAGTATGCTCAATGTTATTGAACGTATTAAAAACGGACTTAAACGCACCATAATCGAATGTTGTAAAGAATACATGTTGAAAAGGATACGGATTTAAATCATTAAATATGATTCTTCGATCGATGGGTTTTAGATCTTTTGGTGATTTTGTTAGCAGAATAATATTCGCTCTTTTCTTTTCAGAGGCATATTCTCGCAAATTACCATAAGGGAGCATAAAATCCTTATCAATAGGTCGTGAATAATCAATAAGTAGAATAGATAAGTTGGCGCTAACTCTGCGATGCTGGAATGCATCATCTAAAAGAATTACATCCAGATCCTTATTTTGAGCAGCTAGTTGATTAATGCCATTTGTTCTGTCAGCGTCAACAGCCACATCAATTCCAGGAAATTTTTGTTTTATCTGCCTTGGTTCGTCACCAATTTCTCTGTCAGATGAATCATTTGTTGCTAATATAAAGCCCTTTGTTTTTCTTTTGTAACCCCTGCTTAGGGTTGCAAGCTTAAATTCTGATTGTAATAAATCAACTAAATATTCAATATGGGGTGTTTTACCTGTTCCTCCAACAGTAATGTTCCCAACCGATATGAGTGGAACTGTAAATTGATTTGATTTTAATATTTGATAGTCATACAGTCGATTCCGAATATAAATTACTAATCCATAAAGTAAACTTAATGGAAATAATATAGGACTCAGTATTGTTCTGACTTTACGCATCGCATCAATTTAGAATTTAAAATTCAGTAATAGCACCTTTTTTCGGGTAATCAATTGTATAATGCAAGCCTCTGCTTTCGTGCATTTCCTGTGCCATTTTAATAATCAGGTAACCCACATTGATCAAATTTCTTAATTCACAAAGTTGTTGCGAAAGAATAGATTTTTCGTAAAGTTCTTCCGTTTCCTTGTAAATAATTTCTAGTCTGCGCATTGCTCTTTCCAGGCGAAGATTTGATCGAACAATTCCCACGTAATTACTCATGATTTGTTGTACTTCTTTGTAATTTTGTGTAATCATTACCATCTCTTCAGTGTATGTAGCGCCCTTGGTGTCCCATTCCGGAATTTCCTTGTTAATTTTAATATCTTGAATTTTTTGGATAGAATCTTTAGCAGCTCTGTCAGCATAAACTACGGCTTCTGCAAGGGAGTTTGAGGCAAGTCGGTTTGCTCCATGTAATCCTGTCGATGAAACTTCGCCTACGGCATATAAATGATTTATGGTACTACATCCATTTTGATCAACTTTAATTCCTCCGCACATATAATGAGCTGCTGGAATTACAGGAATCATCTCTTTGGTAATATCAATATTTAAGGATAAACACTTTGTGTAAATATTGGGAAAATGATCTTTTAATTTTTTAGAATCAAGATGTGTACAATCTAAGAATACATGATCACTCCCTGTTATTTTCATTTCATGGTCAATAGCACGGGCAACAATATCTCGCGGTGCAAGGCTTCCTCGCTCATCATATTTTTTCATGAATTTTTGCCCATCGGGGCCTCTTAAAATTGCTCCGAAACCACGTAAAGCTTCTGTAATTAAAAATGATGGCTTAACACCGGGATTGTATAAAGAGGTTGGATGAAACTGGATAAATTCCATGTTTTCAATAATTCCTTTTGCCCGAAATACCATAGCTATTCCGTCACCGGTTGCAATTTTAGGGTTTGTGGTTGTATCATACAAATTCCCGGTTCCTCCTGTTGCAATTAAAGTAACTCTTGATAAAAATGTGTTAACCTGATCTGTATTTAGATCCAACACATATGCACCATAACAATCTGTATCTTTCTGACCCCGTTTTACCAATTTTCCCAAATGATGTTGTGTGATAACTTCAACAGCAAACTGGTTTTCATGGACTTCAATATTTCTGTGATTTTTTACTTTTTCAACTAAAGTATTTTGAATTTCTTCGCCGGTTTTATCTCTATGATGTAAAACTCTATATTCGGAATGGCCTCCTTCTCTTCCTAAGTCATATTTCCCCTTATCATTCAAATCAAATTTCACACCCCAGTCAATTAGTTGTTGTATTTGTGCAGGAGCTTCCCGAACAACCATCTCAACAATTTCACGATTACATAATCCATCTCCGGCAATTAAGGTGTCCTCGACATGTTTTAAGTAATTGTCAGGCTCGTAGGTTACAGCAGCTATACCTCCCTGGGCATATTTTGTGTTCGATTCATCAAGAGAGGTTTTACTAATTAGAATAACTTTGCCATGTTCTGCCACTTTCAACGCAAAGCTTAATCCGGCAATTCCCGATCCAATAACCAAAAAATCGGTTTCTTTGATCATAATATTTAATGACTTTTAGAGTAAAAAAAGATAACAGCAAAGTTAGAAATTGTTATTGAAATATTGCAAGCTTTACCTGAAATCTAAGCTTTAAACGTATATCTTAATAATGTTATGATTTCAGAAGTATTTCGATTATTTTTGTCAGATTATTTTTAAATGAGAATAAAAAACAACGAAACATGGCTCAAGACGATCAATTCAAGAAACTTATAGCACACGCAAAGGAATATGGATATATTTTCCAATCAAGTGAAATTTATGATGGATTAAGTGCAGTATATGACTATGGACAAATGGGTGTTGAATTAAAAAACAACATCAAAAAATACTGGTGGGATGCCATGGTTAAAATGAATGAAAATATTGTTGGCATCGATTCGGCAATATTTATGCATCCCGAAATATGGAATGCCTCTGGCCATACAAGTGCGTTTAACGATCCTTTAATTGATAATAAAGACTCAAAGAAAAGATACAGAGCCGATGATTTAATTGAAGAACATATTCAAAAATATCAGGCTAAGATTAATAAGGATGTTGAAAAAGCAAAAAATAAATTTGGCGATGCTTTTGATGAAAAACAGTTTTTGGAAACTAACCCAAATGTGTTGAGAAATCAAGCGAAAATTGATGAAATACAAGGAAGATTAGTAAAAGCATTAGAAGCAGATGATTTAAATGAGGTAAAACAAATCATTATTGATTGCGAAATAGCATGTCCTGTTTCTGGTTCTAAAAACTGGACAGATGTGCGTCAGTTCAATTTGATGTTCGAAACGCAATTAGGTTCAACTGCCGATGGAGCAAGTAAAATATATTTACGTCCTGAAACGGCTCAAGGGATTTTTGTAAATTACCTGAATGTACAAAAAACCGGACGCATGAAAATACCTTTTGGAATTGCACAGATAGGTAAAGCATTCCGTAATGAGATTGTTGCTCGCCAGTTTATTTTCCGTATGCGCGAATTTGAGCAAATGGAAATGCAGTTTTTTGTTAAGCCGGGAACCGAAATGGAATGGTTTAATCACTGGAAAGAAGTGCGAATGAAATGGCATAAAGCCATGGGTTTACCAGAAGAAAAATATCGTTTTCATGAGCACGATAAACTGGCTCATTATGCTAATGCTGCATTTGATATCGAATTTGAATTTCCGTTTGGATTTAAAGAATTGGAAGGGATTCATTCACGAACCGATTTTG
>DMBU01000117.1 GCA_003446015.1 Bacteroidales bacterium | reverse complement strand
CAGATGGTGGAAGGCGATATCCGACATCTGGATATTTGCAAACTGGCGGTGCGCGATTGCGAATATGTTTTTCATCAAGCTGCCTTGGGCTCTGTTCCACGAAGCATCAAAGACCCTGTAACCACCAACAGCGTAAACATTGATGGATTTTTAAACATGCTTACTGCTGCCCGCGACGAAGGCGTAAAACGCTTCATCTATGCCGCCAGTTCCTCTACCTATGGCGACAGCACTGATGTGCCAAAAGTTGAAGAAAAGATCGGCAGGCCATTAAGCCCCTATGCCATCACAAAAGTAGTAAACGAATATTTCGCCAAAGTATATAGCGAACTCTACGGCATGGAAACCATTGGATTGCGCTATTTCAATGTGTTTGGCAAACGCCAAGATCCCAATGGAGCCTATGCAGCCGTTATTCCGCTTTGGGTAAAAAGCCTCTTGCAACACGAATCGCCTATCATCAATGGCGATGGCAGCTATAGTCGCGACTTTACCTATATCGACAATGTGATCCAGGCGAATGAACTGGCTGCCATCACGCCTTCGGATATAATCCGAGAACGCTTAAATAACTATGTCACTTCGAGCCTGACGAGAAGTCAAAACTCAAACACAAAAGCAACTGAGCAAGCTGTCAACCTGAGCGAAGTCGAAGGATCTCAACCTCAACCTCAACCTATCATGGAAGTTTTCAACGTGGCCTACGGCTCCAACACCACACTTCTACAACTCTTTGAAGCGCTGCGAAACAAGCTGGCTCATTACGATCCCGAAATAGCCAAAATAGAAGTAAAGATAGGCCCCAAACGCGAAGGCGATATTCCGCATTCTTTGGCCTCGGTAGAAAAAATAAAAGCTGTTTTGGGCTACAATCCAAAATACAGTGCCGAGCAAGGCTTTCTGGAGGCTTGTGAGTGGTATTTCAGGCATTTGGTTTAGATACTCAGATCTTTTGAACCGCTGAACCTTTTAAAAATTATCCCATAGCATTACTAAAACAGAAAACAATGAAAGCAAAAATCATTGACTTGCCTAAAATTGAAGACCCTCGAGGCAATCTCTCTTTTATTGAGGAGGAAAATCATATTCCTTTTAAGATAGAGCGTACTTATTGGATTTACGATGTGCCGGGAGGACAAACACGAGGAGGCCACGCTTTTATGGAACAACAGGAATTAATTGTAGCTTTGTCTGGCAGCTTTGATGTGGTAGTAGATGATGGCATAACAAAACAAACCTTTTCTTTAAATCGCTCTTATTACGGGCTTTATATACCTGCCGGTTTGTGGAGACAAATGCAAAATTTTTCTACCAATTCATTGGCATTGGTAATGAGTTCTACACATTACAATGAAATGGACTATATTAGAGACTATAATGAATTTGAAAAACACAGGAGGGCTTATGATAAGTAGCGTTTACGATTGTGTTATTCTTCCATTGAATAAAATCCATAACAGGGACGGGAATATAACGATAGTGGAAGGGCAAAAAAATATCCCCTTTGATATAAAAAGAATTTATTATTTATATGATATCCCTGGTGGAGAAGCAAGAGGAGGGCATGCCCACAAAGAATTATACCAATTAATTGTTGCGGCAGGTGGTTCTTTTGATGTTTTATTGGATGATGGTAATAACAAAAAGATTGTAACCCTGAACCGCCCAGATTATGGACTATTAATTGTCCCAGGAATCTGGCGTGAATTGTTTGAATTTTCATCTGGTGCAATTAGCCTTGTTTTGGCTTCGCATAAATATGATGAAGAGGATTATTTAAGAACATATAAAGAATTTAATAATTTTAAAATAAGATGAAGCAACTCGTACGTAATGTAAAAATAATTGGGACAGGCTCTTATGTTCCGGAGACAATATATACCAACGAATATCTTGAAACAATTATTTCAACAAATGCCAAATGGATTGAGGAAAACCTAGGTATTAAAGAAAGGCATATCGCCTCTCCCAATCAAGCAACCAGCGATCTTGCAGCAGAAGCAGGTTTAGAAGCAATAAAAAATTCGGGACTTAATATAGATGACATTGATCTTATTATTGTTGCAACAACAACACCTGATAGAATTGCGCCTTCAACAGCTGCCATTGTCCAAGATAAAATTAAAGCATACAATGCTGTTGCTTTTGATATTGCAGCAGTTTGTAGTGGTTTTTTATATAGCATGTCTATTGCTTCTCAATTTATTGCTGCGGGAGTTTACGATAATGTACTAATTATAGGAGCAGACACTTTTTCACGAATAACTGACTGGAAAAGCCGTGATGCTGTTTTTTTCGGAGATGGAGCTGGTGCTGCTGTTTTATCGCATGGTAACGTAAATGAAGGTTTTTTAGCGCTTAGACTCTATACAGATGGCAGAGGCAAATGGAATTTTACAGTTCCTGCAGGAGGTTCTGAAATACCCGCCTCACATGAAACCATAGATAATGGGTCACACTATTTTCAAATGAATGGACGTGCAGTATATGAGACTGGAACAGAAGTATTGCCAAAAGCAATCAATCAAGTATTAAACGATACTGGTCTAACGATTGACGACATAGATTATATGATACCTCATCAGCCCTCTGTTGGTATACTTAAGAAAACTGCTGAAATTATTGGGCTTCCTTGGGAAAAAGTGATGACCAATATGGATAAATATGCCAATACGAGTGGTGGTACTATTCCCATTCTTTTGGATGAAGTAAATAAAGCAGGCAAGCTAAAAAGAGGGGATACTCTACTTTTTGCTGCAGTTGGTTCTGGTTGGACATATGGAGCGGCCATATTAAAGTGGTCTTAATATAAATCAAATAAAAAATTATCATGATTATTATTTCAGGAGCATCAAAAGGTATTGGAAAATATTTATTGGATAAATTCAATAATGAAGGACAAAAAGTCATCGGTTTGTTTAATTCTACACTACCAAAAACAAACACTGAACTCTTTCAGCACGTTAATATTTTAGAAGAGGATCAAATTATCAAATTTGTAAAAGATAATTTGATTCAATTAAAAGACATCATTCTAATAAATTGTGCCGGGACAAACTACAACAGTATGTCTCATAAATTTGATTACAACGAATGGAAAAAGGTTTTTGATGTTAACACTCATGGAACTTTTTTATTAATCAAACATTTATTACCTATAATGCGTGATCAAAAGTATGGTAGAATAATCAATTTTGCGTCAGTAGTCCCACAAATAGGCACCATGGGAACTGCGGCTTATGCGGGTTCTAAATCTGCTCTTTGGGGAATAACAAAGGTTATTGCTAAGGAAAATGCTTCAAAAGGCATTACAATTAACAGTTTGAATTTGGGATACTTTAATATAGGAATGATAAGCGAAGTACCTGAAAATGTTTTGAATTCTATTATTGAAATGATACCTAAAAAAGAACTTGGCGACCCAATAAATATTTTGAATGCAATTAATTTTTTAATAAACTCTGATTACATTACAGGAACAGCTATTGATATTAATGGAGGCCTTTTTTAATTAACTTCTAATTCAATAAATTATATAATGGAACTACAAGGTAAAACAATTTATTTTCGGCTTGCTGAAGTAAGCGATGCAAAATTCATTCAATTATTAAGGGTTGACCCAAAATACAACAAGCACTTGTCCCAGGTCGATGATGACTATGGAAAGCAGGTAGAATGGCTTGAAAAGTATAAGGAAAGAGAAAAAAAAGGGATGGAATTTTATTATATAATTCATCGTATTTCGGATTCAATACCAATTGGAACGGTTAGAATGTATGATTTCATTGATGGGCGAAATTCTTTTTGTTGGGGAAGTTGGATTTTAAATGAAAACAAAACAAGGTATGCTGCATTGGAATGTGCACTTATGATTTATGATTTAGCATTTTTTGAAATGGGCTTTAAAAGATGTCATATGGATATAAGGAAACAAAATATTAAGGTTATTGAGTTTCACAAAAAATTGGGAGTTAAGATTATAGGAGAAACGAAAGATGATTATTTGGGCCATTATTTCCCGGAAGATTACAAATTAACGAGGAATGCAATTAGGAATATTGTTGGATTAGAATGTGAAAAATCATGATCAAATTTCTTGACCTAAAAGCCATAAACGATAGTTTTGAACCTGAACTATCACAGGCGGTTAAACGTGTAATTAATTCCGGTTGGTATTTATTAGGAAAAGAGAACGAGGCCTTTGAACAGGAGTATGCTTCATTTATTGGGACTAAGCACTGTATTGGTGTTGGTAATGGTTTGGATGCCTTAAGACTTATTTTTAAAGCCTATATCGAAATGGGGATTATGCAAGAGGGTGACGAAGTAATTGTTCCTGCCAATACCTATATTGCCTCTATTTTGGCTATTTCCGACAATCGTTTAATACCAGTTTTGGTCGAGCCGGATATTAATACCTACAATATAGATCCTTTTCTTGTTGAGGAAAAAATAACCAAACGCACCAAAGCAATTATGATTGTGCATTTGTATGGACAAAATGCAATGAATGCCGAAATTCAAACTTTGGCGTATAAACACAATCTGAAAATCATCGAAGACAATGCACAGGCAGTTGGTTGCTTTTATGCTGATATACGCACAGGTTCATTGGGCGATGCTGCCGGACATAGTTTTTATCCCGGTAAAAACCTCGGAGCTATAGGTGATGGCGGTGCTGTTACATGCAACAACGAAAAACTGGCCTCAGTAATACGAGCCTTAGCAAATTACGGAAGCACAAAAAAATATGTAAATGATTATCAAGGACTCAATTCCAGGCTTGATGAAATACAAGCAGCTTTCTTAAGAGTAAAACTTAAACGCCTCGATGCCGATAATCAAAGAAGAAGAGAAATAGCACAATACTATATAGAAAACATTGTACATCCCAATATTATTTTACCTTTTGCTAAAGGCCAAAAGCAAATAACCAACAGTCATATTTTTCATCTCTTCGTTATTCGGACCCCACAACGTGACCAATTACAACAATATTTGACGAAAAATGGCATTCAAACACTTATTCATTATCCAATACCACCCCACAAACAATTGGCATATATGGAATGGAATGGAATGAGTTTTCCGGTTACAGAAAAAATTCACAATGAAGTTTTGAGTTTGCCGATTAGCCCTGTAATGACCGATATAGAAGTTAGAAAAGTTACTGAAATTTTACGAACTTTTGTTACGCTAAAATAAAATGTTCGATTATTTTAAACTTTTCTTGAAAAAGTTGCTTCCAAAGCAAATGAAAAAAGTATTGGTGAAAATGCATTTAGAATTGAAAAATTTTAAATTCTGGCTGATATTGCAACTTCTAAAAGATAGGGCATTTATAAAATCATTAACGCAAGTAATAATAGCTAACAAATATGGAATTAGAAAATTTGTAAATATTGAGTTTATTAATACTAAATATCCTGAGAAAATGCAATATATTTTCAAACAGCAAACCCCGCTATTTTACAGCCCACCTAAATTTAATTCATTAAAATGCGAAAATAATAGACTTACTAAAGTTAATGACCACCATAATTATGTTGGAATTCTAAATGATACTGTAATTACAGGAGGCTCAAATTTAATAATTTTAGACAGCCAAAATGTTTTATATGATCTTAAAAAATATGATCTGAATCATAGATTTAAATATAATGATGAAGGATTGATATTTTATAAAAAAGATTTTTGTTTAATTAAAAATAAGGATTCAAATACTTCTTTTAAGGCTGCTATTTTTATGGGCGGTAATTTTTCTTGGAACTATTACCATCTCTTGTACGAAATTTTGATCAAATTTGAACAAATTGACGCATTAAATTTAGATTCTAATATACCAATATTGGTCGATAAAATATGTTTTGAGGTGCCTCAATATTTCGAACTATTTGCCATTCTGAATAAAAAGGAAAGAAAACTAATTCCATTACAAAAAAGTGAGCAATACAGAATAAATAAATTGTATTATTTCTCAAGTCCAAATTTTATACCTCCAAATTTTATAAATGAAAATGATATCAGACCAGAGGATATTTTGTTTGATATTAATTCATTAGAATATTTACGCAATAATTTGCGACCACACTCATCAAAGAAAGTATTTCCGAAACGACTATATATATCAAGAAGTAAAGCAAGTGGAAGAAGGCAATTTAATGAATTAGATGTTTTTAAAATATTAGAAAAATACGATTTTGAAACAATTCTCCCCGAAAATTATTCAATTCCAGATCAAATATCGATGTTTAGTAATGCTGAGTATATTGTAGGAGGATCTGGGGCGGCTTTTACAAATTTGATTTACTGTAAAAAAAATTGTAAAGTAATTATTTTTGCGAAAAATGAATTGTCTTTTTCCGGATTTTCAACAATATCAAGTTTTGTAGGAAATGAACTGATTTATTTTACTGAGGAAAAATATTCTAAAGATTTAAATATTCATGCACCGTTTATAATTGATACAATCAAATTTGATAAATTCCTTACTGAATGGATTTCACTATAAATAACAAAATAGTTTATTATTTTTTCCGCAAATCTATTTATGTAAAATATTTCAATCAAATTGCTGCTTAAAAAACATATTCCTTTAGCACTCTTCCTAAATTCTCAAGAATAATTTCACCCACTATCGCATGGATGACTTTTTATATAAAGCCGAATAATTATAATTTATTTGCGCCACTCTATTATAATACCTTTAAGAAAAAGAGATATATCAGAATAGCTAATAAGTTAAACAAATTCACTATTTAATATTGCTTTTGAACACTTAATAAACTAAAATGTCAGAACAACAATCTTCCTATCGCCAAATAATGAAAGCGACTTCTATTTTGGGGGGGGTAAAGGTATTTCAGATTATTATTGGAATTATCCGTTCAAAATTTATTGCGGTGCTATTGGGCCCGTTAGGTATGGGAATATCAGGCTTGTTAACTTCCACCTCCGGATTTATTGCTGCCTTAACAAATTTTGGTCTTTCAACAAGTGCCGTGAAAGACATTTCCGCAGCACACAGCACTGGCAATGAAACAAGACTTGCTATCGTAGCTAAGGTTTTTAGGCGATGGGTATGGGTTACCGGCTTACTGGGAGCCTTGCTTACGGTTGTGCTTTCTCCTTGGCTTAGCGAGATTACCTTTGGAAACCGGGATTACACCTTTGCCTTTATCGGGATTTCTATAACATTATTGCTTAATCAAATCAGTGACGGCCAAGGCGTAATGCTTAGAGGAATGCGCCAGATAAGCTACATGGCACAAGCTGGAGTGATTGGGAGTATTATCGGACTCTTTACGACCATCCCGTTGTATTACTTTTATGGAGTAAAAGGTATTGTGCCTGGAATTATTGTTACTTCAATCACAACGCTTGTTTTAACCTGGTATTATGCGCAAAAATTAGATATTAAACCAATATTTGTCTCAAAGGCTCGTACCATCACCGAAGGAAAAGGGATGTTGAAGATGGGCTTTATGATAAGCCTGAGCAGTCTAATAACCCTAGGCGCATCTTACATCGTCCGTATTTTTGTAAGTAATATAGGTGGAATAGATCAGGTTGGATTGTACAGTGCCGGTTTTGCCATTATCAACACCTATGTGGGTATGGTTTTTACTGCTATGGCCACAGATTATTATCCGCGGCTTTCCGCAGTAGCACATAGCAATAAAGAAAGTCAGAATGTAATGAATCAACAAGCTGAAATCGCTTTGCTTATACTGGCACCCATTATAATTGTTTTTCTGGTTTTCATTAACTGGGTAGTTATCTTATTTTATTCAACAAAGTTTTTACCTGTTACGGCTATGATATATTGGGCTGCACTTGGAATGTTTTTTAAGGCAGCAAGTTGGTCAATTTCATTTTTATTTTTAGCCAAAGGAGCCATCAAACTTTTATTTTGGAATGAAATTATTACCAATGCATATCTTTTAGGATTAAACCTCTTAGGATATTACTATCTTGGTTTAACTGGACTTGGATTGTCATTTTTGGTAGCTTACTTCCTCTACTCAATTCAGGTTTATTTGGTAGCGAAAATAAAATTTGAGTTTTCTTTCAATCCTTCTTTTATAAAAATATTTTTTATTCAATTAGGATTGGCTTTAATTAGCTTTATGGCAGTGAAGTTTATGAATAATCCGTATCCTTATATTATTGGAGTGGTTTTAATTGCTTTTTCTTCGTGGTATTCGTTTATAGAATTGGATAAAAGGCTTGACATAAAAGCCATTTTAATTGGAATTAAAAACAGGTTCAAACAATCTAGGAATGCTGGAAAAAGAGAATAACCCATTAGTGTCAATTATAGTCATAACCTATAACTCATCAAAATATGTACTGGAAACTCTTGAAAGTGCCAGAGAACAAACCTATAAGAATATTGAATTGATTGTAAGTGATGATGCTTCCGCTGATAATACAGTGAGTATTTGCAGGCAGTGGATTGACGAGAATAGAGATCGGTTTGCCAGAGTAGAGTTGATTACTGTACCTGAGAATACCGGTACATCAGCGAATTGTAACAGAGGTGTTAAAAATGCGAAGGGTGACTGGGTTAAATTGATTGCAGGGGATGATGCATTATTGCAAAATTGTATTGCAGATAATATAAATTATTTATCTGAAAATAGCACTGCAAGCATAATACAGTCAAATGTACAGTTTTTTGAGGATACTTTTGAAGATAATAATTTCATGGGTATTTCGCAGGTTGAGCTCATGCCGTTTTTCAAAACGAACATAACGTCAAAAGAGCAATATAGACTGATCTTAACAGGGAATAAAGTAATTGTAACATCCGTTTTTATAAAAAAACAGTTGATTTGTGATGTTGATGGTTTTGACGAAGAAATTCCTCTAATTGAAGATGGTCCATTTTTTACAAAAGTACTCAGGAGGAATTATAAAATAGAATGCATAAGCGCGGTAACTGTAAAATATAGAAGACATATACCATCGAAGGAGGAAAACAGAGGCATCGTATTGTCAGCAACATACGCAAAGAACTTATTGATTTATAGCAAAAAATACAAAAAGGGGAATGTAAAACAGTTGCATTATTATTTTTATAATTTATCACTCTATTTAATAATTATTTACCACAAATTGAGTATTACGAGGAGAATAAAATTAGCTGACCAAGTTTTTGCTAAAATAACAAAAGCATTACGGAAGGTAAGCATTTATTCATAATGTACTTAATTGACGCAATAATTATGGACATAGTGTTTATGGAGGCAGGAAGCTGTATAAGGTTTATGATCAGGCTTTAAACTTTAGATGAGTAATGCTATTTACGCTATATTTCTTAATTATTTTTTCAATATTCAACTATTACCTTAAGTTAAAGAAAAGCAATTGAAAACAAGGAGTTTTCATACTAAAAAAAAGCGAACATGAAATATACAAAAACATTAAACCCAATAAATAGGATCATACTAAATATGATGGCTATTCTCTACTTGATTTCAAAAACGATTTAATACTTATATTTAGATATATGTTTTTATATTATAAAAAATCAAGAGAAAGCTTTATAACAAAATTTTATTTTAAATTTGTTCTATTTTATACAATATTCTCAGCAAGTGCTGGAGTGCTAATACCTTATCGTTCTCCAATGATTTATATTATAGGTGGTGGATTTGTTTTGTATTTGCTCCACGCAACCCTAACATACTATAGTGAGGTAAAATTTGTTAAAGGAATCTATTGGTTATATTTATACTTTTTTATTTTGGTTTTCTTTTCTTCAGATTTCAAATATTCTCTCGTTAATTTTGCCAATGCTTTATTGCCGGCGTTAATTCTTCCTTTATCATTTACACAAATTATCAATAAAGATCGAGTATTTAAATTGCTCGAGATGTCGATCTATTTTCTTTTGATATATTTAGCCAATTTAATAGTGGCTAACATTTTTGATTTAGGCGGGCAAAAATATTCCGCAGATTTATTCGATACAGGCAATCTTTTTACCGCAGCCTTAAATGGCATTGCCTATATTTTAGTACTTTACCCACTCATTATTGCGAATTGCAAAAAAAAATACCGTATTTTTCTTATTATTCTGGGAATTATAGTTTTCATTCTCATTGTTGTTCAGCTAAAGAGGGTCACGATATTGGCTGTTTTTATCGGATATATTTTTTGGGGAATAGCGTTTGGTTATAGAATAAAAGCCATAGGATATTTGTTTGTTGTTATAATTGCCCTTGCCATATCATACCCGTTATATGGTAATCTGTTGAATAAACAAATAGAAAAAAGAGAAAACAGATTGGATGTTGTAGAAAATTATGAATCTGAGGCCAGATATCAGGAATTTTTTATTGTTCTTGATGAGCGAACCAACCCAAATGATCTGCAATCATCCTTTTTTGGCAAGGAGATGTTTAATTCTAGGGGTAATTATGGTGAAGGCAGCTATGGTCAAAGGCAACTGCATAATGATTTCAGTTTGATATTGCATGGCTCTGGTTTTGCTGGTTTTATTTGGTATTATATATATCAGGTTTTTCTTATCTTTATTTTATTCAAAGTCAAGAAACGGGCACCTAAATTTATAATTAATTCGCAATTTGGTAGAATGTTAACTACTATTTATATCGCCTTTATTTTTATGTCGTTAATAATAAATTTATCAGGGGGAATGGATGCCGTTATTTTCAACTGTATTAAATATATGTTTCTGGGGGGTATTTTAGGCTATTTTTATCACTCTGCTATTGAATTTCAGTCAATCCGAGAAAATCATAAATAATTTTCCTACACTGATCGATAAAAAAATTCTTCCGAATTTATTATTATGGCATGACTAGTTTTTTTCTGAAAAGATAAATAGAAAAATGAATGCAAGTTAATTGGTTGACAAAATTAAAATCGAGTACATGATTGATATAAATGAGCAAGAAAATAGGAATTCCAATCCTTTCGGTCTAATATCTAAAAGTGATTTTCATCTGACAAGAGCAGTATCGACTATAGAAATTGTCAAAGAATTCTCCAGGAAACATAAATTGGAATATGTTCTGGATGTTGGGTGCGGAACTGGTATTATTACTACAAGGTTAAAGGAAGGTTTTCCATCCGTAGAATTTGATGCCATTGATATTTCAGAAACAGCTATTATTCAAGCAAAAAAGAAGAATGATGATGTTAATTATATAGTTGGGGATGGGATGCAGTTTATACAACAAAAATATGAGTATGATATTATCATATTAAATAATGTTTATGAACATATTGAAAATCCTTGCAGAATGTTGATTCATTTAGCGAAACTTTTAGGTGAAAATGGAATAATTATTATATCAACACCAAATCGGTACCACATAAGAAATGTAATTAGAAAATTATTTGGATTAAGAATTCATATTCCTTCTTATCATATTACCGAATATTCTATAGGTCAAATTCAAGATCACCATCATTATGCTGGTTTGCATATTAATCAAATCTTAACACCCAAGTTTAAAAGAGAAAAATGGCGAATCATTGATGTTGTTATTTTTAAAATTATTCAACCTATACTGGAAAGTTACCTTCATTTAATAAAATCTAATACAAAATTGGGAAGCCTTTTATTTATTGTTTCATCAAAAAATTAGTTTACATGAATAAAATTAAACTATTGGATATATTGACTGGAAAGAGCGTTTGGGAAAACTATCAAACATATAATATAACACAATGGTACTCCAAAGAAGAGATGCAAAAGTTTCAGCTCAATAAATTGAAATTACTTTTGCAACATTGTAACGAAAATATTCCATATTATCAGCGGATTATAACTAAACAAGGGATTGATATTGAGAAAATAGACTCATTAGATGTGCTTAAGCAATTTCCGATACTTA
This sequence comes from Bacteroidales bacterium, assembly GCA_003446015.1. GTDB lineage: Bacteria > Bacteroidota > Bacteroidia > Bacteroidales > UBA12077 > UBA12077. The sequence goes on along the minus strand of DMBU01000117.1, from coordinate 11,086 downwards.
CCAAGGAAATTATTCAAGCTAACTATGATGATTTCATTCCCAAAAATCAAAATAGTATAAGGGGAGTAAAGTTAGGTCAAACTGGAGGGACAACTGGAAATATATTATTTAAAAGAAATGATGCAAATAGCAGAAGTTCTGCTTGGGGTTCCGCTAAAAGGGCTGAGGATTGGATGGGTTTGAATCTGCCAAAGAAAACATTAATTCTAATGGGGGGTCATGTAAAAAAAACAAGTCTTCTAAATAGGTTAACTACAAAAGCACTAGAATTGTTGTCAAATAATGTTAAAGTTGATATTTATGATACTTCTAATAAAACTTTAGAAACAGCAATAAATTTACTTAAGAGCAATAAATTTTCAAGAATTCGTGCCTATCCACAATTTTTGTTTTCAATTGCCCTAAAGCTTGAAGAATTGGAAATTTCATTCTTTGTAGATTCTATTTACACAACTGCCGAACCATTAATGCCTGAGCATAGGGCCTTATTTAAAAAGGTGTTTAATGCGGAAGTATTTGATCAATATGGATGCGGTGAAATTGGTGGACTTGCATATGAATGTGAGAAGCATGAGGGGCTTCATATTACAGAAGAGCATGTAATTGTCGAACAGAATAACTCAAATGAATTAATTATAACTGATCTTGATAATTATACCATGCCTTTTATTCGGTATTGGAATGCAGATCAAGCCATAATAAGTGAAAAGAATTGTAGTTGCGGCAGAAAATCACAATTAATCACTCAAATTATGGGCCGCACATGTGATTATATTACAGGTATAAATGGACAATATTTACATTGGGCTTATTTTTGGCATCTTATTTTCGATAGTGATATTGCTAAAAACAGAAATGTAAAAAAATTCCAAATAGTTCAAGAAAATAATGATCGTATTCTGGTGCGTTTAATAGCAGATACTTTAACAGAAGATGAAGAACGGTTTTTAATAACGGATATTCAAAAAAGGATTGGAAAAGTAAACATTAGTATTGCGTATGAAGATCATATCGAAAATTCAAAAACAGGGAAATATCGTCCAGTTATTAATCATATGCTAAATCTTTAAATAATAAAATGAAGACGCTAATCATGCAATTAATGCGGTATTGCAGATTCCCTGAAATATCCCGCTTTCTATTTCAAAAAAAAAGAATTACTGTTTTGTATTATCATGATATTAGCAATGATAATTTTAAGTGGCAAGTGGAATATTTAAAAGCGCATTACAATATTATTGATCTTATAACTTTAAGGGATTTTCTAAATGGGGAAAAACAAAATTTACCTGATTATTCATTATTAATTACATTTGATGATGGTCACATAGGTAATTATCAGCTGTTGGAAACAATAAAAGCAAATAAAATAAGGCCAGTAATCTTCTTAACAGCTTCGATAATAGGCACAAACAACGCTTTTTGGTTTAAAATTCCATTTGCAAATAATTCTTTTAAAGATAATTTGAAAAGGATTCCTGACAATGAAAGAAGGGCAATACTAGAAACAGGATACAAGCAGTTTCTAACAAAAAATATACCAGATGCATTGACATTTGAGCAGATTCAAGAAATGGCAGGTTTTGTCGATTTTCAGTCGCATACAATGGATCATCCTTGTTTACCAAATTCGGATGATACTATTGCAGAATACGAGATTTCAAATTCAAAAGTTGTAATTGAAGGACTCGTTTCTAAGCCGGTATATGCTTTTGCGTATCCTAATGGAAATTATTGTGATAGAGATATTAATTTGCTAATTAAGCATGGCTATAAATTGGCATTTTCAGCAAAAGGTGGATTTGTGAATAAAAATACAAATCCGCATACCATTCCAAGGTTGAGTATAAATGACACAAATAATTTAGGAGAATTCATATTGCGAACTTCTGGTATTTGGCATCTAATGAAAAAAGTAAAAATAAAATAGGCGAATATGTTTTTGATAGATGATCAAAAAACAGGCTAAGATATTTATACTGGTTGTTTAATGAGTCGTAAAAAAAGGGCTATCATTAAAAGAGTTTCAGAAGAAGTATAATACAGAATAGACTAATCATGAATTCAATTTATCAAAGTAGAATTAAAAGCTAAATTAAATTAATTATGGAAAAAATTAACAAAACAGATGTAAAGGCTTTATCCGCAAAAGATGTTAATTCAGATAGTTTAGGAGATTTTTATAATAAAGCATACCCAAAACGCGCAAACTATACCGAGGACATGTGGAAATGGATTTACCGATCATACCTATGCAATAATGAAATTCCACATGTATTAGTTTATAAAGATCAGGTCATTGCTCATGCCGGAACTATTCCCGTTAATGTTACTTTTGATGATAAAAAGTTAACATTTTCCTGGTTTACTGATTTTAAAGTGTTACCAGAATTTCAAGGCCAAGGTCTTGGTCCCATTCTTTCAAAAGAAAGGATGAAAGATTCTGAAATACATGTAGGCCTTACTAACACACCTAATTCATTAAAGGCTCTCTTAAAACTAGGATGGAAAGAATCTACAGACACCTATTTTCACAGAAATTTTATAAAACCATTTAGTCATCCAAGATTCGCAAGAAAAATGCCTCTCGTTTTACAAATTGTTTTAAATTTTTTATCTAATCCTTTTTTATATTTCATTTACAAAAAGCATTTTAAAAAATCCTCAGAAAGCGATATATCAAAACTTGATGAGAATTCATTAAAAAGATTTTATGATTTGTATCTACAAGCAGAAATGAAAAAAAAATCAAAAAATATGGTTTTACCAATTCGAGATGAAGATTTTTTGACATGGCGAATTAAGAACTCCCCAAATAGAGAAAAATATTATATCTATTCAGTTGAAAATTTCTCTGCTATATTATTACTTAATAATAACCATGGAGAATATATTGATATATTATGGGTATCAGATAACACTCAATTTTTACAAATAAGAAATATGATATCGACCTTGTTTTTTTGGGGGAGAAATAAAGGTGATTCTTATATTCGATTCTATACTACAAATAAGGAATTATCTTATTACTTAAAGAAACATACAAAATCTGTTGTTACGAATCCTACATTTTCATTTTTTTCTGAAAACAAAAGTTTGTTAAATAAATTAGAAAATGCCAAATGGGACGTGGAGCTAATAGATAATGATTTTGAAAAATTTATTTAATTATTAACCGAGAAAAGATATCATATTGGTTTCCATTGAGAAATGGGAAGAGATTGCATAATTAAAGCAAAGCATAGTTTTGCTTATTCTTCAAATCCCATAATTCGAAAGTACTTGCCAAATAATTATTTAGACTTATCTCATGAGCTCGACTTACATGTTTTCGTTATTACCTATGCAGATATTGATACATTTTAAATATTCATTAGAGAAATGAAGGTTTTATTTATTAGTAGAGGAAAATTGGATTCTAAAATTTCAATCATTACTCTAAATCAAGGAGAATCCATAAAAGGAATTGGAGTTTCTGTTGATTACTATACGATTGAAGATGTGGGATTTATGGCTTATCTTAAAGCTATATTCAAACTAAAAGCCTTTTTAAAAAGGAATAAGTATGATATTATTCATGCCCACTATTCCTTAACCGCATTTGTAGTATCTATAGCAGGGGCAAAGCCTTTGGTAGTCTCATTAATGGGTAGTGATGTGAAAGCGAAGAGCTATTATCGTTTTATCATTAAATTTTTCAATCGTTTTTTCTGGTCAGCTATAATCGTAAAGTCAGAAGACATGAAAAAGATTTTAGGTATCGACCAAACTATTGTAGCTCCAAATGGGGTTTATTTTGAAAAGTTCACTCCATTGAGCAAACAAAAAGCTTTGGGAGTTACAGGATGGGATAAAAATAAGCGTCATGTATTATTTGCGGCAGACCCTAAGAGACAAGAAAAGAATTATATTTTAGCAAAAGAGGCATACGATAGTATGGGTATTCCAGATGTGGATATTCATGTTCTGGAAAATATCCCCAATGAACTAATGGCATCCTATTATAATGCTGCCGATGTTATTATTCTTACCAGTCTTTGGGAAGGTAGTCCAAATGTGATTAAGGAAGCAATGGCATGCAATCGTCCAATTGTTTCAACAGATGTGGGAGATGTAAGTTGGTTGTTTGGAGATTCTGAAGGTCATTTTATTAGCTCCTATGATGTCAAAAATGTTGCAGAAAATATTGAAAGAGCTTTAGAATATGCTAAAGAAAAAAAAGCCACTAAAGGTCGTCAAAGAATTATTGATTTGGAATTAGATTCTGAAAGTATTGCTAAAAGAATAATTGGAATTTACAGTAAAGTTTTGAAAGATTAATAATGAAAATACTCTTCCATTTAGCCCACCCGGCTCAATATCACATGTTTAAATATGTGATTCGAAATCTAATTACAAAGGGGCATGTTATAAAAATAACAATTAACACCAAAGATATACTTGAAAATTTGCTAATTGCTGATGGAATTCAGTATGAAAACATTCTGCCAGAACGGAGAAAAAAAAATACTAAACTAGCTGCTCTTATCACACTCATGAGAAAAACTTTTGGCCTNNCGATTTAAATCAGTATTGTAGCGCTATCGACATATCACAAATCCATCATTACCTTTATTTTGCTGATTTATTAATCGCCGACAGTCAAAGTATGTGTGTAGAAGCTGCAGTCCTTGGAACACCTTCATTACGTTATAGTAATTTTGCTGGTAAAATTGGAGTTCTAGAAGAGTTGGAACAGCTTTACGAATTAACTTATGGCTTTCCTGTATCCAAAAGCAATGCATTATTAGAAAAATTAGATAACCTACTAAAAATTGAATCAATCAAGCTTTTATGGCATCAGAAAAGAGATAAAATGCTTCGTGATAAAATAGATGTATCGGCATTTTGGACTTGGTTAATAGATAATTATCCTTCTTCGGTTAAAGAATGGCGTTCCCAACAAAAGAAATTTTAATTTCGATGTCAAAATACTGCCTCATCACCAACGATGTCGAAACCACATCTATCCTCAACCATCGGTTAGACGATGCTACTGCTCAATTTGTGCTCAAACAGGGAATGCCGCGCCTATTGGATTTATACGCTAAATACAATGTAAAGTCAACTTTCTTTTATACTGGCCATATTGCGGAGCTAGTCCCTGAAGTAGTAATTATGGCGCACAAAGCAGGTCATGAAATTGGTTCACATGGCTATACACATGAGGTAAATCAGTCTTTTGATGTTCTTTCTTTTACGGAACAAAAGGAACACCTTTTAAAATCAAAGTCTATTTTAGAAAATATCATTGGGGAAGAGGTAATTTCATTCCGAGCCCCTGCGGCTCGCGTAAATCAAGATACGGTAAAAGCTCTATTAGAATGCGGTTTTAAGATTGATTCTTCAATCTCTTCCCAAAGATTGGATATGTTTATGTCTTTTGGAGCATTGAAGAAATTGAATTGGTTAACTGCCCCTCGGCTTCCCTATTTTACCGATTCCAATAATATTTTCAAAAAAGGGGATTCCGAGCTTTTAGAAATACCTATATCTGCTTTTGGCTTTCCGTATATTGGAACCTTTATGCGGATTGCCCCGAGCCTAAATCGAATGACTAGAACCCTTTTGCATTGGGAAACAAAATTAAATAATCGTCCTTTTGTGTTTTTAACCCATCCAAATGAATTTATCGATGAAGAAAGAGATGGAAATGGAATTAGTCGTCGGGCTCCCAATTATTTTTCCTACCTTTTGGGAGATGTGCTTCGCCATAAAATGAAAGTTAAAAATTTAGGCGCTAAAGCAATACCTATTTTTGAAAAAGAGCTGATTTTCTTTAAAAATCGAGAATATACATTCGAGACATTGAAAAATTATTGCAAACATTTACATAAGGAGGATTAACTATGCCAGCAAAAGAAGTATTAGAATTCTATCATTTAAACACTCCACTAGGTGCGGTTTGGTACGGCTTAAAATTCGTAGGGAGATTTATCCTTGATAAAATCGCCTTTTTCACTTTTATAAAATCATGGAGAACTGTGATTCATCGGTGGAGAGGCGTAAAAATAGGAAAAGATGTTTACATCGGTCATGAAGTAATCTTTGATAGAGTTTTTACCGATCAAATTTCTATAGGAGATCATACCTCTATTGGAGATAGAACAATTATTTCAGCACATGCAAATATCCCATCGGATACAATTTTAAAGAAAATTTATCCCCGGCGAATTATGCCAACAAAAATCGGCAAAGGCGTTTGGATAATGCCCGGTGTAATAATAGCCCCCGGTGTAACCATAGGTGATGAATCTGTAATTGCAACAGGTTCTGTTGTTACAAAAGATGTTCCTCCTCGTACCCTAGTCGCTGGTGTACCTGCCAAAGTGGTAAAGGATTTGAATGAGTTGTTAAAAGAATAGTATTGCTCATTTGCGCAACCGAATCCTCAGGTCATGTAATTTGAGATAAAGTGAATTGTAAATACAATACTTTCTCAACAAAAAATCAAAAAATGGATTTCACCCTCTCCCAATACAAATTTCTCCTGCATGCCCTGCTCGCTCAAGGCTATTCGTTTCAAAGCTTTTCCTTATTTATCAAGAATAGTAATACTCACTTTTGAATTTATGGGTCATCTGTTTTAAGTTTCTACTTGCCAAATTTCCTGAGCGATTTAACCTGATTCTCGTCATTGTACCAACCGCCACCGCTCTCTCCGCTGCGCCTTATTGGCCTACAAAAACCATAAACTCGTTCTGCTGTTATCTTGTAGCAAATCTGCTTCAAAATACGGAAAAATACGAGCCAGATACTGTGGGTAGGTAAGTGTAACCGGAAGCCGTGCTTGGCTTATACTTCGCCAATGCAATAGGCTAAAATCATGCAACTGTTGCATTAAATTCTGTACCAAGGCTTTATCTTCAAACAAGCCGGCGCGGTTCGATTGTAAACTCACCTTTAAAGGATATCCGGCCATTTTTATCCCCTTCGTGTCTTCCTGCTCCCTGTCATTAATATACAGCAAATAATCATTGTACTGCAATTGATAATAGCTCCCGTTTAAAGGGAGTTTATACTCATGTTGTGTATCGATGATTAGCTCCTTAGGTCGAAAGCTGCTGTTTATCTGTACCACAATCACCGGAATGGATAGCTGAATCCGATCAATCAACGCCTCTATCTGCATAAATTCTTTCTTGTTCAACTCTTTGTAATAATGAATCACTAGGCGTTGGATGCCTGCATTTTTAGCTTGATAGGCGCGGATGGCCTTAGATAATGAGCCCACAAAAGACCATTCATATGCCTCCTGCCAACAATCAAACTCCTGAAAATGGCCTTCGTTATCAAAACAAAAAGCAGAACCTACATAGGGCTTTTCGCGGAGATTGCTTTTAAACGCCCCAAAGCCTACTATCAATTCCTTTTCACCAATTCGAGCAAGCTTCCACGGGATACCTCCCAGCTTTGCTACCATCGAAATGGCAATATTAGGAATCCAATAATTGATTTGTTCTTTCATCTTAGACCCTACAATCACCTGCGAAACAATGCGCCGCTTTAGTAAAATCTCTTTGATGCGATAATAATGGAGTTGGTCTTGTAGCCTATCGCCGTATCTGGAGTAGGGCGAGATGTAAAAAGCAAAATAGGCAAGGTCTTTTTCTTTCTGTAAACGATTTATAGCCACCCCAATCTCTCTTTCCATATCTTCTAAATCATTGATTTCAATGTTCAGCTCCGGATGGTAAACCAATGGTAGGTGACTGTACTCCTGAATACTTTTAAAGCCTTTTACTCCTTTCAGATGGTTTTCCAATAATCCTTTCGCCTCTACTTCATGAGGGCTGTAGATGATAAACACAACATAATGGCGTTGGGGAGGTAGTTGAAAAGGGCCGTTTTGAGCAAATGCAGTATAAGCATTACTCGACTCCTGCTGTTGGCCAAAAACCAAAACCTTGCTGCGATCTTTGATCAAACCCATTTCGCTGTCCTTCACCCTAACCCAGCTCAATACAGTGCCAAAAAGCTGCTGCAAGGCTTCATTTTGTAAATAGGTTTTATAAAAGGCATCGATCTGTTCAAAAGCTTTTCGCAGCTTATACTTATCACTGGCAATTTCCCATTCTATTTCAAGTGTTTTGGCAATTTCTCTCCTTAATATAGGATACACTTCTTTTTGTTTCAAACGAACCGCTTCGCTAATCCATCGGTAGGGTTGGCATTGTTTCTCAAAAATAACCGATTTTAATAAATGCGTATCCAACTGATGCTTGCTAACCAAGCTTTCGAGATCCTTTAATAAGACTTTCGACTCCCCATCGTAGGTCACACTTATGTAGATTTGCTGATGATCGGGTCTCAAATTAAAGTAAAGACTGTATTTATGAAAAGGAATAATTAGCCCTTTGGCTTTTTCTTCCCTTGTTACCCAATATTGAAAAGCCCCCGTAAACGAGCGACGCGTAATCCGAAACTGATCTTTAAGCAGCGCGTAGGTCATGTTTTCATAATACCACAAGGCTAAGGAGGGCTCTTTTTGCAGTTCAATAGAGAGGGGCGCATCGGCATGCTCAAGCTGAGTGGCTATCCACACGTATTCGTTCGCACGATCTATCAATTCTTTATCCTTACAAATGGTAGAAAAAAAGGAGCTGGGGATACGTTTAAGCCCTTTTTGCTCTTGAAAATAAATACCAATGATAATCGTTTTTGCTGAGATTGAAAACTGAAGAGCATTGCGCAATAATGGGGTCGTGTTGTCGCGGGAATTCATAATTTGGATGATTTAGGGGTTACATTCTTTTTTGATTTTTTCTAGTCCCTTTAATAAATACTCATATCGATTGCCATTTTTTCTATATGCGCTTAGCTTACCACTGATTCTCCAATTGCTTAAAGTCTGCGTGCTGATATGCAAAAATTGGGCTGCTTCGTATGGCTTTANNCAATTGCCCCCGGTTTAAATAGAGCTCGTAACTCTTCTTCAAAATAACTTAGGCTTTTGATGTGTAGTAGCGTAGGATAAGACGAATAAGTTTTTAACCAATAAATGGCCATCAACTCATGAAAAATAGCGCGAATTTCTTTCTCAAAATGTATTTCCAACCGATTATCATTCATCAATTGTTCCAATTGAGTCATAAATTCCATCAGATGAAATTGCTTTAATTGTTGTGTAGCTTCTTTTTCTATATCATACTTCAGAAATTCGAAGGAGAAATGCAGGCTTTGCCAGCAAAGCAAAACAAACAAGCGCATTTTTGCATCCTGCGGAAAAACTATGTTCAGCTTCTCATAAGGAGCAGTGGCAAAATTTTGGCTTCCTAAATGCTTCATCTGATTCCATTCATCTAGGAGGTCTTGGGAAACAGGGAATCCCGCTTCTTTAAATGCGGGTGTAGGGTCGATAAATAAGGGAGCTTTTTTCAGGATGCTCCCATGAAAAAACCCCCAGTACCGCCGAAAAAGTCTATCCTCTATCGTAGAGAATAATTCCGGCATCAAACCGTCGTTCATTAATTGATAAAGTGTCTTTTGAGCAAACATCGTATGTTAAATTTAACAATAAAAACGCTATAAACGGATTACTAATATAATCATTTTGTAGATATGTTAAGTATTTTACAAATTGAACCGCCAATCCGTGTATTTTGTACTAGACGGGACGGAATGTCGCCCTTCCAAATGAACATTCCCCACATCAGTGTAAGAATAGATCTTTCATCAAAAGGCATTCCATTTATAGCCAAAACCTGATCTCAATAATTTGAAATGATACCGCTTATGGGTAAGGCATTCTGCTTCGCTTCCGCTTTATCACGAGTCGTCCGCCAACAAAAAAAGGCCCCCCTTTCGAGGCAGCCTTTCCCGTCAGAAACGTTTACCACTAAGTTACCTGCACTTCTCCCACATAAACACTGTTCGAAACTGATTTCATAGCTTGACTTCCTAAAGCATTGATAGCCATAAAGCTCAAATACACCCGCACATTGCCACCACTAAAACTTAGAGGTAACTGAATGCTTGCCTGCCCGGCAGATCGATTTGCAGCATTCAGCGTATAGTACGCCTCTGCTAAGTCAGAATGATACGCTACAACCATTGCTACATCATCGGCCCTAGCCGTTCCATCGGCTGAGTTATCGCCCCAACGGAGCTCAATGTTACCCGCTGTTGGAGAGCTCACAGAAGCGCCATAGGCTCCGGTGAGGTTTCCGCGACTTACAAATACTTTGGTGAAATCAATACTGATATTGGGATAATCACCCGTCATCGCATTGTGGTAGAGATAAGAAGTAGCCGCATTAAAGGCGCTCTTCTTCACCGCTAACGATTTATACCCTACACGAATAAAATCCGTGATGGTTTGTAGAAAGCGGATTAAGGTTAAAAACTTAGATCTGTTCGTGATCTGAACTTCTGTTTTGGCATCGGTATAATGTGTGGGTAAGGTTTTTAGGTAATCAATACCCTTCCAACTGCTTCCAACTACATTCCCGATCTTGCCGGCGACACCTCCAAGGATGCCATTTTTTAAAGTTGCCATAATAGTACAATTAAAAATGAATAAAAAATTTATTTCGGAAGCCAATTATCTTTAAGATTTAAAATCGACTTCGGGTAGAGAAGTTCAAAAAGAGTGCAACGCCTTGGAATTTGGAGGTTTTGGAGGTTTTCTATAGTCCATTTGAGATTTTAGAGGATCGGTTTCAACTTCCAATGGAGGATTTTGAGGTTTAGAGAAAGTATTATTCTCAATGCTTAATTCTAACCAAAGCTATATCAAAGCCTTATTAGGGTGCTTGGGACTGTATTTTTAAAGGCAACAGGTCTTCACTAATTCATTCCCTTTTCGTATTTTAGCCCCAAAAGGATAGCTTAAATAAATACAGATTCTATAATCAGAACAATGAAAACAACCCTCTCCCTTGATTTTCGATACAGGATTTATAATCAACTGTTGCAGTCTTTACTTCAAGCGCAATATTCTACTATTACTTTTTTAGCATCTATTCATCAAGCTAGCCAACAAGAGTTGCCCGATCGCTTTGTCATTCTCCGCCACGATGTAGAAGCCCATTATGAACGGGCACTT
>DMBU01000073.1:405-2538 GCA_003446015.1 Bacteroidales bacterium | reverse complement strand
TTAGTTTTTATAAACTTTTAGGATTGGCACTTATCGTTGCAGGCATCATTATAACTTCAAGAGCGTCATGAAGCTAGTCTTCACTTTACATACAGAAGATATCGAACAAATAAACGAAGAGAAGCGTTTAACTTTAGCGGAACTCCGGTTTTATTTAAGGCAAAAAAACGGGGAGATAAGTAGAAAATATTTTGCGCTAAAGAGTTTAAATAGAGCATATTGACCACTCTATTTAGATTTTTACTCAAACCCCTTCTCATAAACTTTTTTATACTCCAAAAGTCTCTCTTTTAGTTTTTCAAATGCAGGTTTTGGCAAATAGCGCAAAAGGTTTAAAACCTCTCGAACCTCTTTTGAATGTCTATAGTTATAGTCACTCCCATACTCTATCTCAGAGCTAAAAAGCTCTTGTTCACTAACACCCAAAACCTCCGCGATGTAAGGAATGAGTTCTACTTTTAGTTCTCGTTTGCCATTGAGATACCCATAAATAGTCTGCTCACTTGGAACTTCACCCGTACTTTTGAGTTTTGGTTCAATTGCTTGAAGCATTTTTACAAAATCTTTCTTTTGTAAATTTTTCTCTTTTATAAGATAGTTTATTTTGTCAATAATTTCCAATACAAGCCTTATCCGTTTTGAATAATATAATCCAAATATTAAGGCTAATATAAATTAATTATGGATACTATTATCCGTTTAGGAAAGTATGGGTAATAAATCTAAAGCTTAACAACCAAGAAAAAGAGTTTGAAGTATGAAAATTTATATAGAAAATAAAATTAAACCATATATAATTTTCAATATGCCAGTTACATTAAATGGGTAAAAAATATTTTAAGGATAAGAACATGGAAAATACAAAAATCTTAGCTACAACACATTATGGTGATTACAAGGGGAATGTTGCTGTTGATAAAGCAGACTTAAAAAATCCCTTGAGGGATTTTGCAAAAGATAATGGAATAGATATTAAAAAATATTTTCTATTGAGTGCAATATACAATTATCAAAAGCATGTTTCTTATGTAGAAATAATTGCTACAACTGTAGCAAGCGACTATGATAGCATTAGAGAATATATACTAAACCATGAAAAACCGCTTCCAGTCAAACGATTTACTATTGACATAAGTTTAGAAAATTATCTGAAATATATGAAAAGGTTTAGCTTTATGCTCCCTAGTCATAGTGACTTTATTGGTCAAGAAATTAATATTTTAGAGGATGTCTTATGATAAGTTTTTTCCGTAAATCACTATCGTTTACATTTGCTTTTTTTGCTATTATATTTGCGTTAAGTGCTATTGTTCAAATTATGAATGGTGTAATACATGTGGCAATTGTAATGATAATCGCATCAATTTTTGCATTTATTGTACATTACTTGGTAAAAGTTAAAAAGAAGGACGGTTTAAGTGAAAATTATTAATATCTTATTATTGTTTGCCTTCTTGTTCTCTTCAACATTATTTGCTGACGACTACAAAGTATATAAACTTTATAATAATAAATTTAAGGTTCCACTTCCCCATGAGCCACAACCACAAATGACAGGGCAAGTGCAATCTTATTATGCTGTTGACAAAAGTAAAAATATTATGTTTTCAATAGTTTCTTCTTTGTCGGGAAATGATTATGATATTGGAGAGTATAAGCAAAGTGTAAAAAAATCAGTTGATGACTCAGTAACAAGTGCTTTAAAACATTCAGGTTATGAAATTATTGAATTTTCATCTGAATTGATTAGACAAAAAAACATATATGAAGCTGAGTACACAATTAAGTTTACCGAATCAGGTCAAAGTGGATATATATCTACCAAATATATTATTTACAAAAAAAATATTTATAAATGGTCGGTAATTTATTATGATTTAAAGCAAAAACATATTTTTAATAACTACAAAAAATATATTGAACTTCTTTAAATTTCAATAAAATTCAGTTAAGGTAACCTAAGATTTTTTTTAAATGAGAATTAAAAGAAATAAGGGTTTTAAAAATTTATTTTCATAGGTGCCATTAAAGTCTAGTAAAAAATATCATGTGTTCCCTGAAATGGGTTCTAACAATTGATAAAAAAAGGACTAAGCATGAAAAAAATACTTCTAGTAATTGTAACACTAACTG
>DMBU01000073.1:0-286 GCA_003446015.1 Bacteroidales bacterium | reverse complement strand
ATAGAGATTCCATTAAGTGAAATATTTCAAAAATTGTAGTATAATGTAGATACAAATATCTACAAAGGCATACATTATGAAAAAAGCTATCAATATACGAATAGATGAATCTCTTTTAGCAGAACTTGATGGGTATGCAAGTGAGCTTGAGCGTTCTCGTACTTACATCATAGAAAAAGCCGTTAGTACCTACTTCGATGTTTTGGATGAAATGGTAGCCGATAAACGCATCGACGAACTCAAAAGTGGAAAATCAGATATAGCCTCAATGGAGGAAGTGTTTAAA
>DMBU01000124.1 GCA_003446015.1 Bacteroidales bacterium | reverse complement strand
TTTAGGTTGCCGCTTACTGCTTTTATTTTTTTCTTCATAATTGAGTTCGCAAGATAAGGCCTTTTGAAATAAAAAAAAAGCCTTCCCGAAATCGGAAAGGCTTACATACATTTATCTAACTATATCTTTTAAATATATAAAAACCTCCCCTGTCGTAAAAAATCACAACAACAATTGTTCTTATATATTTTATTTATTCTCATTTTTAATATTTTACTATCCTTAGAAACAAACTTCTACAAAAGTAGTTCATTTTTTTTAATTACATATCAATCAAATCGCGAATAACTATCGAGGCACAAAAACATCCATAAACAGGAGGCATATACGAAATGGTTCCTACGGTTGATTTTTTATTTTCGCCTGGCTCATCCACAATTACTGCATTTTCATTCGCTTTATCTTCAGAGAAAACTACTTTAAATCCTTTATTTACGCCCAATTTTCGCAATCGCTTACGAAGAACAAATCCTAATCTACAGTTAAACGATTTTGAAATATCATCAATCCTTACTTTTGTAGGATCTAAACGAGCACCAGCGCCTAAAGAACTGACAATTTTTAATCCTTTTTGTAAACTATGATAAATTAAAAAAACTTTAGGAGACAAGGTATCGATTGCATCTACCACATAATCAAAGGGTTTACTCAGGACCTCAATCATTTTTTCGTCTTTAATGTATTCCTGAATAACGTGCAATTTAAGGTCCGGATTAATATCTAATAATCTGATACCTAAAACTTCGGCCTTTGGTTTTCCAATTGTACTTTCTACAGCAGGCAATTGTCTGTTTTTATTTGTTGGATTTAAGTGGTCGCCATCAACAATTGTCATCTCACCTATTCCTGCCCGACAAAGATTCTCGGCTGCATAAGCACCAACTCCCCCAAGTCCAACTACGAGAACGTGTGAACATTTAAGTCTTTCAACATTCTCTTTACCAATTAATAACTCTGTTCTCTCCTGCCAATATTCATTTGCCATTCACTAAATGATTTAAATTAGTAATTATCTGCTTTTTGAGTTCTTCAATGGATATTCTATATTTCTCGGCTGTTATTTTATAAAGGCTCTTAATATCTATATTAAAATCATCTGTTTCAAGAAAAATTCTATGTAAAGGTAAATCAGCTATATATTCACTCAATCTTGAATTTTCGTTATTTATGTGATAGCTTAAAGACAAATAAAATCCGTGATGAATAAAATCAAGAGCCATTTGTTTACTTCCGTTAAAATGATGTAACACCCAGGGAACTTTTGATTTTAGGTCGAGATTTAACTTTAAAATTTCGTTATGCGTTTTAACCGAATGCACAATTACAGGTAAATTATATTTTTCGGCTACTTCAACATGCGCCTTTAAAATTTCAGTCTGAATTTCAAGAGAAGGACCTTTCAATTTATCTAAGCCTGTTTCTCCGATTGCAATTATCAATTTTGACTCAAGCAATTTCTCTAAGCGGTTAACTACTTCAATTTTCGAAAGCTGATCAGCGTGCCATGGATGCAAGCCTGCTGTAAAAAAAATCTTATCACTTTTTGAAGTGATAAGATTATCTTGTAAGAATAAACTCTGAATTACGACTTCATCATCCTCAGGCATTGCTTGATGTGCATGAAAGTTTAAAAAAACATCTTCAGAGAAATTCATTATTTATTAAATATTTTACTCTTTTCTAATATTATCAATGCCAGCCTGTAATCTTTTTAAAGTTTCCTCTTTACCAATAAGTTCAGCAATTTCCAAAACTCCGGGGCCAATACCGGCACCTACTAAGGTTAATCGAAGTGGATTCATGATTTGACCCATTCCAATTTCTTTACCTTCAAGAAACAATTGAATTGTTTTTTCCAGGTTATCATGATCAAAAATTTCGAGCTTTTCTAATTGTTTTTTTAATTCCGATAGCACTCCAGGAGTATTGTCTTTCCAGCCTTTCTTAACAACCTTTGAATCATATTCCTTTGGTGCTTGAAAAAAGAACCAGGACTGATCCCAGAATTCAGAAACAAAATTTGCACGTTCTTTAATCAAACTTACAACTTTTATAACAAAGCTATCTTCCACTTTTATTCCTTTCTCTTTAAGTATCTTCTGATATAAACGAGCCAGTTTTTCATCCGACTTTCCAACCAAATACTTATGATTAAACCACTTTGCTTTTTCGTGATCGAATTTTGCCCCTGCCTTATGAACTTTATTTAAATCAAAAGAAGAAGTTAAATCTCTCATCGATAATATTTCTTCTTCGGTTCCTGGATTCCATCCTAATAAAGCCAGCATATTCACAAATGCTTCAGGGAAATAACCATCTTCACGATATCCTCTGGAAACTTCACCTGTTTTAGGATCGGTCCATTCCAAAGGGAATACGGGGAACCCCAGCGCATCACCATCACGCTTGCTTAATTTTCCTTTACCGCTTGGTTTTAACAATAAAGGTAGGTGCGCAAATTCTGGCTGTGTTTCTTGCCATCCGTAAGCTCTATATAACATCACATGCAATGGTAAAGAAGGTAACCATTCCTCACCACGTATTACATGCGAAATCTTCATTAAGTGATCATCAACAACATTTGCCAAATGATAGGTTGGCATTCCATCCGATTTAAAAAGAACTTTATCGTCGAGTTGATTTGTATTTACTTTAACCGTTCCCCGGATTATATCCTCCACAATAATATTTTCATCTTCGGGCATCTTAAAACGAATAACATATTGCTCCCCTTTGCTAATCAGATTGTTTGTTTCCTCTTCAGATAAAGTAAGAGAATTCTTCATATCGCCCCGTGTAACCGCATTGTATTGTTGCACACTGTTTTTTTCCTCTTTTAATCTTTCTCTCATCTCCTCAAGTTCCTCAGGAGTATCAAAGGCATAATACGCATTACCAGATTCAATTAAACTTTCAGCAAATTCTTTATATATTTCCTTTCTGTCTGATTGTCTATATGGTCCATATGGACCACCTTCCTCGATACCTTCATCAATCTCAATTCCACACCATTTTAGCGATTCAATAATATAATCTTCTGCGCCATCAACGTATCTGGCCTGATCGGTATCTTCTATCCTTAAAATAAAAGTACCATTGTTTTTCTTTGCAAAAAGATAATTAAAAAATGCAGTCCTCACACCACCCATATGCAATGGGCCTGTAGGACTTGGGGCGAATCTTACTCTTACTTTTCTGTTATTCATTTTAATAGTTTTTATTCCCAGTTTAAAATGACTTTACCGCTATTTCCTTCATCCATAATTTTGAAACCTTTTTCAAATTCATTGATTGGAAATTGATGTGTAATCATCGGGCTCAAGTCTAAACCAGTATGTAACACTTGTTCCATTTGATACCAGGTTTCAAACATTTCACGACCATATATGCCTTTCAATGTAAGTCCTTTAAATATTACCTTATCCCAGTTAATTCCGGTTTTTGGGGGAAGAATACCAAGCAAAGATATTTTACCGGAGTTGTACATATTATCGAGCATATCATTAAATGCATGTGGAGAACCGGAACATTCCAAACCTATGTCAAAGCCTCTCATACCAAGCTCCTTAACTACATCACTTAATTTTTCTTTTAAAGGATTCACAACACGCGTTGCTCCCATTTTTTTTGCTAACTCTATTCTATACTCATTAGTTTCAGTTGCTACCACATATCGTGCTCCTGCAAATTTTGCAATGGCAACACACATACTACCTATTAACCCGGCGCCTGTTACCAAAACATCTTCTCCAAGCAAAGGCCAGGATAATGCCGTATGTGTTGCATTTCCGAAAGGATCCATAATGGCTAACATATCATCCGGAATGGCATCGTTCATTTTCATTACATTTGAAGCAGGTACTTTAACATATTCTGCAAATGATCCATTTATATTTACACCAATTCCTACAGTGTTTTCACAAATATGTTTTCTTCCTCTTCTGCAATTTCTGCAATGGCCGCAAGCAATATGTCCTTCGCCGGTAACCCGTTCTCCGATTTTAAATCCTGTAACTCCAGCACCCATTTCAGCTACTGTACCCACATATTCATGTCCAATGGTCTGACCAATTTTAATAGTGTTTTGCGACCATTCGTCCCAACGATAAATATGCAAATCAGTACCACAAATTGCTGATTTTTTTACTTTTATGAGGATATCGTTAACTCCTACTTTTGGAATATCAACCTCTTCCATCCATAAACCTTTTTCAGGTTTAGATTTTACAAGAGCTTTCATTTTATTTGCCATAGTATACTCAGTTTATTTTTTGTGATTTTATAAAGCAAAAATACGGTATTAATACCTCTTTGTAAAATTCTGAAATATCTTTTATTGAACTATATGTTCTAAAACAAAAAACACCGGCTAAAGCCGATGTTTTAACTATAATAAATACTAACAACAAACTTCTATCCACATTTTGAATGTCCGCAATCCTGGCATATCAAGCATCCTTCCTGATAAACAACACTTTCAGATCCACACTCATGGCATTTTGTTCCTGTTTTTGGTTTTGTTCCATCAGGGATATATCTTTTTAATGCACGTTCAACTCCGTTTTTCCAGGTATTGATCGTTTCACTGTCTAATCTCAATGACTGTACAAGTTGAACAACGGCAGGAATAGGCATTCCATGTCGCAAAACTCCTGAAATTAATTTAGCATAATTCCAAAATTCTTTTTCAAACATGTGTGATAAACCACCCAGTGTATTTTCATAGCCGTATTTATCAATATATTGAAAATCGTATCGGCTTTTTCCTTCTCTATCCTTTACTTTTACAATTTTACCTTTTTTAATTGATTTAGGAATAGGGAATATTTCCTCATCAGCTATACCTGTGAAAATCTCGTATGGTCTGTCATCTTTTATTCCAACAAAAGCAATCCATTTTTCGTCTTCGTTATTGAATCGGATTATTTCTGCATTTAAAGATCTTGGTCTTTTATGACTTATTTCAGTACCGTTTTTATCTTCTTTTTTATTTGCGATTAAAACTCCTGAACGAGAACCTTCGCGATATACTGTTACTCCTTTACATCCACTTTCCCATGCAGTAACATACAACTGGCCTACTAATTCTTCAGTAGCATTTTCAGGTAAATTTATTGTTACACTTATTGAATGATCTACCCATTTTTGAATTCTACCCTGCATTTTTACTTTGCTAACCCAATCTACGTCTGTTGAAGTTGCTTTGTAGTAAGGAGTTTTTTCAATTACCTTATTAATTTCATCGTCCGACATCGCTTTTACCTCATCTGGATTAAATCCATTGATAGTTAACCAGTCCACAAATTTATGGTGGAAAACATAATATTCTTCCCATGAATCTCCAATTTCGTCTACAAAGGTGATTGTTGTATCGGGATCATTAGGATTTACTTTACGTCTTCGTTTATAAACAGGCATAAATACAGGCTCAATACCAGATGTTGTTTGTGTCATTAAACTTGTTGTGCCAGTTGGAGCAATGGTTAAGAGGGCTATATTTCTTCTTCCGTACTGGACCATATCAGCATAAAGTTGCTGGTCTTGCTCTTTTAATCTTAAAATAAAAGGATTGTCTTTTTCTTTTTGAGCATCAAATATTTCAAATGCACCACGTTCTTTTGCCATATCAACGGATGAACGATATGCAGCCAAAGCAACTGTTTTATGAACTTCTTCAGAAAAATCGACAGCGATTTCACTGCCATAGCGCAATCCAAGAGCTGCTAACATATCACCTTCGGCTGTAATCCCTACCCCGGTTCTTCTGCCTTCGGTAGCTTTTTTACGAATATTTCTCCAAAGTTTATCCTCAACCATTTTAACTTCGTAATCCTCAGGATCATCCTCAATTTTCTTAAGAATTGCATCTATTTTTTCAAGTTCCAGATCAATAATATCATCCATTATTCGTTGAGCATATCCCACATGCTTTTTAAATAATTCAAAATCGAATTTTGCTTCAGGAGTAAATGGGTTTTCAACATAACTGTATAAGTTAACAGCTAATAAACGACAACTATCATAAGGACAAAGAGGAATCTCACCACATGGATTTGTTGAAACGGTTTTATAGCCTAAGTCGGCATAACAATCAGGAACAGATTCGTTTATGATTGTATCCCAGAAGAGTATTCCCGGTTCTGCTGATTTCCATGCATTGTGAACAATTTTTTTCCAAATTTTTCCGGCATCTACCGTTTGTTTAAACGCTGGTTCTTTAGCATCCACCGGATATTGTTGTGTATATGGTTTTTTAGAAACAATGGATTGCATGAATTCATTATCAATCTTTACGGATACATTTGCCCCGGTTACTTTTCCAGCTTCCAGTTTAGCATCAATAAATTTTTCTGCATCAGGGTGTTTACTTGAAATGCTTAACATCAATGCTCCTCGTCGACCATCCTGGGCTACTTCTCGAGTCGAGTTAGAATATCGTTCCATAAAAGGCACTACTCCTGTTGAAGTAAGTGCACTATTTAATACAGGGCTTCCCTGAGGTCTTATGTGTGATAAATCATGACCAACACCACCACGTCGCTTCATTAACTGAACCTGCTCCTGGTCGATTTTCATAATACCTCCATAGGAGTCGGCCGGGTTCTTATGACCAATAACAAAACAATTCGATAAAGAAGCAATTTGGTATTTATTACCAATACCCGACATTGGACCTCCCTGAGGAATGATATACTTAAAATCTTTAAGTAATTCGTAAACATCATCTTCACTCAAAGGATTTGGATATTTAACTTCAATTCTGGCAATTTCTTTTGCCAATCTTCTATGCATTTCGTCAGGGTTCTTTTCGAATAAATTCCCATATGAGTCTTTCAATGCATATTTATTAGCCCATACTCTTGCAGCCAGTTCATCTCCTCTAAAATACTCCTTTGAGCTTTTCAAGGCTTCATCGAAAGTAACTGTTTTTTTCTTCAATTTTTCTTGCGAAACCTCGCTTATTTTTCCATCTGTAGCCATTCCTTTTACATCCATTTTATTAAGCAGATTTATAATGAGTTTATGATTAATCGATTATGTTTTGTAACACTTTCTGAAAAGGTAATGCTAATTTAAACATACTTATAAGTTCGAGCAAGGGGTTTTCATTCGTATTTTTCAACATTTCATGATAGTTATTAACGAAGTGCTTTAAGTGGCTGTACACCTTGTTATTAAAGGATTTCAGGCTCATAGCGAAAAAAAATCATATATAAAAATTTTGTTCAAATTATATTTTCACATGGATTGTTAATAACACCAAAATCGTCAATTTCAGAAGGGATTATATAAGCCCGAGTATTTATTAACATAGATATTAACCTTCTTAACACACATGTTAAGTATTTGTTAATCTTTTTGTTAAGAAAAAGCTATAAAATAGCTTATAAATCGTCTTAATTTTTATCTTGCAGCATTTGAGTGGTATTCTCGATTTTACCATCAATTTTTGCAGGATAAATCTCAAGTATTTTACAGATTAATGGATTGATATCAATATTATTAATTGCTTTATGTTTATATCCAATTTTAAATGCCGGGCCAAATGCATAAAATATTGCATGCATATCTTTATTCTGATTATCATAACCATGAGTTCCACCAGAATAAGCTTTTCTGCTCGAAGATTTTAATATGCTCCAACTGCTATCGGCAACAATAACAAAATCTTTTACCCGCTCACTTGAACCATAGTGCAGTCTTTCAGGAATTTCACTTTTTTTCCAAATCGTAATATGATCGACTTTTGATAATATGTGATAGATGGTATCGTAATATTCTGTTTTTGCCTCAACGGAATAAATGGGATTATCTCCATCAATATACTTGCACCAGTCCTTTTTAATAAAATCTTCTAAAAAAACAACCCGATCCTTTGATATTTCACTCATTCCATGATCAGAGGTAATAATTACATTAATACTATCTGAATGGGGTAATTCCCTTATTTGCGCATAGAATATACCAACCAAACTATCCAGGTATTCGACCATATTTAATGTCTCTGGGTGATTTGGACCAACATCATGACCTTTACTATCGGGTTCTTCAATGTACCACATAATTAAATGGGGCCGGTCTTTTGCAGGAAGTTTTAACCAATTAATAACTCCGTTTATTCGTTCTTCGAAACTTACTGAGCTGTTATATGCGTAATGATATGAAGGGAATATGCCATCATGAGTAGTTTCGGAACCTACCCAAAAATAGGATGCACTTTTTACACCCTGCTTTTCGGCAGTTAGCCATACAGGTTCGCCAAAATAAAATGATGAATCGGTTACAGCCTCAATATTTGAAATTGAATAATATTTATCGATATCAGGAGCATAAAAGCTATTATGAACTATTCCATGATGGTCGGGATATAAACCTGTTGCAATAGAATAATGATTCGGAAAAGTTTTTGTCGGGAAACAAGGGATACATGCATCTGCACGAACTCCTGTTTTCTCAATGTAATCTAAATTTGGGGTGTTTGCTTTTTCGGGGTAATCCCAACGAAAGCCGTCCATAGATAACATAACAACATAAGGTTTATCCTCCCGGTTTTTATGTTTTAAATTTTGTTTTTGATTACTACAACTAAAACTAATCAAAATAAAAACAATGTAAACAAATCCCTTTTTCATTATTTTTTGTTTTAAAGTAGAATGTTATTAAAGTAAAAAAAAGGGGCCAAAGCCCCTTTTGTATTTGAAATTATAAATATTATTCGTCTAAAATTACTTCAACAATCATTGTATAATCACTAACAGTTCCATCATAACCTTTATAGGTAACTTCAAAAACATCGCCAGCTGCTAAGTCATTGAAATTTGCTTTTAGGATTGTTGAAATTCTTTCAAGAATACCACCCCAGGAAATAGTGAAATTATGATATGTTCCATCACCAGTTAATTCATAATCAGCGTTAACAAGAGTATAAAATCTTGTAGGTGTTTTCGTTGATTCAATAAATTTTAAAGGTGGAACAAAAATCCAACCATCTTCAGTAAATTTAAAAATTGATGTTTGATCTACAGTAACAGAAAGAGTTTTTACATTATAATCACCAGAATCCCAATTGTATTTTACAGTGTGTGTATTAATCCAACCGGTTTCTGATAATGTGAAACCCATAATATTATCAGAGGTTGCGCCATAATAATTATAAATAATGACTTGCTTATCTCCACTAACTGCAGAAGGATATTTTGTTAATAGAAAGTCTGGAACATTAGCATCTCGTTGACTTCCTGATAAACTACCGTAACTACCTACACCAAATGCTTCATAGTCTTCGTCTGTTAACTCATATGCGTTATCAACATCCAAACCAGAATTAGCACCGGTTAGAGTCCAAACAGCACCGTCAAATTCGTACTCTATATATTGGTCATAATTTGTACCATAATAAGTATACTGAACAAATTTTTCTGTATTAACATCAGCTAATGGAAAACGAGCAGCTAGTATTAAAGGAATATAATCTACCGCAGGGTCAGATGATGAAAAATTATTATATTTTCCTGGACCTGCAAAAAGGTCATAATCTGCTGTTTGCAATTCATATTCACTTAGATCAGCTATGTCTTCGTAACTGCTTCCAATATAATAATTATAGGTAACTAACATTTCTGTACCTGCTGTATATGAAAAATATTCAGCATCCAATAAATAAGGAATGTAATTTTTAGCAAGAATATAGGCAGAGAAATTTTTGTAACTACCAATATCTTCAGCGTCTGAAATTTCGTCTTCAGTAACTGCATCTTCTAACGCAAGTTCGCTAATAGTAGCATAATCGTCATCAGTTAATGTATATGATTCCATTGATACTGTTTTGTCCTGATACTTTAGATACGTTGCATAGTCAGCTTCTTTATTGGCATCTATTTCATCATAGATGTCATCGTATGTTTTATCACAAGCAGAAACCATAAAGATTAATGCAAGAATTATATTAAATATTTTTAATTTTTTCATAATTTAATCTTTTTTGGAATTATTAAAATCTAATTTTTAAACCAACCGACCAAGATCTTCCCCAGCCATAATAAACTTTAGAACTTTGCCAATCATGGTTATTTCCATCAGTTGCATCAGAAATATATTCTGTATCTAACAGGTTATTTACATTACAGTATAAAGTAGCATTTAAATCAGAAACCTTAAAATTATAACGTAAGTTCATATCCACTAAACTATAGAAAGGCATTTCCCATGAATTAGGATTTGACTCACCAACTGCTGGAGCAGAAGTTCTGCCTAAAACATCAAAATCAGCATAAATATTATCATAATAATTATAATCTACACCAAATTTCAATCCTTTTAATAATTCATAATCAATACCAATAGCAGCACTTGTTTGAGCAGCGTCACCAACTTTAACATCTTTTAAGTATACATCAAAGGTTCCTATTTCATTTTGATTTTCATCAAAAACTCCAACATCTTCAACATCAGTTAACCATCTCCAGTCACCTACAGAAACAAAACCGGTTATTTGAAGTTTTTCAATTGGTTTAATAACAAAATCTAACTCAAGACCCATGTGTGCAGCATCGATACCAAGAATGTTGGCTATGTAATAAGTTCTGGCTCCTGTAGCAGGATCTGTAACTGAAATAGAGGGAGTAAAGGTTTTATCAGACCATTTTGTATAATATGCATTCAAATTAGCAGAAATAATAGGGGAACGATATCCATAACCTAACTCAAAACTATATACTTTTTCATTTTCAGCTTTTTCATTAACCCAGTTAATGTAATTTAAGAAAACAGCATCAAAGTCAGGTTGACGTTGGAAATATCCAGTATTAAAGAATACATTATGATTATCGTTTAATTGATAGTTTGCACCACCTTTAGCCATATAACCAATGAAGCTTACCCAGTCAGATTCCTGACCTTTCATTGCTTCTAAAAACTTTCTGTTTCCAAGTTCATCTCTATACTGTTGTTCCAGCGTAGCACTAGCATTAATTTGGCTAATTAGATCATCGGTAAAATAGTTCATGTAATCTACTCTTTGGTACATTTTATCAGAAAGAGATAAAGAAACAAATGTAGATAATTTGTCTAATTTATATTCTGCCTGTCCAAATAATCCAACCCATCCAACGTGTCCGTCGTTGGCATAAGCAATTTTATCACCAACTCCAACTACCTTGTCGAAATTATTTACATCAATACCGCTTTCAAGGTAAAAATCTCCACCTAATAAATCAGTTACTTCTCTGTAATGTTCACCAACATAGTAGCGACCATCAACTCCAATCATAATGTCCAAATTACCAAGATCTTTATTAAAAGATGATAGTATTCCATACCACTTATGGTTATTAACAGATGATCTCATAATAGATTCTGACCCTGCATTTCCTGCAGCAATGTTTTCATCAACTATACGATCAAAATCAATTTGTCCTTCTTTTAAATAGTTACCATAAAATTTACCGGTATTACCATAAGAACCAGTTCCTCCACCAGTTCCAATTGAAGCATATAATGCAGTGCTTATACTGGTAGTTTCATTCATAGTAAAAAAGTGGTTCAATATAGCTTGTGGCTTATTATAATAATTTTTTCTTGCATAATATATCTCACCATTTTTATAACCCCAATCCTGGTTATATCTAATTCCTCTATCACTATTTTGGTAGGTTTCTATAGTCATATCTGTACTTCTCTGACCATGCCATTGTGGAGCACCAAAGATAGAGAATGCCAAAACATGTTTATCATTCAGCTGTTTAGAAATATTTGCAAAATAAGAATAAGATTCAAACTGAGTACCATCAACATAACCATCACCTTCAGATTTTGCTAAAGCAACAGTTGCTGCCCAGTTATTTTCAGTTAAACCTGTTGACAAAGTAAAACCATATTTTTTATAGCCATCTTGTCCAACGGTAGTAAATGCTGTACCTCCTTTTTTCGCATTAGTAGTATTGGTAAGAATGTTAAGAGTACCACCTAATGAAGGAACTGCTACTTTAGAAGCACCAAGACCTCTTTGTAACTGTAATGAACGAGTAACATCAGATAAACCAGCCCAGTTTGACCAGTATACCCATCCGTTTTCCATATCATTAACAGGAACACCATTAATCATCGTTGCAGTGTTACTTGCATCAAATCCACGAATATTAATTCTTGAATCACCAAAAGCACCACCTTGTTTAGTTGCATAAACGCCAGGAGTAGATTTCAAAATTTCTGGATACTCTTGAGTTCCCAGCTTTTCTGCAATCTGAGTTGGCTGAATAGTAGAAATCGCAACGGGAGTTTCTCTTGCAATAGCAACAGATGCAACTACTTTAACTTCATTTAAGTTAACAGCATCTGACTCAAGTTTAATTTTTCCTAAATCAATATCTTCTCCAGAAACAGTTATATCCTGAACAACTTCGATATAACCAACATAAGAAAATATCATTTTTTGATTTCCGGATGGAACAGTAATTTTAAAACTTCCATCTAAAGAAGTTGCTGTACCAATGGTTGTTCCGTCGACAACGACAGAGGCTCCGATAAGGACTTCTCCAGTTTGTGCATCAACCAGAACTCCTTTTACATTCGATTGACTAAATGCTGCGAAAGATACCAGCATCAATGCCAAAATCAAAATTTTACTTTTAAAGATTTTCATCATAGAATTGTTTTAAGGTTTGGGTTTATACTAATTTAATTTAAAAAATTTCACGAATTCAAAACTAAACTTTATTGGAATATCAAATATATTGAAAATATTAAGTTATAGTTAAATTATGCTTTACAAATAATTAACATTTCTTAACACTCTTACAATTCCGAAATGTATTGATTTTTGGGAAATTATAAATGTTACTCATGATCAAAATAACAATTGTTAATAACTTGACATGCAAAAACAAAACTTTTTTTTCTCTTTATTCGTCAATTTTAACAGTTTCTAAAATTGCTTTAGTGGCTCCTCTGTTTTTTTCAACATAAGCTGATGAAATCTTTCCACAATTTTTTATTCTATTTTCATCTTTCAATAGTGAATTTAGATTTTTTTCTAACTGAATAAAATCCGTAATTGAAAATGCTCCACCTAAATTTTTAAGATCAATGGCTTCTTTAAATTTCTCATAATTAGGACCAAAAAGAATTGGCAACCCGAAAGTAGCAGCCTCAAGAATATTATGTATTCCTTTTCCAAAACCCCCACCAATATATGCAATTGTTCCGTATTTATAAACCGAAGATAATATTCCTATACTATCGATAATCAAAACATCCGCTTTAGCAATATTTTCATTATCAGCTTCGGAATACTTAAGTACCCTTTTTTCATTAGAAATAGATTTTGATATTCGGAGTATGTTTTCTTTATGGATTTCGTGTGGTGCAATAATTAATTTGAATGGAGTGGCGCTTTCATTAAAAAACCGAATAAGTATCTCCTCATCTGGTTTCCAGGTGCTTCCTGCAACCAGTACGATATTGTTTTTGGCAAACAACTCAATTAAGGCTAAGTCTTTAGATTGTTGGGTAATAGCATAAACCCGGTCAAAGCGTGTGTCGCCAGTAACCGTAACATTGTCGATATGTATTGCATGCAGTAGTTGTTTCGATTCCTCGTTTTGAACGAAGAAATGTGTAAACCACCTTAACATCTTTCTTGATTTTATTCCATTGGGTTTAAAAAAGCGCTGATTCTTTCTAAAAATTCCGGATACAAGGAATAATGGAATTTTTCTTCGTTCGATTTCTCGCAAAAAGAAATACCAAAATTCATATTTAATAAAAAACACATATTTTGGATTTATAATGTTTAAAAATCGTTTGGCATTTCCGGGTGTATCTATGGGTAAATAATATACAAAGTCGGCATGTTCGTAGTTCTTTCTAATCTCGTATCCTGATGGAGAATAGAATGTTAACAGGATTTTATAACCCGGAAACCTTTCTTTAAATGATTCTATAACCGGTCTGCCCTGCTCAAATTCACCTAGTGAAGCACAATGAAACCAGGCAATTTTATCTTCAATGTGAATTGACTTGCTTAATTGACTAAAAATATTTTTTCTACCTTTAATCCAAAGTTTTGCTTTTGGATTAAATAAAGAGGCTACATTAACTAAAAGCTGAAAAATCCTAATTCCAAGAAGGTATAAAAAGGTCATAAAATATAATTTGCATAGTTCGTAACAAATTTAAGTGTCTAAAACTGTTTTTAATAAAATTTTTTGAATTTAATTCTATTGATCGTATAAGTTGTTGTTTTATTGCAAGTTAAACTTAGCTTTACAGAGCGATAATCATCTTAAAACCTTTTTCTTAGAATAAAAATGATAATAATTTTTCTTAAGATTCTTGTTTTTTAAAGTTTTTTTATATTTTTAGCCATCAAAATGCATTTCTTGATACCCTAACCCTAAAATTTAAACCCAAAGGTCTTCGTCCAAAGAAGGCCTTTTTTTGTTTAAAAAATTTGCAGTCATATTTTTCAACATTTCCAATTATTTTCCGTTCTTTAATTGCTTATATTTAGTCTACAAAACTTATTGTCTTGCAAAAAGCAACATTTATAATACTTATCTTATTCATTAGTTTAACTGCGAAAACTCAAAATCTAAGTAATCTTCGCATAAAATCATTTGAGTTAAACTCAGATACCATATTATTGGATTCATTAAGTATTGTGCCGGGTTCGGAAATTGTTTCAGGCAAAGACAAAACTATAATTTCAGATACGAGTTACATCATCGATTATACAAAAGCATTATTTATATCATCAACTAAATTATTAAATAATGAACCTGTAATTAGTATTACTTACAGAACATTCCCTATCAACTTTGCAGCATCATATTATCGCAGAAAAAAAGATGAAACAATTTTCGTTGGTCCGGTGCTGGCAAACAATCAATCGAATTATATAACAAATCAAAATAATTTTTTTTCTGATAATCAGCTCAATAAAAGAGGAAGTATTGCAAGAGGAATCACTATTGGGAACAATCAGAGTGCAGTTATTAGCTCAAATCTAAATCTTCAGCTATCAGGGAAAATAAGCAACGACATGCAAATCTTAGCTGCAATTTCCGATGAGAATATCCCCATTCAACCCGACGGTAATTCTCAGCAAATACAGGATTTTGATAAGGTTTTCATCCAAATTTATAATGAAAGGACTAAACTTATTGCCGGAGATTTTGAAATAAATAAGCCCAGAGGATATTTCATGAATGTTAATAAAAAAGCACAAGGGGGATTATTAAGTACAAGTTTTAGAAGCAAAAAGAAGGAATCAACTAGTTTTGAAACTACCATAAGCGGAGCGGTTACCAAAGGAAAATATTGTCGAAAAACTTTCCAGGGACAGGAAGGAAATCAAGGTCCATACAAACTGACAGGATGCGAAAACGAACAATATATCATTATTTTAGCAGGTACTGAGAACATATATGTTGATGGGAAACTTCTGGTTAGAGGAAAAGAAAACGATTACGTTATTGATTACAACACAGGGGAAATTACTTTTACAACCAACAGACTAATTACAAAAGACTCAAGAATAGCCATTGAATTTGAATATTCAGAAAGAAGTTATGCCCGATTTTTGATTTATAGTGCTAACGAGTTAAAAACTCAAAACGGGCAATTCTGGATGAATATTTATTCAGAGCAAGACAGTAAAAACCAAGCCATAAATCAGGATTTATCGCAGGAACAAAAACAAATTCTTTCGGAATCGGGCGATGATATCCAATACGCATTCGTTCCCAATGCCGATAGTGTTGAATTTAGAAATGACTATGTGCTTTACACCAAAAAAGATACAATTGTAAATTCAATCACATACGAAATTTATGAATATTCAACCATTCCTGAGTTAGCGATCTACAAAGTGGGATTTAGCCTGGTTAGTGAAAATAATGGAAATTATATTCAGATTCAAAATTCGGCCAATGGAAAAGTCTTTGAATGGATAGCACCAGTATCTGGAACACCACAAGGTAATTACGAACCTGTACGTTTGTTAATTGCTCCCAAAAAGCAACAAATGATAAGTGTGGGTGGTGATTTTAAACTAAATAAAACCACCCGTTCAAATTTTGAATTTGCTATAAGTAATTACGATATCAATACTTTTTCGAATAAGGATGCTTCCGATAATATTGGTTATGCAGTAAAAGCAGATGTGATAAAAAGCCTTCTAAAAACAGATACAATCAAAAATTCTTTAACAACAAGTTTATCGTACCAACTAATAAACAAGGATTTTACTTCAATTGAAAGATTTAGAACCGTAGAGTTTGAAAGGGACTGGAATCTGCAAAAACCTTTAACAATGGATGAACATTCAGCAGAAATTAATTTGTTTTACCGGCACAAAAAATCATTTTATAGTAACTATGGATTTGGATTATTAACCAGCGGCAGTGAATACGAGGGATATAGGCAGGTATTAAATACTTCTGCAAATAAATCAGGGTATTCGTTCAGCTTTAACTCCAGCTTATTAAATTCTAACTCAGAAATAAACAACACCCAATTTGTTCGTTACCTGGCAAATGTTTCTAAATCGTTAAATAGTATTAGAGTAGGATTTGAAAACGAATTGGAACGAAACACATGGAATACTAAGCAAAGCGACAGTTTAATGAATACTAGTTTTAGTTTTTCATCTTACCGGATTTATATTGAAAATCCAGATTCGACAATAAATAAGTATTCTTTAAGCTATAAGATCAGGAATGATTTTCTTCCGATTAATAATGCCCTTAAACAAAGTTCAAAATCTGAGGATTTTCAAATTGGTTTTGGATTGCTAAAGAATTCGGCAAGTATATTAAAAACGAGTTTTACATACAGAAGACTTAAAATCACAGATACTACAATTGTTCAGGATAAGGAAGAAAACACAATCAGCGGGAGGATTGATTATAACCTGAGGATTTTAAAAGGAGCCATTTCATCATTAACATTTTATGAGGCAGGTTCTGGTCTTGAACCCAAAAGGGAATTTTCATATTTAAAAGTTTCAACCGGGCAGGGAGCATATAATTGGGAAGATTACAATGGCAATGGAATTGCCGAATTAGATGAATTTGAAATTGCTCAATTTCAAGATCAGGCTAATTATATTCGAATATTTACTCCTGGAAATGAATATATAAAAACCTATAAAAATGAGTTCAGCCAGGTAATAAATATAAGACCCGAAGCTGTCTGGAGATCAAAAAAAGGAATACAAAAAATGTTGTCAAGATTCTCTAATAGTTCGGCTTATCAGGTAAATCAGAAATCAACGGATAAATTACCCGAACACAGTTTAAATCCTTTCTATTCAGCATTAAACGATACAAGCATAATTAGCCTAAACCAGAGTGTTCGGAATACTTTTTCATTTAATCGTTCCGGCTCTGATTTTGGCATTGATTACATTTTTCAGGAAAACAATAATAAAATTCTACTGACCAATGGTTTTGACGAAAGAAAAAAAGAAATAAACGGTATTCAGCTTAGGTGGAAGTTTATCTCTGATTTTACTATCCAAAATTATTTCGAAAAAGGAACTAAAACCTATGAATCCGAGTTTTTCTCTTCAAAAAACTATCAGATTGAAAATATAAGCAATGAGTTTAAAATACAATATCAGCCGGGATTTCAAACAAAGATTGAAATAAACTATACCTATACCGATAAAGTAAACAGCTTGTCAACAGAACAAAGTTATTCGCATAATATTGGGGCTGAGATTAATTATTCGATTACTAAAAAGGGGAACTTACTTGTGAAAGGAAATTACTTAAATATTAATTATAATTCAGATCCAAATTCATCCATTGCTTATGAAATGCTGCAAGCTTTAAAGCCCGGACACAATGCTACCTGGAATATCATGTTTCAAAGAAAACTCACGGGATATCTTGAGATGAACATCATCTACAATGGAAGAGTCTCTGAAAATATTAAGACGATTCACACAGGGAGTATGCAGTTAAGAGCTTATTTTTAATTAAAAAGCAGCCATAAATAAATCAATATCCTTTGAAGGTATTCCAAAATGATTACCAATTCTTGTATTTGTAAGAATTCCATTGTAAATATAAACACCATGCCTTAATCCGGCGTCATTTTTAAGGTGTTTTTGAACGCCACCGGCATCGGCAATATTTAAAAGTAAAGGATTAAATACGTTACTTAATGCGATAGATGCTGTTCGTGCAACACGTGATGCTATATTTGGAACACAATAATGGATTACATCGAATTTCGTATAAACGGGATTAGAATGGTTTCTGCATTCGGATGTTTCTATACAACCTCCCTGATCAATACTCAGATCAATGATTACCGCTCCTTTTTTCATTTCTTTCACCATTTCTTCCGTAATAAGAAACTGAGGACCTTTATCGCCCAAATGCACAGATCCAATTACAACATCGGCTGATTTCAAGTGTTTTTTAATAACCTGCGGATGGAAAACAGAGGTGAATAAGCGATCTGACAAGTTTGTTTGTAATCGTCTTAATTTAGATACAGAAAAATCGAATACCTTAACAAAAGCACCCAGTCCAATAGCAGCTCGGGCTGCATATTCTGCTGCAGTTCCTGCGCCTAAAATGATAACTTCTGTTGGTGTTATTCCGCTTATTCCTCCCAAAAGAACACCCTTTCCTTCATGTATATTACTAAGGTACTCGGCAGCAATTAAAATTGAAGTTGTCCCTGCAATTTCACTCATTGAACGAACTACGGGATAACAGTTGTCACGATCCTTTAATCCTTCAAATGAAATGGCTGTGGTTTTCTTTTGCATTAATTTCCGAATATACTCTTCTGATTGTGAAGTAAAATGTAAAGCAGAAATAAGAATCTGGCTGATTTTAAAAAGTTCAATTTCTTCGACAGTTGGAGGAGCTATTTTTAATATAATATCGCACTGATATACTTCAGATTTGTTTTCAACGATTTGTGCACCACATTCGCTATAATTTGTATCGGTATAATTTGCTGCAGTACCGGCCCCTTTTTCAATGATAATTTCATGGCCATTATTCACAAGAATCTCAACTGCTTCGGGAGTTAAACCTACCCGGCTTTCGAACAGTGTATTTTCTTTGGGAATTCCGATAACTAATTTTTGTTTCTTTTTCCCTATTTCAAGCATTTCTTCCTGAGGCATGAATCCTGCATTTCCAAAAGCATAAGCTGATTTTCCCTTTTTATCTGTCATAATTACTCTGGTTTGGAATATGTAAAAACAAAAATGAAGAGAAGCAAAATAAGATAAATACTTGGTATTTTCAAGTATTTTATAATGATCTTAAAAATAAAAATGAAAAATCAACGGATGTTAATGGTTCTCGAACCATCACTATTCTCAACCATTTGAACAAAGACAACCTCTTTGGGAAGAATTTCAGCAACTTTGTCGGGCCATTCTATAAAACAATAGTTTCCTGAAAAGAAATAATCTTCATAACCAAAATCAAATACTTCTTCAATCTTCTCAATCCGGTAAAAATCGAAATGGAATATTACGTCGCCTTTACCTGTTTGATACTCATTAACTAAAGCGAATGTCGGGCTTGTTACAATTTCTATCACACCTAATTCATTGCATAATGCTTTTATAAATGTAGTTTTTCCAACACCCATAGGGCCAAAAAAAGCGAACACTTTTTTATCACGCATCAACCGAAGAAACTTATCAGCAATGATATTTAAATCCGCCAAAGATTTTAAAATCAATGTTTCCATATATGCAATTTAGCGAAAATTTTTAATTATTTGGTTTTAATTTGACGAATGGTATTATCATTTCTTCTAATGATACTCCACCATGCTGAAATGTATCCTTATAATAGCTAACATAGTAATTAAAATTATTTGGATAAGCCAGAAAGTCGTCGTTAATAGCAAAAATATAACTTGTACTCAAATGAGATTTTGGCAAATGCACCTTCTGTGGATCACGAATTTCGAATACTTCTTTTGGGTTATAATTTAAATTGCGTCCGTTTTTATATCGAAGATTTGTCGATGTGTTTTTATCACCAATAACCTTAACGGGATTTTTTACACGAACTGTTCCATGATCGGTTGTAATAATTATTTTAACATCGTGGCTTTTTAGCTCTTTAATTAACGTGAATAAAGGTGAATGCTTAAACCACGATAAGGTTAACGAGCGATATGCAGGTTCGTCGTTTGCCAGTTCGCGGATCATTTCAATTTCTGTTCTGGCATGTGAAAGCATATCGATGTAATTATAAACCAAAACATTCAACTGATTATTTAATAGATCTTTTATGTTTTCAACTAATTTTTCGCCAGTTTTTAACTGGCTTATTTTTTCGTAAAAGAATTTATAGCTTTTACCATGACGGGAAAGTTGAGTTTGAAGCAACTCCTCTTCCTTCATGTTTTTCCCCCCGTCCTCTTCGTCGTTTAGCCAATACTCCGGATATAATTTATCTATTTCGTAGGGCATTAATCCTGCGAATATTGCATTCCGGGCATATTGTGTTGCTGTAGGTAAAATACTACAGTAAAGCTCTTCGGACTCTACCGTAAAATACTCATTTATTAATGGTTGTATTAGTTTCCACTGATCATATCTAAAATTATCTATAACTAAAACAAATACCTTTTCACCCTTATCAAGCATTGGGAATATACGCTCTTTAAATAAGTTTGGCGACATCATTGGTTTGTCTTCTGAATCAGCAAACCACGATTCATAGTTGTTTTTAATGAATTTAGCAAACTCCTTGTTGGCATCTGATTTTTGCATCTGAAAAACTT
Organism: Bacteroidales bacterium; assembly: GCA_003446015.1. Classification (GTDB taxonomy): domain Bacteria; phylum Bacteroidota; class Bacteroidia; order Bacteroidales; family UBA12077; genus UBA12077. Next base: position 106,556 of record DMBU01000124.1, on the reverse strand, counting down.
CTTGCATACCAGTTTGCTCATTTTGCTCAAGTTCAAGTTCCCAGTAAACCAGTTTTTTATAAAGTTCTACCCAGCCATTAAACGAATTTACATCTGAAATTTTTAAGCCAATTTTTCCAAATTCTGATTGATAGTCGGACATTGCTTTTTCAGAAATTAATCTTTTGGTATCAATATTTTTTTTAATGCTAAGAAGAATTTGTTTAGGATTAACCGGTTTTATTAAATAATCTGCAATTTTTGAACCAATTGCCTGTTCCATAATATCCTCTTCTTCGCTTTTAGTAATCATTATTACAGGGATATCTGGTTTAATTTCCTTTATAAACGTTAAGGTTTGTAATCCACTTAATCCGGGCATGTTTTCATCCAGAAATATCAGATCAAAATCATGCTTTTTTACCATTTCAATAGCATCATCACCATTACTAGCTGTTGATAATTCAAAGCCCTTTGCCTCTAAAAAAATAATATGGGCGTTTAAAAGATCAATCTCATCATCAGTCCACAAAATGCTAACCTTCTTCATAAATTCTCATTGATTTTATAATTCTGTATTGAACTACGAAAATTATTTCTGATAATTCTTGTTAAAAAATAAGAGATAATCGCTAATCGTTTTTTCTTCGGAAAGTTTTGTAAGATTAGCCTCAGAAATAATAAAATACTGGTAATCTGAACTTTTCACATCGTTAAAAACTCGTTCTTCTTCCGTTTTCAATTTAGTATAATACTCTATTCCTGCCTGAGCGTTTTTAAATTGCTTTACGGTAACAATTGTAAAAAACTCATTGAATTCTTTGCTCTCAATATCATAACTTTCCTGAATATAAAAATCGAGATTAAAGTTTATTACATTAAATTTTAACTGATTAACATCGGCTTTTTTAGATAACACAATTGCCAGATAATGATTTGTTTCAGGAGTATATGAATAAATCTTTTCAATTTCTTCGATTGTTTTTTGAGCAATTTCATCAATCACAGTTTCGCCTTGGGCACTTGTATCAGCTGTTGGTTTAGTACTAATTCTGTTTAAATTCTTTAATTCATTTTCTTTAATTGAGGCAAGTAAATCTTCCGACGATTTTGCAACAGGATCTGTTCTAAATTCTGCGCTTACTTTTTCCAATTCTGATTTTAATACAGAAATACCATAAACCTCACCCATTGCCAAAGCTCTTAAATATCTGTATTTAGGTGTATATTCAGTATCCGGGTATTTATTTAAAGCAACATTGCATCTTCGAATAACTTCAGGGAACTTACTTTGCTTATATAATTCCAACGATTTTGTATAATTCTCTTTTCTTTCACGTTCTTCTTGTTCGAACTGTTTAAAATAATCAGGATCAAGCAAAACCTTAGCGTATTTAGAATCGGGATAATTACGAATAATCATATTTCTATAAACATCAGCCTGGTTATCGTCTCCTTGTTGAGAATATACTTTATACATGCTATAATAGGCTGGAACTTTATATTCACTATCAGGGTATCTTTCAATAAGTTCTTTATATGCATCAATTGATTTTGAATAGTCTTTCAAATCATTTTTATAAACTTCACCAACATTAAATAATGCCGCTTGTATTTTCAGGTGAGATTTTACCATTGCAGAATCTGTCAATGGTAAATCGATCAGATAATATTCAGGAGTTTTTTTATCTAAGCCAGCTTTATTATCAATAAGTTCATCGGTAAACTCTGTCTCGGTAATTTGCTCTATTCCGGCAATTTGTTTATTTTTTCTTCGCCAGTTGTCTTCAAGTTTTCGTGTCCCCCAACGTTTTTTAAATTCCGGCTGACCAAAACTTTTAGCCGAAGGATTATAATAATACCATTTTCCGCTTTCTGAATCTGAATTTGTTGTGCGAGTTGTAATTCTGTCTAAATCATTTGATCCCGTTATTTCCTGATCTCTTTGTCGTTCAAGTTCAGCAGCTTCTTTATTTCTTAAATCCTGAATGATTTTTTGAATAAACAGATTTCGTTCAGGTTCTGTCATACCAGCAACCATTTGCACGCTATCCTGAAACTGAACTTCCTTTAAATTCTTTACTAATTTTGATAAATATTTGTTTTTTCTGGAGAGCTCTGCATAGCCGGGGAAATCAGGATCCAGCGAAACAACCGCACTATCAAAATAGGCTTGCGATTCAATATAATCTGTTTTGTCGAAAAATATATTTGCCAAAGCAAGATAAGTTAAGGCTTTCTGGTTGGTATTATTAATACTCGCGTTAGCTGATTTCTGGTAATATTCGATAGCTTGAGTAGTATTATTCGTTTTCATCTCGAGCTCACCAAGTGCAAAATAAATCTGATCCTGATACTCAATATTTTTATCATCTTTGAGCATGTTTAATAATTCTGCTTTTATTGATTTCGCTGACTTGCCTCCCGTAAATAATGTTGATCTTTTAATTTTTGCGTTAAATGCCATTTCATATGAAGGATTCATTTTAATAACTGCCTCATATAAGTCGGATGCCTCTTTAGTATTTTTTAATTCTTCCTGTAACTGAGCATAAATAAATGTTAAACGTACTTTTTCTTTTTTCTTTTTTACCAAATTTAAAGCCTCAGATACATAAGGTGCCGCCTCAGTAAATTTCTGCTGTTTGAGATAAAAATCTGCTATTGTTAAATTGAGTTGGTAGTTTAATTTTTCAGGATAGTCAATTTCACTAATCAAAAAATTAATTATGGTTTGGGCCTCACGAAAATCTTTTAACTGAACATTCGAACGAACAAGCCAGTTATAAGCCAGATATTTAGTTTTTTCTTCATCGTATTGTTTTATAATAAATTCGAAAATTCTGATTGCACTTTCATAGTCGGCATGGAAAAAAAAGGCTTTTCCCATAACAAGATAAGAATCGTCGATATATATATTGTATTCATTTTTACTATAAAAGGCTTTGTCTTTTTCAGACATTTCGCTTTTACCCTCGTCTGGCTTTTTAGTGATAGAATGTAATCTGATTGATTTTGTGGATTTTTCAATCGTTCTGTCCATCTGTGGTTTGGTTCCTGCGGCTAATTCTTCATCACCATATTTAAATATAGGTAATACCTGTGAATAATCATCCATGTATGATTCTTCATATTTTTTTACACCTTCCTTATAACTTTCAGTACCATTAAAAAGGATGTTATATTTTGTAGTTAAGCCATGATAAAAACGTGTTAAGCCTGTGTTTTTCTTTGTTGAACAGCCCGGTCCAATAAAAAACAAGAGAATTAACAAAAAACAGTATTTTATAAATTGATTCACCCGATAATATTTTAACGATTGTAATCCAACTATTTCAAACCAAAAATTCTTTGAAATAGTATTTAAAATCAAAATTTATTTTAATAAAAAGAAAGATATAAAACTAGTAAATAAATTGAACATGGCATAAAAAGAAAATGGATGTTACTAATAAACATCCATTTTTTTGCTATTTTTTAAATGCTCGCTAATGGTTTATGCAGAAATTACTTCTTTAATTTCAGGGATTTGTTTTTTAACTGCCTGTTCTACACCGTTTTTAAGCGTTTGAATACTGTAAGGACATGCTCCACATGCTCCTAGTAATTCAACTTTAACAACCATTTCATCTGTTAATTCAACAAACCTGATATCTCCACCATCTGCAACAAGATAGGGTCTAACCATTTCGATAGTTTCATTTACTCTTTTTTCAAGATCTTGTCTTTTAGCTTCGTCCATTTTTAAAAAAATTAAATTATTTTAGTTATTAAGCTTTTATTTCAACGCGTTTTGTTGGTTCTTCATTAGCATTTCTATCTTCGATGGCTTTAATAACCAAAGCAGATAAATCTTTAAATGCTTTTTCCACAATAGACCCTTCGTTCAATACAGCGGGATTTCCATAGTCGCCTCCCTCGCGAATACTTTGAACAATAGGAATTTGACCAAGTAAAGGAATATTTTCTTTTTCCGCAAGATTTTTACATCCGTCTTTACCAAAAATATAATATTTGTTATTAGGTAATTCTTCAGGTGTAAACCACGACATGTTTTCAATCAGTCCTAAAATTGGTACATTAATTTGTTTTCCTGTGAACATTTTAATTCCTTTAATAGCATCAGCTAGGGCTACATCTTGCGGAGTACTTACTATAATCGCACCGGTTACAGAAACTTCCTGTACTAAAGTTAAATGAATATCGCTTGTTCCGGGAGGTAAATCAACAACCAAATAGTCTAATTCGCCCCATTCTGCTTGATTAAGCAGTTGTTTTATAGCACTTGTTGCCATAGCTCCTCGCCAAACCAAAGCATCTTCAGGATTTATAAAAAACCCGATTGACAATACTTTAACTCCATAATTCTCAACCGGAGTAATCATCTCAATATCGTCTACCTTGCGAACAAAAGGTCTTTGCCCTTCAACATTAAACATTTTTGGAATTGACGGACCATATATGTCGGCATCTATTAAGCCAACTTTAGCTCCTGTTTTTGCAAGTGATATTGACAAATTTGTTGCTACAGTTGATTTCCCTACACCGCCTTTGCCAGAAGCAACTGCAATAATGTTTTTCACCCCTTTTAATGACTGAGATTCCTGGACATTTTTAATAGCTTTCCTCTCTGGGGCTCTGATTTTAATATTTCCGGTAAAATCAAGATCTTTTCCCAAATGTTGCTCTATTGCCTGAATGCAAACTTTTTGCATTGAATTCACAAAAGGATCATTTGGTTTTTTAAAACTTAGAGTAAATCCTGCCTTCGTATCTTCAATCCAAATATCATCAACCATTCCCATTGATACAATATCTTGTGCCGTTTCAGGATGTTTCACGTTCCTTAAAGCATCCAGAATTTGTTTTTTAGAATAAGACATATCTTTATCCTTATTTTTATTTAATTTAAATTAACGCAGCAAAGATAATAAATTAGTTAAAAGTTTTTAGTTAAAAGTTCAAAGTTTTCTGTTCAAAAAGCGGGAACTCATACAGCTAATATTTGACTTTTAACCAGTTACTGTAATTCAATTACTGGATCCCAAAAGTGTTTTGTAAAATCAACTATGGTATCTTCTTCGACTTTAATTCCTTCGTTTTCGAGAAGCTGTTTCATGGTGTTAGAATTTCCAAAGTGATGTTTCCCTGTGAGAAGTCCGTTTCGATTTACTACCCGGTGAGCAGGAACATAATCCTTTTGATGATGTGAATCGTTCATTGCCCACCCAACAACCCTTGCTGATTGTGCTGTTCCCAGATATTTGGCTATCGCCCCATAACTTGTAACCCTTCCATATGGAATTTGTCGGGCTAGCTCATAAACCTGACTAAAAAAACTTTTATTCTTCGGTTGGTTCTTCAAGTTGAATAGAATTGTTCAGTTTAAATCGCAAATAATGAATTGGTTTACTCTGAGCTAAGAATTGCTGTTCGTAGAATGTTTTAATGGATAGAATTTCATTCACAATGGCCGAATTATAAAGGTTGTCAGTATCTATAACTATTTCAAGTTTATTAATCTCGGCTAATTGTTTTGTGTACTGATACAATTCGGCACTATCTGTTTTTAAATTGATAAAACCATCCTGTTTAATAAAGGCTTGATAATAACCTAAAAACCGGGTTGAAGTAAGTCGTTTATAATATTTTTTTGGCTGAGGATCGGGAAAAGTAATCCAAATTTCAGAAATCTCTTCTTTACCAAAAAAGGAATTTATTAAATCTATCCTTGTTCGTAAAAAAGCAACATTTTTTATTCCTTCATCTACAGCAGTTTTAGCTCCTCGCCACATTCTGGCTCCTTTAATATCAATACCAATAAAATTTGTATCAGGATTTTGTTTTGCCAGTCCAACTGTATATTCACCTTTACCACACCCTAACTCCAGAATTAAGGGCTTATCATTTTGAAAAAAATCTTTAGCCCATTTACCTTTTAATCTGTAATCTTTATTAAATACTTCATCAAACAAAGGTTGCACAACATGATCAAAGGTCTCCATTTCGGCAAACCTCGATAATTTTTTCTTTACCACTTTAGTTGATTGTTTTAAGCTTAGCGAATTTCAACTTTTTCAATTTTTAATCCAATATCCGAAATATATTCTAATTCGTCAATACGCATGCCTTGAGTATATTCAAAAGTATAAATCCCCGAAATAGGAAATCGTATATTTCGTTTGTATATAAACTGATTATCATAAATATCGCCCCAACCACTTCCTGTCCATTTTCCTCTTTCGTCGGCTAAATAGCATTCAAGTGTGTCGCAAAGTTCAGATCCATTGGGTGATGTTGTTTTTATAAACAGAAATAAATTCTGCATTTTATACCTTGATGTATTTCGAACATTAACATAGATATTATGCGGATTAATCGTATCGCTGACGTCGACTTCGAATTTTATAATAGAATCTTTATTCCAGGCAAAATCATCTATTTCAATGTTTTGTTCAAATACATGGTTAGGGTTGCATGACCCTAAAACAAATACAAACGAGGCAAACAAAAAGACACTAAGTATTCTGATTCTTTTCATTTCTTGGTCTTTTACGTTTATTATTTCTATTCTTTTTCTTTTTTGGTTTTTGATCATCAAAACGGGTCAAGCTATCTTGTCCAACTTCATTTTTGAAATCCAACGTGCCTTCAATAACAACATTCGAAAGATCAATTAGCACATCAACCTTTTTACCCTTTTTATTTAGCTCTACAATCTCCCTAACTCTTTCAACCGGAACAGGAGTAAAATTAACCATATTTACAGGATCAAATGTATACCACATTATACCTCTGAATATATCAGTTTTGCTATGATATGCCTGTCCTGTTTTTGTTTCAAGAACGATGTTTCTTGATGGAAAATCTTTTTGAGCATCAATGTAACAGTCAAGTTCGTAATTTAAGCAACATTTCAATTTCCCACATTGCCCTGCCAGTTTCTGTGGGTTTAAGGAGATTTCCTGATAACGTGCCGAATTTGTTGTAACAGAAACAAAATTGGTGATCCAGGTTGCACAGCACAGTTCTCTGCCACATGAACCAATGCCTCCTATTCTACCTGCCTCCTGACGAGCACCAATCTGGCGCATTTCAATTCGGATTTTAAATTTTTCGGCTAAAATCTTGATGAGTTCCCGAAAATCTACTCTTTCGTCAGCAATGTAGTAAAAAATGGCCTTGGTTTTATCTCCCTGATATTCAACGTCACCAATCTTCATGTTTAGTTTAAGATCAGATGCTATCTCACGGGTTTTCAACATGGTCGATTCCTCTAATGCAGTGGCTTCATACCATTTTTCTAAATCGGCAGGTTTAGCTTTACGATATACCTTTTTAAACTCATGTTCATCCAATTTAATTCCATGTTTTCTAAGCTGGAAATTTACAAGTTCACCAGTTAAGGTAACTATACCTATATCATGCCCGGGAGATGCTTCAACAGCAACAATATCACCTTTATTTAAACGCAAAGAGTTTGCATTTATAAAAAATTCTTTTCGTGTATTTTTAAACTGAACCTCAATAATATCAAGCCTTTGAACTGAATCAGGAATGTCATTTAACCAATCGAATGTTTGCAGTTTGCCACAACACTCAGGTTTAATACAATTACAAGAAGATATATTTGGTTCAGGTTGATTCCCTGATTTTTCGTTTTCAATATTATCCATAACTTATATGTTATACGCTACAAAATCTTTCTCACATAATAATACCTCTAAGAACAAAGATATTTCAATTAGCAAAAGTAATGAAAATTAATTTTTTATCAATTTTATAATCTTTAAAGCTAAATCTAAAAATACAATTTTATTGTAGGCATTCATTTCAATATCTGAATGAGCTTTATTTAGTGCTTCATAAATACCATATACATTTCCCTGATTAATAAATTGTGAAAACTTTTCAGAAAACTCTAACTCCTTTTTAGTGAGATATACCAGGTTTCGGTTTTCAATGTTTAGCATAAAGTTTTCACGAACAAGCCTTAGAGAATAGGATAAAAAGTTTTTTTGCTTTTCCCTTCCTATTCGTGATATTTCATCTACCCAGTCAATTAAATCAATTACTTTTCGTTGAAACGATAAACGCATAAACTGAGTAAACTGTTCAAAATTATAATTATCTTCTTCGGCTGAGTTGATTAGATTTTGTGCTTCAAAATAATTTCCATTTGCAAGATGTGCCAGGTCTCCTGCTTTTTCAGGAGACAAGCCAAATCTATCGCACAATGCACTCATCATGCTTTCAGTATCAATTTTAGGGATTTTAAATAATTGTGTCCTGGAAAGGATGGTTGATATAATTTGCTCTGAATTTTCTGACACTAACAGGAATAAGGTTTTTGCAGGAGGTTCTTCAATAAGCTTTAATAATTTGTTCGCTGCAAAAGCATTCATTTTCTCAGGTAACCATATAATCATTATTTTATATTCCGATTCAAAGGTTTTTAAATTTAGTTTCCTGAGAATCTCATAACTTTCATTTTTACTAATTATTCCCTGTTTATTTTCAACATCAATTAATTCGTACCATTTATTTTGATTTAAATAAGGATTTTCGATAATTGCCTCGCGCCATTGCGTAATATAATCATCACTAACAGGATCTTTCTTTATATCTTTTGAGGTTGACACCGGATAAACAAAATGCAAATCAGGATGAACCAATTTCTGAAATTTTATACAGGATGGACAAACGCCACAAGAATCATTTTCCTGTTTATTTTCGCATGAAACATATTGAGCATATGCAATTGCCAGTGCTAAATTCCCTGATCCTTCAGAACCTAAAAAAAGCTGAGCATGACTAACCCTGTTTTCCTTAATAGTATTGATTAATTTTTCTTTTATCTTTTTATGACCTACAACCTCTTTAAACTGCATATATTCAATTTTTTCTACTTGATAATTAGCAAAAATAAGAATAAACCGGATATAAACTGCAATCAATTTTTAATTAGGATTTATAAAAATCTAGCAAAAAGAAATTGGGTTTCCGGATTAAAATAAAGCAGAAATGCAACTGATGTACATGTAAAGTTTTTCTATAATTGCGAAAGTGTAATAAAAAATATATTTCTATCTTTAACACATCACACAAAAGAACCTTATATGTATTCTATCGACAACTATAACTTTACAGGGAAACGAGTATTAATGCGTGTTGACTTTAATGTACCCCTAAATGAGAATCTTGAAATTACTGATAATACAAGAATTATAACTGCTGTTCCAACCATTCAAAAAATATTTGCAGAGGGAGGATCAGTTATATTATTAACACATTTAGGAAGACCAAAAGGTCAGGTTAACGAAAAAATGTCGCTTAAGATTTTACTTCCTTATTTAAGTAAAGTTCTAGATCGTAAGGTTAAGTTTGCTGATGATTGTATAGGAGAAGAAGCTGAAAACCTGGCTAATAATCTTAAGCCGGGAGATGTTTTATTACTTGAAAACCTTCGCTTTTATAAAGAAGAAACCGAAGCGAACGAAGAATTTGCTAAAAAACTGGCAAAGCTTGGAGATGTCTATGTTAACGATGCTTTTGGCACAGCCCACAGAGCTCATGCTTCAACATATAGCCTGGCTAAATTATTTCCCAAAAACGCAATGTTTGGTTATTTGGTAGAAAATGAAATAAAAAACATAGACAAAATTTTACACCAGCCATTACATCCTTTTACTGCTATTCTTGGAGGATCAAAAGTTTCAAGCAAAATTCACATTATTGAAGCATTGATAGAAAAAGTCGACAACCTGATTATAGCCGGAGGGATTGCATACACGTTTGCAAAAGCACTAGGGGGTAAAATAGGTAACTCTTTGGTTGAAGATGATTTTTTAGATTTCGCCAGACATATTGTTAAGAAAGCAGAAAAGAATAAAGTTAAATTATACCTGCCAACAGATTGTATTGTTGCCGATGAGTTTAAAAACGATGCACAAATTGATCATTGCGATATAAATGAAATACCTGAGGGCTGGATGGGATTAGATATTGGAATAAAATCAGCGAATCGTTTTGCAGAGGTTATTGAAAATTCTAAAAAAATTCTTTGGAATGGTCCAATTGGTGTTTTTGAAATGCCAAGTTATGCTATGGGAACGCTTAAAGTAGCCATGTCGGTTGCCCGCGCTACTGACAAAGGAGCCTTTTCATTAATCGGAGGTGGCGATTCAATTGCTGCAGTAAATAAATATAGTCTGGCTCATAAAATCAGTTATATCTCAACTGCAGGTGGTGCTTTACTTGAATATCTTGAAGGCAAAGAACTTCCAAGTATAAAAGCTATAAAACAAAACCTAACCATTGACAGATATAACTTTGAAGGTAAAAAGGTTTTAATGCGGGTAGATTTCAATGTTCCCTTGAATGAAAATCATGAAATTACAGATGCAACTAGAATTATTACTGCATTGCCTACTGTAAGAAAAATTTTATCTGAAGGTGGTTCTGTGATATTCTTAACACATTTAGGCAGACCAAAAGGTAAATTCGATGAAAATCTTTCGTTAAAACACATTCTTCCTTATTTATCGAAAGCCCTTGATAAAAAAGTAAAATTTGCAGCCAACTGCATTGGCGAAGAAGCGATAATTGCAGCAACCATTTTAAAATCTGGAGAATGCCTTTTGCTTGAAAATCTTCGATTTCATAAAGAAGAAACCGATGCCGACGAGAAATTTGCCAGACAACTTGCAGAACTTGGCGATGCTTATGTTTTTAATGCGTTTGGCACAGCCCACAGAGCTCATGCTTCAACCTATACTATTGCCAAACATTTCCCAAACGACAAAATGTTTGGCTACCTGGTTGAAAACGAAGTGAATAATATCGATAAGGTTGTGAAGCAAGCCAAAAAACCATTTACTGCAATACTTGGAGGTTCAAAGGTCTCAACTAAAATACAAATTATTGAAGCCTTAATTGAAAAAGTGGATAACCTTATTATTGGGGGAGGAATTGCATACACTTTTGCAAAAGCAAATGGAGGGAAAATTGGTAACTCCTTAGTTGAAGATGATTTTATTGATGTAGCCAGGCAAATTATGGCAAAAGCAAAAGCGAATGGGGTAAATCTCTATTTACCTACCGACTGTATTATTGCTGATGAATTTAAAAATGAAGCAAACATTGAACACTGCGAAATTAATGATATAAAAGACGGATGGATGGGTTTAGACATTGGAATAAAATCGGCAAACCAATTTACAGAAGTAATTGAAAACTCAGCAACAATTCTTTGGAACGGACCTATTGGGGTATTTGAAATGTCGAACTATTCTATGGGTACACTAAAAATTGCCATGGCTGTTGCTCGTGCAACCGATAAAGGAGCTTTTTCCTTAATTGGTGGTGGCGATTCAATTGCTGCCGTTAACAAATATAGTCTGGCATATAAGATAAGTTATATTTCAACTGCAGGGGGAGCGTTACTGGAATATGTTGAAGGAAAAGAATTGCCGGGCCTAAAAGCGATAACTGAGGATATTTAAAAATGTTATCACAAACGTTTTATATTTAGCTTTATGAAAATTCATGAAGTATTTTTCATTTATACCTAAAAATTACTTTATCGCTTTTAATTGCTTCAAAAACAAATTTGGAGTAAATTGTGTTCCCTTTCATATACTAATATTCAAATTAAAAAACAGGAGGTAATTATGCTCGCGAAATATAATATTCCATTAATTCAGGACGCCGATTTGAACGGAAAAGTAGTTTTGGTCCGTGTAGATCACAATGTGGTTAAAAAAGGAATAATTCACGACCCTTATCGTATTGATGCAACTATTGGAACCCTTTATCATATAAATGCCCGGGGTGGCAAAATCATTTTAATGTCGCATGTGGGTCGACCAAAAGATAAAAAAACGGGTGAAATCAAAATCAGCAAGGATACTTCAGTTGAGCCAATCGTTGAATATTTAAGGAATAAACTTCATATAAACATGAAGATTCCTGAATTTTATGAACAAGACAATAAAGGTTATCTCGGAATCGAAACTTCTATTAATCACCTAATTCGTGAGTTAAAAGAAGGTAAGATTGACGGGATTTATTTACCAAACACTCGTTGGTTCCAGGGCGAAGAAGCAAAAGGAGCAGTTATGGATCGATTTGCAAATCAGTTGGCTGGTTTAGCAGATATCTTTGTTAACGATGCATTTGGATCCTGGCAACCTCATGCATCAACGGTTGGTGTTAATAAGTATTTGCCTTCATATGCTGGATTTTTGATGCAAAAAGAAATTGAAAATCTCGAAAGAATATATACACCTCAATCTCCATTCATAGCTGTAGTTGCAGGTTCAAAGTTCGATACAAAAATTGAATCGCTTTATGCCTTGATTAAAAAAGCGGATTACCTTGTGCTTGGTGGAGTAATTTACAATGCCTATTTATATGCAAAATATGGAATTGAAATTAAAGGAATCACCGATGAAGATTTGATTCCCGCCAAAAAGTTTGTTGAATTTAGCAAACAATTCCCGGGCAAATTAATTGAACTGCCTTTTATTGTTGAGTCGGATACGTTGGAAGGGAAATTCGAAGGTAAAAACAGGGTGCATAATATCCACGATTTAAAACCGGGAACTAAACTTAATTATGTGCTTGATGTTGCCAAAGAATCTTTTTACGAAGAAAAAATTCATAAAATATTTTCATCAGCACGAACCGTTTTCGTGAATGCGGTAATGGGTTTCACTCCTAATTTCAGCGAAGGAACCATTGCCCTTGATGAGTTAATTGATGAAAACGTGGAGGCAGTAAAATTATATGGTGGTGGTGATACCATGCAGGAATTAAAAAGATTGCTTCCCGGATTATATATTGTTGCTCTCGATAGTCCTAAGTATTATATATTTACTGGAGGAGGAGCTGTGTTAAAAGCAATACAGGAAGGAACAACTTTAGGAATTGAACCCGTAAAAATTTTAACAAAATAAAAAAAAATCACATTTTTGCAATATCAAAAATCTTAAAGAAGTCAGCTAAAATCTGACTTCTTTCTATCTTACATTATGAGTTCTAAATTTTAAATTTTTAACATGAAAGCTTTCAAAGCATACGACATTAGAGGTATTTACAACGAGGATTTTAACAAAGATGATGCATATAAAATCGGGTATTTTCTTCCAGAACTATTACAAGCCGACAATATTCTAGTGGGCCGAGATGTTCGTATTTCATCAGATGAGATATTTGAATACCTTGCTCAGGGGATAATTGATAGTGGTGCAAACGTATATAACATAGGCATTTCAACGACACCTATGGTATATTATATTACCGCTAAACATAAATTCGCTGCATCGGTTCAAATTACAGCATCACATAATTCTCGTGAGTATAATGGGATGAAAATTTCAAGATCGAATGCTTTACCTGTTGGTTTCGACACAGGTTTAGATAAGCTTTTAGAAATGATGCAAACACGTGAACTAGTGATTGCCAACAAAAAAGGTAAAATTGTCGATTACAAAGTAAAAGACGAATATGTTGAGTTTTTAAGAACCTATGCTCAGGATTATTCTGATTTGAAAATAGCTGTTGATTGTTCTAATGGTATGGCTGGGTTTTTAATAAAAAAACTATTAGGTAAAAAACCTATCTATTTATTTGATGATTTGGATGGCAGTTTCCCAAATCATGAACCAAATCCATTAATTGAAGAAAATGTTGCTGATCTAAAAAGAACAGTTTTAGAAGAAAAATGTGATATAGGTGTTATTTTCGACGGAGATGCCGATCGGGTTATGTTTGTAGATGAAAAAGGACAATTTATTTCTCCCGATTTAATCATTGGGTTTATGGCTCACTACTTTCTTGAAAAAGAAAACCTGCCTGCCGCCCGCCTGCCGGACGGGCAGGGCGGACAGGAGCTTGCTGTTTTAGAAGACATTCGTACATCAAAAGCGGTAAAAGAATACGTTGAGAAACTTGGTGGTAAAATGCATACATGGAGAGTTGGACGAGCTTTTGCTACTCCCAAATTACGAGAGATAAATGGTATTTATGGCGGAGAGTTAGCCGGACATTATTATTTCAGAGATTTCTTTTATTCCGATTCGGGTATTTTAGCCTCTTTAATCGTTTTAAACTTACTTTCAAAATTCAAAAATGAAGGCAAAACGATGTCGGAAATAATTTCAGGGATTAGTAAGTATGCAAATTCAGGCGAAATCAATTTTAAAATTGAACAAAAACTTGAAGCCATGGAAGCTCTAAAAGATTACTTTGTTGCAGAAGAAGAACCCATGGAAATTCTCGATTTTGATGGTTATCGCATAGAGTTTAAAGACTGGTGGTTTAATGTTCGGCCTTCAAATACAGAACCCTATTTGCGCTTATTAGCAGAAGCCGATAACAAAAAAATATTAGACGAAAAACTTAAAGAGATTAAAACAATACTTAAAAAGTTTAAATAACAGTACATCAGGCATTCTTGCCTGATGAATTTTACAACAAACAAGAACAGGGGTGAACTATAGTTCAAAAATGTAATTGCAATAAGAAAGAAGCAATCCTTCCAAACAGAAATCTAAAGGATTGCTTCTTTCATTCTTCACTTCCAATGACAAAGATTTTTTTTAATTATTCGTTTTATTTAATCCCTATTCTTAATCAGATCGTACAAAACTTTTAGGTTAATTAGCCTGAAAACTAAAGCAAAAATTAAGGAAAGAGCAAGTATTCCGGCAACCTTATATAACCAATTTATTTCGATCCAAAGAGAAAATCTTGCTACTAAAAAAATTAGGATAGAAAATAAAATAAGAGCTGCAATTCTTTTAAGACTGACCTTAAATTTAAAAATTCTTTTAGCAATTATAATCTGGGCTAAGGCTGTAAGAGACTGGGTTACCAAACTGGCAATAGCTGAACCCAATGCATAATATTTTGGAATTAAAATCAGGTTAAGTATAATATTAACCACAACACCTCCTGCTGCCAAAGTATTAAGTTCCTTAAGATTTCCCCCTGCTGTAAGCAAAGTCCCAAAAATATAGCTTGTTGAAATTCCCACAAAGCATAACATAAGTATTCCAAATACCGACGAAGATTCTGTAATATGACGGTGGTAAAGTAATTCCATTATCTCAACTCTATAAAAGAAAGAAGCAAAAGTTACCCCAAGTACAGGTACAATTAGCAGAAGAAATGAAAAGAAAGTTAATGAATTAACCGATTCTTTTTTCTTTATCATTCGTGAAAAAATAGGTAAAAGCAAAACAGCAAATAAAAATGCAAACATTGCGGCTGCATCCAGAATTCTGAATCCTTGTGCATAAATTCCTGCCTGCTCTTTTCCATCGGGTAACATTCGTTCCAACATTACAGAATCGATCCTGTAATAAAAAATCATAAAAAGGGCCAGTAAAGCAAAGGGATAACTTTTCCTGAGTGTGGCAATAAAATACTTTTTATCGAAGTTTAATTTTATTAATTCTGCATTCCCGTAAACAATAAACAAGGTTACAATCAGGGTTAATACATAAGCTAATGTTTGTGCATAAACGATCCACTCTATTTTAAATTGAGTATTTGTTATTCCGCCCCACAAAAGAATTCCGCAAATTACAATCATTAATGCCCGATCAAGAACAGATATAAAACTATCTGTTTTAAAGTAGTGTAATCCACTTAAATTTGACCGGAGATATAAAATGAATGAGGCAATAAATTGATTCAGTATTAAAAAAAGCAACAAATAAAACTGCCGTGTATCATACCCAATTAATAAACCTGCAAGAACTGTAAACACAGCATATAAAAAAGCAAGAATCAATTTTAAGCCAATAATATTCGATAATGATTTGCTAAGGAGTTGCTGGTTCTGAGCTATATTTCGATTGTTATAATTGGTAATTCCCAAATCGAGCAGCATATTCAGCAATAATGAAAAATTGAAAAGAGAGAAGTATAATCCATACTCTTCGGCACCAACGATGTTCTGAATAGTACGATCGACTCCAAAAATCCAGAAAGGCTTAATTAATAAATTAAGCAACAACAACAGCGAAAGATTGGTGAAAAACTTTCTTTTCAAGGTTTTTTGAATTAGAAATTAAAGTTACTAAAGTTTCAGATTATCACAACGCTCTGCAGGAATAAAGAAAAAATTCTGATATCCTTTTTGTCCCACATACTCTTTTAGGTTTTTTTTCTGATTTATGAATATTTTATAATCTAATTTACTAATTAACTCAAGGCTCTTTTTTCGATTTTCATTTTCCCAAAGCTCACAATAAATAAGCGGCCGATTTTTAGATATCAATCTCCTTGCTCCTTCTAACACATTCAATTCATACCCTTCAACATCAATTTTAACAGCCCTTGTTTCAACCCTTTCAAAATCTGCCAGTTCGTCTAAACTTTTAAGGTCAACATCATATATAGTTCCTTTCATTTCATTTCCCTCTTGCTGTATATGACTTAATCCATGCAAATAGACTTTATTAAATTCAGGCATGATCATAGTAACTTTTCCAGCTTTGTCACCAAGTGCATATGGATGAATCTTTACATTAAATAGTCCAAATTTAGATCTTACCCTTAACAGAACTTTTAAATTATCTGGCACCGGCTCAAAAGAATGCACTGCCGATTGGGGTAGCTTTTTTGCAAAATAATATGTCATGACACCAATATTTGCGCCAATATCCAATACATGACCACCATCATCAATTAAATCAATAAACGTTAAAAAATCTTTTTCGTTTTTATCGTATGGTAATTTTAAAATTACAAATCGGGCAAACAAAAACAGATAGTTCTGTAGTCCCAATGTTTTTTGGAGCAGGTATTTTATTAAGTTCTTCAATTTTTTAGCATCTTTGTTACAAAGATATGATAATCCATTAAAACTATTCTCATTTGAATATTGCTGTAAATACAAGGATTTTACTAAAAAATAAATTAGAAGGAATTGGTTGGTTTACTTTCGAAACATTGAAAAGGATAACAAAGAACCATCCTGAGCATACATTTTATTTTATTTTTGACCGACCCTATGATCAGGAATTTATTTTTTCGGAAAATATTGTTCCCATCGTAGTTGGGCCACAGGCACGTCATCCTTTTTTGTTTTATTACTGGTTCGAAAGAGCTATCCCTAAAGTTTTAAAACAAATACATGCAGATCTTTTCATTTCGCCAGATGGAATTTTATCGTTAAAGACCAATGTTAATTCGATTGCAGTTATTCATGATATCAGCTTTATGCACAATCCAAAGGATTTTCCTCTTATTGTAAGAAAGTATTATCACTATTTCTTTCCAAAGTTTGCGAAAAAAGCCACAAGAATTGTTACTGTTTCTGAATTTTCAAAACAGGATATCACAAAACAGTTTTCAATTAAATCAGATCATATCGATGTGGTATATAATGGTTCAAACGAAATTTATAAGCCATCTGACACAGATAAGATATTAAGAACAAAAAAGGAATATACTTCAGGCGAAGATTTTTTCATCTTTGTAGGCGCATTAAGCCCTCGTAAAAATGTTGCAAATCTGCTTTTAGCTTTTGATCTTTTTAAAAGCAAAACAACAAATAAAATAAAGCTGGTTATTGTTGGCGAAAAAATGTTTAAAACAAAAAACATTCACACCGTTTACAGCAACATGAGTTTTAAAAAAGATGTAATTTTCACAGGAAGAATGAATCCTAAAGAGCTCAAAAATCTTTATGGTTCAGCACTTGCATTGACTTTTGTTCCTTATTTTGAAGGATTCGGTATCCCTATCATCGAAGCGATGAATTGCGATACTGCTGTGATTACATCAAATGTAACATCAATGCCCGAAGTGGCTGGTGATGCTGCTTTATTTGCCGATCCTTTTTCTGTGCAATCCATTGCAGATGCGATGATTAAAATATATAGTGATTCAAATCTTCGAAATGAATTTATTGAAAAAGGAAGACTCCAAAAACAAAAATTCAGTTGGGACAAAACAGCAAATAAGCTCTGGGAATCAATAGAAAAAGTATTAAATGATTAATCAGGATATTCTTTTAAGTTATTTCACAAAAGATACGCTGGAAGCAGGTTGTGATGAGGCAGGCCGTGGTTGTCTTGCGGGTCCTGTAGTAGCTGCAGCTGTAATTTTACCCCCCGATTTTACGCATCCCATACTTAACGATTCTAAACAAATAAACGAAAAAAACAGATATATCCTTCGAACCGAGATAGAACAATCAGCCCTGGCATTTGCTATTGGGATTGTTGATAATAAAGGAATTGATGAATCAAACATTTTGAAAGCCTCCATTATGGCCATGCACAAAGCACTCGATTCCCTTAAAATTATACCCGAACACATTATTGTTGATGGAAATAAATTCATCAAGTATAAAAACATTCCGCACCAATGTATTGTAAAAGGAGATTCTAAATATTATTCAATAGCTGCGGCGTCTATTCTCGCAAAAACTTATCGTGATGATTTGATGAATGAATTACATCAAACCTATCCACAATACAACTGGAAACAAAATAAAGGATATCCTACTAAGAAACACCGACAAGCCATAAAAGAATTTGGAACAACTCCATATCATCGCATGTCATTCAGACTTTTGGATGAACAGTTAAGTTTGGATTTTAAATAATTTAATGGGAATTATTAATATAATGGTACTTGTCATCCCCAACCCTGCCTGGCGGCAGGCCATAGCCGTCAAGTTAAGGAAAAAATTAAATGCTAAATATTGAGCGAAGGCCCGACAAAACGGCGNNATGTAAATAAGTTTATTGATGCTTCTTTTGAGTACTAAAAGTAGTTATTATAAACATTAAATAATTGATATTTAAATATACATTTTCTTAGCCTGACGAGAATGGGCGGCAGGCAGGTTGATTGGGGATCTATCATAAATATTACAAATAATAAGAATCCCGCCTTCGCGGGAATGACAAGCTTTAATTTGTTTTTTTCTTTCCTGCCAATTGCCCACAGGCGGCATCAATATCCATTCCGCGACTGCGTCTAATATTTACTACGAGGTTTCTGCCTTTTAAGAAAGTCACAAACTCATCAAATGCGGTATTTGAAGATCTTTTAAATCGACTATCGTTGGTAGAGTTATACTCGATAATATTTATTTTTACAGGAAAGCTTTTACAATACTCTGCAAACTCTTTAGCATCTTTTAACGAATCATTTAAACCCTCCATTAATAAATACTCAAAAGTTATTCGTTGCCCTGTTTTCTCATTAAAATAAACGAGTGCTTCGCTTAATTCTGCGAGCGAGTTTCGCTTGTTAACAGGCATGAATTCACTTCTTTTTTTATCGTTTGCCGAATGCAACGAAACAGCCAGATTAAATTTGACCTTATCATCCGCTAATTTTTTAATCATTCGGGGCAAACCGACTGTTGAAAGGGTAACTCGCTGTGGCGACATCCCCAGTCCCTTATTCGAAGAAATCATTTCCAATGCTTTCAAAACATTGTCGTAATTCAATAAAGGTTCTCCCATTCCCATTAACACAATATTTGTTAATGAAAGTTTGTATTTTTCATCAGCAAGGTTCATTAATGTAACTACCTGATGATAAATTTCACCAACACTTAAATTTCTCTTTAATCCTAATTTCCCTGTTGCACAAAACTCACATCCTAAATTACATCCTACTTGCGATGAGATACAGGCAGTTGATCTATTCTCAGAAGGTATTAAAACTCCCTCAATCAGCATACCGTCAATAAGGCTGAATGCTACTTTTATGGTTTTGTCTTTACTAATTTGTAATTCCTCAACTTTTACCGACTGAATAATAAAATTATCTTTAAGTAATGTTCTTAATTCTTTTGATAAATTAGTCATTTGTTCAAAACTACTTACCGGTTTTTTCCATAACCATTCGTAAATTTGCTTTGCCCGAAATTCCTTTTCTCCTTTTTTAGCTAAAAAGCTCTTAATTTCGCTGAGATTTAAAGAAAGAATATCCGTTTTATTTTCAGTCATAATTAGTTGATCTATCGTAAATATATTGTAAAAAAATCCTGAACAAAGGTATGCTAAAATTCACTAAATTTTTGATTTAAATTAAACTTAATCGTAAATATGCTATCTAAAAGAATTAGAAATTTAACGGGGAATTTATATAATCTAAATCTATAAAACATGAGAAAACTATTTACACTTTTTAGTATTGTTTTGCTTTTAAATATATATGCAAAAGCAGATGAAGGGATGTGGTTATTGCCACTTATTCAGCAATTAAATATTGAAAAAATGCAACAAATGGGTTGCGAATTATCTGCTGAAGAAATATACAGCATTAACAAAACCAGCATGAAAGATGCCATTGTTATTTTTGGACGTGGTTGTACAGGAGAAGTAATTTCTGATAAAGGACTCGTGCTCACCAATCATCATTGTGGTTACGGTGCAATTCAACAGCATAGTACACCAGAGCAAGATTATTTAAAAGATGGTTTCTGGGCCATGTCGATGCAAGAAGAAATCCCTACACCAGGCCTTTCTGTAACTTTTCTTGTTCGCATTGAAGATGTAACTGAAAAAATCAATTCTGTTTTATCTGATGACATGACTGAATCAGACAGACAAGAAGCTGCTAAAAAAGAAGGCAAAACAATTGCTGATCAAGCAACTGAAGGAACACATTATAGTGCAAGAGTTCAGGATTTCTATGGAGATAATAAATACTATCTTTTAGTTTATGAAAAATATACTGACGTTAGAATGGTAGGAGCACCTCCTTCTTCAATAGGTAAATTTGGTGCCGATACAGATAACTGGATGTGGCCCCGACATACTGGTGATTTTTCAATTTTCAGAATATATGCAAACAAAGACAATATGCCTGCAGACTATTCAGAAGATAACGTTCCTTATAACCCAAAGCATCATTTGCCTGTTTCAATTAAAGGTATTGAGCAAAATGATTTTGCAATGATCTTAGGTTACCCGGGAGGCACCGACCGATATATGACTTCGTATGAGGTAGAAGAATTGATTAAGATTAATAACACTAACCGCATTTATGTTCGAGGTATTCGCCAGGAAATGTTGTTAGAAGATATGCTTGCCGATGATGCTGTTCGTATTAAATACTCTTCGAAATATGCAGGATCAGCTAACTATTGGAAAAACTCCATTGGCATGAACAAAGCGCTTAAACAACTTAAGGTAATTGATAAAAAGAAAGCTAATGAAGATCAGTTTTCTGCATGGTTAAATGAGAAACCAGAAAGAAAAACACAATACGTTGAAGCACTTCCTTTAATCCAAAAAGCTGTTAAAGAAAGAAAAGAACTTACACATGCTAATCAATATATTTATGAAACAATGTTGCGATCAATTGAAATAGTTGACATTGCATACGATGCGCTTGACCTGTATAATGTACTAAATTCGGAAAACAAGGATAATCTTGAAAGCACTATTACTGAATTAAAAGAAAAAGCAGAAAAGTTTTATAAGAATTTTAATGCACCAACTGATCAGAAAATTGCTCCGGTAATGTTAAAGATTTTTGCAGAAAATGTTAATTCTTCATATTATCCCGATATTTATAATAAAATTGAAGGTAATTACAGCAACTACGTGGATAAAATGTTTGAATCTTCAATTTTCGCAAGCCAAGAGAAACTTTTCGATTTTTTAGGAAACCCAACATTAGATATTCTTAAAAACGATATGGCTTTTAATGCATCACTTTCAATAAATGCCAAAAATGATGAGCTTAAAGAAAAGTTAAACGAAATAAATAGTGATTTTGATAAAGGTAATAGGTTATATATTGCCGGAATATTAGAGATGAACGAGGGAAAAGCAATGTATCCGGATGCTAATTTTACCATGCGAATGACTTATGGCGAAGTTCTGGATTACGATCCTATGGATGCTGTTCATTACGATTATATTACAACACTAAAAGGTGTAATGGAAAAGGAAGATCCGGATAATTGGGAATTTGTTGTACCTGAAAAACTTAAAGAACTATACAACAATAAAGATTACGGACAATATGCTTTAAAAAATGGTGAAATGCCAATTGCATTTATTACTACCAACGATATAACCGGAGGAAACTCAGGGAGTCCGGTAATTAATAGTAAAGGAGAATTAATAGGTACTGCTTTTGATGGAAATTGGGAATCAATGAGTGGTGATATTTTCTTTGAGCCTGAATTACAGAGATGTATAAATGTAGATGTACGGTATACTTTATTTATAATTGAAAAGTTTGCCGGTGCAAAACGACTTATCGATGAAATGACAATTATTAAATAAGCGATTTAATCTTTATATTTGAAGGGATGCAATAATATGTATCCCTTTTTTATATTTATAGTTCAATAAAAGATATGTCGAAAATAGTTGTTTATACAGATGGCGCTGCAAGAGGGAATCCGGGCCCCGGAGGGTATGGTATTGTAATGAAATCCGGACAACACAGAAAAGAACTTTCCGAAGGCTTTAGAAAGACAACGAATAACAGAATGGAATTATTAGCTGTGATTGTTGCCCTGGAACAACTTAAATTCGAAAATAGTGATGTTGAAATTTACACTGACTCAAAGTATGTTGCAGATGCCGTAGAAAAAGGATGGGTCTTTAACTGGGAGAAAGTTCAATTTAAAAAAAAGAAAAATCCCGACCTTTGGATTCGATTTTTAAAAGCATACCGAAAACACCAGGTAAAATTTCACTGGGTAAAGGGGCATGCTAATATCCCTGAAAATGAACGATGCGACCAGCTGGCAGTAATCGCTTCAAAAAAATCAAATGTCTTGATTGATGTTGAATACGAGAAATCAGAAGACTCTTTATTTTAAAGTTTATCTAATTTCCTAGTCGTAATGTGCTGAATTTTTTATAACTTACAAAATTAGAGGAGTTAATTATTAGGTATTTATTGAGGCAAAACCGGAGGACATAATAATGTTGGACGAAACGATTTATCGCTATATTACAGAAAAAGCGACTGATATTATTTATTCTGTTACTCTAGATCGTAAAATTAAATTTCATAACAAAGCAATAGAACAAATTTTTGAAACATCAGTCGAAGAAATTGAAAAAAACCATTACGATCATTTAATGCTTCCTGAAGATAAAAAATTAGCTAAAAGACTCCACGAAGAAAGATTAAACGGCAAGAACTCTGTTTTCGAACATGGATTTATAACCCCCAATGGAAAACTTGTTTATTTAGAATGTTCTGCAAACCCTATTTTTGATGAGGATGGTCAAATTGTTGGCTCTTTGGGAATTGCAAGAGATATTACCGATAGAAAGAAAGCTGATAAAGAATTAAAGGAAAGCAAAAAACAGTTAGAAGAAATTATCGAGTCTAAAGACAAATTCTTATCAATCATTGCACATGATTTAAGAGATCCTTTTAATACTTTAATTGGATATTCCGATTTGATTTTAACCCAATTCGAAAGTTTATCAAAAGAAAAAATTGAAAAATATGTACAAGCCATAAATAGCTCGTCTAACAAAGGATTTAATCTTTTACAAAACTTACTCGATTGGTCAAAAGCAGAATCAGGAAGAATTACTTATACACCCGAAAAAGTGGATATTTCCAAAACTTTTGATTTTATAATTTCAAGTTTAGAATATTCATCAGCTGCAAAAAGCATTAGTATCAAAAAAAATTTGGATAACTCTTTTATTATCGTTGCAGATGAGAATATGTTAAAAACCGTATTACGTAATTTAATTAGTAACGCAATAAAATTCTCGTTTAAAAATAGCGAAATACTTATTGATGTTATTGAAGAAAAACTTCAGTATATAATAAATATTATTGATTCGGGAATAGGCATTTCAGAAGAAAATCTATCTAAAATATTTTCACCCGACATAAATTTTTCTCAGAAAGGAACTAAAGAAGAAAGAGGAACAGGGCTTGGTTTAATTATTTGTAAAGAATTTGTAACTAAATGGGGCGGAAGAATTTGGGTCGAAAGCGATTATGGAAAAGGCAGCACTTTTTCTTTCAGCATTCCTAAACCAAAACAATGAAAATTCCCAAAAACATTGTATCTTTTGCCCAATAATTGAAAGTCATTTTTATTTTTCTTTTTTATTCATTACATCATGAGAAGAATTCTAATTATAACTTTTTTATTTTCCTTTGTTTCAGTTGAAAGTTACTCACAGTTTGGTCAAAACAAAGTAATGTATGATCGTTTTGACTTCGAGGTCTTTAATACTCCGCATTTCGAAATCCATAATTACTTAAAAAACGATACTGTATTATTCAACCTTGGTCAGCAATCCGAGCGCTGGTATTTGAGGCATTTTGCCATGTTTGGAGATTCGTTGGAAAATAGTCCGATTATATTATATAACAATACTACCGACTTTAAACAAACTACGGTTATCTCAGGAATAATTGGTGTAGGAACCGGTGGTGTAACCGAAGGTTTAAGAAGCCGTGTTGTAATTCCGGTAATGGTTTCAAATAAAGAAACCGATCATGTTTTGGGCCACGAAATGGTGCATGTTTTCCAATATAACCTTGTTCGTGAAAACGACAGCTTATCATTTCAATCATTAATGAATACTCCATTGTGGATGATAGAAGGAATGGCCGAATTTTTATCCATAGGCTCATCCGACAACAGAACCTCAATGTGGATGAGAGATGCGGTTATTAACGATGATATTCCGACGATTAAAGACATGACTCGTAAACCCGGAGAATATTTCCCTTACCGGTACGGTCATGCATTTTGGTCTTACGTAACCGGGGTATGGGGAGATAACATACTTCAACCTCTTTTCTATCTTTCATTGCGTGGAGGATATGATTATGCATTTAAAAAACTCCTTAAAGTTGATTCTGATAGTTTGTCGGTTCTTTGGAAGAATTCAATACTGAATGAGTATAAGGAATATCTTACAGATACCATTTCACCTGTTGGCAAAGTAATGTTTAATGCCAAAAGCGGAGGAGAAATAAATCTATCACCGGTATTAAGCCCCGATGGAAAATACATAACTTTTCTATCCAATAAAGATGTTATAAATGTAGATTTATTACTTGCTGATACAAAAACAAACAAAGTAATATCAAAGCTTACATCCTCGTTAAGAAAATCACATATTGATGACTTTAATTACATCGAAGATGCCGGCTCCTGGTCGCCTGATGGAAACCAATACATCATGACCACATTTACAAAAGGGACAAATAAATTTTTAATAGCTACGTTTCAAAGTAACAAAGTGCAATCAACCCGTGAAATTGAGGTTGAAGGAATTGATGCATTAATTAATCCTGAATGGTCACCCGATGGTAAAACTATATTATTTAACGGACTTGTGCGTGGGAAAAGCGATTTATATCTTTATGATCTCGAAAGTGGAGAAGTTGAACAATTAACCAATGATTTATATTCAGATTTACAACCCTCATGGTCTGCAGATGGCAGTGAGATTGCTTTTATCTCCGATCGCGGACCTGATTCCGATATCAAAAAACAAGTTTATGGAACTTATAGACTTTGTGTTCTGAAAAAAGCAACAAAGCAAATAATCGTATACGATTTATTTCTGGGTGCAAATATTTTTAGTCCCCAATATTCGCCAAGTGACTCATCTCTTTATTTTCTTTCAAATGCTGATGGATTTAGAAACTTATACCGATATCATTTAAATACAGGCGAAGTATTTAAACTTACAAAATTTGCAACAGGTATTAGCGGCATTACCGACCTTGCCCCTGCTTATAGTGTATCCAGAGAAACTGGTGATGTGGCATACACGATTTATAGAAATGATAAATATGAAATATACAAAGCATCACCCAAAGATTTTTTACAAATTCCTGTAAATCCAAACGAAATAAATTTGGATGCAGAATCTTTAGCTCCGGGTAAAAACAGGATCATTAATATTGTAGATCATAACCTTGATTTTGTAAAAACATTTCCGGAAGATTCATTTAGAGTTCAGGAATATGATCCGCGTTTTGAATTAGAATACATTGGTTCAAATGGATTTGGTGTTGCGCAAAGTACTTACGGAACCTTTGCATCCGGAGGTGTCAGCATGCTTTTTAGCGACATGCTAAAACATCATCAGATTTATACCATGCTAAATATTAATGGGGAAGTTTATGATTTTGGAGGACAACTGGCATATATAAATTCTGCACACCGTTTTACATGGGGAAGTTCGTTTTCTCATTTTCCGTATAGGGCAATGTACTATTCATTGCGCCTGGACACTTTGACAGATGGTTCTAGCTTATTAATTGAAAATTACGATCTTGTAAGAATCTTTGAAGAAAACCTATCCTTCTTTTCACAGTATCCACTTTCAACAAAATTACGTTTCGAAGGAGGATTATCTTATTCGAGGTACAGCTATCGAATTGATAGTATCACAAACTACTATACAGCATATGGCAATTATCAGGAAAAGAAAAAAGTTGATAAAGTACCTGATCCATTCAATGTTGGGAATGTATATTTTGCTTTTGTTGGCGATGACTCTAATTTTGGTATTACATCGCCCATGATGGGTTATCGTTATCGTTTCCAGATTGGGCAAATGTTTGATCGTTACGAAATCACAAATATATCCTTTGATATACGAAAATATTTTTTCTTCAAACCCATAAGCCTTGCTTTTAGAGCTATGCATTATGGTCGTTATGGGAAGAATGCAAATAGCCTTTATCCTTTATATCTGGGTAATGAATACTTAATAAGAGGTTACAACTTTAATGCTTTTTATAAATCCGACGATTCAAATACAAGCAATAAATTAGATGTTAACAATATTGCCGGAAGTAAGGTTATTGTTTTTAATTCTGAATTACGTTTCCCTTTTACAGGAGTTAAACGATTTTCTTTAATTAAATCGGGGTTTTTATATTCAGATATTATATTGTTTTTTGATGCTGGGGTAGCCTGGACTAAAGACAGATTCCCCTGGCTGGAGTCAAGCAATATTAGATATTATTGGAATCCCAATCCAAACTATTATACTCCAATATACAGTTTAGGAGCTTCGTTGCGCATAAACTTGTTTGGAATTGCAATTCTTGAGCCTTATATTGCTATCCCATTTCAACTCCAGAATGTTAATTATGCAACCGGATTTATTATTAGTGGTGGAGGATGGTAAGCTGGGGATTTGTGAGTTGTAAATCGTAATAATCAAGTTTTATAAAAAGGCTAAAAAGGCCTGAATACGAGCCGTATGTTCAGCAAGGAATTCATGTTAAGCTACAAGAAAAGTTAAAGAGAGAAACAAGCCTTTGCTAACAATAAAACCTTTATTGATTATACCCTGTGTTGTGTTTTTATGCTTTATCTTCTGCTACCCTTCTGTGTTGGGTCAGACATACTCTTTGACACGTGTTGGTTTGTGCGACTTGGCTAAATGCATGGCTTTTAGGATGTTTATTTTGCATTAGCAAATAAGATAACTTTTATTTTATCCGTATCAGGATATTGTTAAGCGATAATTTTCTGAATTTTTGTCGTTTCCCCTGTTTCTGGAACTGCAAGTAATATTTTCATTTTCTATCTTGCTTTTATTTATTTTTCTTATTTAATTTCTTATGCTCAGTATCAATTCTTTTAACACTTTCTTCTGTTGGCAAATCTTCAGGCATTGTCCCTCCTAATTCTGTGATGGTTTGCCGTACTTTCTGTCCTACTTCGTAGTGTGTTCGATTTGCTTTTTGTTTTCCTTTTATATTTTCCCGTTTAAGTTTTTCTTCCGTTTGTGTAGCACGGAATAAGTTTGCAGCTAATTCAGTACTTCCCATATGGTCAAGTATGTTTTGGCTTTTCTTTAAACCTTTTTTTGTATGAATTTCTTTTGCACCTAAGCCATTATATAAGCCCATATAACCGTGATTTTGAAAAACAGCATATTCCCAAGGCTGAATAACTCCTGCTTTTTTTGCAGCATCAGCCAAATGTTTATTATGTTCTGCCATTTCTTTGCGAAGGAACAAACGTTTTTCATCTTCTGATTGGAGTTTGCCAAAATTTTCTTCCAGTACTTCCTGTTTTCTCGTTTGAATAGCAAAATACGTTTGCCCCATGGCAACTACTTCTTTAGATGGGTCGGCATTTTGAACAATCAGATAACAAGCATACCTTGAGAGGCGAATGTCTCCAATATCTCGTTTCGCTCCTGAGCCAATTTCAACCAATTTCTCCACACGGGGAAAATGGTCGTCTGGCTGTTGTTCTGAGTTTTGACAAGCCTGTTTAGCCTTGTTAATTACATTAAGAAATTTATCCCATTTAATATATTCCAACACTTCAAACAATTCCCTTGCACTCCAATATTCTTGTCCTATTTCATTGGTGTGCTTTATTTCTTCAAATTTGGTATGTGCTGCCATATTATTTATTATTTATCTTATTGTATTACTTTTTCCTCTGCCACTTGCGAGGCTTTCAAAGCCACATCTTCGTCCGCTACCTCATACACCGACTTATCAGAAAGCCAAGAAACAAGCAAGTCGTTTTCATTTATCTTAAAAAACTCTGCAAGTTTTACCGCTTGTTCTAAGTTTGATTCTTCTTTCACTCCTGATCAAATTAATCCAAGGCAAATAGCTATAAAACTTGGTCCGTTTAATCCACCATGCATTATTACTCCAACCCACGAATTCTTAGTTTTTTGAACCATGTATGATTGAATAAAAATCAACGGTATTAATGTGATTAACAGCTGCCAGCCAAAAGCAATATGAAACAAACCCCAGCCAAATCCATGAATTAACCATGTATATTTTCCAAATACAACCTCTTGTCTTGGAAGCATTACTCCTCTCCACAAAAATTCTTCGCCAAGTATATTTAAAATCCAATATGGAAACCAAACTAAAAGCAACCAGTACCGACCCTCTGACAAGGGCTCAAATGACATAAATGCCGGTGAATGGTCAAACTTGCCAATCAGTAATTCCATTCCTTTCATTATTAATCCACTGAATACTCCTACTAAAATTAATCCAACAAAACTTAAAATGATGTCTCTCTTTGTGATTTTTCGAAATCTCAGTCGTTCAATCCATGTGTTTTTTGAAAATTTATATCCTTCAGATTTTAAAATCCATAAACCGGCAATAATCAGGGGTGTAAAAATTCCTAAGCCAGCAACAATAAACCAAAAAAGTATCGTTTCCTGTCCTGAAACAAGACTTAAATAAGGAATTAAGTACTTTGTCATAACGTACATTAAAACTGCTGCTGGTATGTAAATTGCAAATGAACCAATAAAACCAAGCTTTTTAATTTTTTCTGTATTCATCCAATGCTTTAATTAGTTAACCTATTTCAGTAAATCTCCTGACACGAAACTATTCATAACTTAATCACAACTATTCCTTTATTTCTTCATAATCAATATAATCCCCTTCGTCTTTATCAATTTTTTTATCTGTTTTAGGCTTGGTATTTATTGTCACATCACCTTCCTTCCTATTATTGGAATGATTTTGCTGATTTTCAAAATTTCGTTTCATATTTTTAATGTACGAACCAAGCACAAAACGGGTAAGTAATCTGATTATAAAAAAAATAATGAATAGTATTAATAAAAATCGAACAAGTACCATAATCAAATTTATTTAACTTCTTCTTAGGTTTATTGGTTAATAGATAATCTAACCATAAAAGCGAAAGAAGAAACCTGTTTATTAATAAACATTTTTTACTTTTGCAAAATTACTATATTCATTCAATAAATTAAATAAAATCTCATGGAAACGGTTGTAAGTGGAATTAGGCCAACAGGGAATCTTCATTTGGGTAATTATTTTGGGGCTATGAAGAATTTTCTCAAAATGCAAAATGAGAACAACTGTTTTTTCTTTATTGCTGATTATCATTCATTAACTACACACCCTACACCTGCTGACTTACATGGCAGTGTAAAACAAGTATTAGCCGAATATTTGGCATGTGGTTTGGATCCTGAGAAAGCCACTATTTACTTACAAAGTGATGTTCCTGAAGTTATAGAATTATATTTATTACTAAATATGAATGCTTATGTTGGTGAGCTTGAGCGAACCACATCATTTAAAGATAAGGTTCGTAAAAATCCTGAAAATGTAAATGCAGGACTTTTAACCTATCCGGTATTAATGGCAGCTGATATTATTATTCATAATGCTGCAAAAGTTCCTGTTGGAAAAGACCAGGAACAAAACTTAGAAATGGCTCGTAAATTTGCCCGCCGATTCAATAATATGTATAATGTTGAGTATTTTACAGAACCACAACCATTCAATTTTGGAGAATCTTTAATTAAAATTCCGGGTTTAGACGGGACAGGGAAAATGGGAAAATCAGAAGGAAATGGAATATTTCTGATTGATGAAGAAAAGGATATCAGAAAAAAGGTTATGCGGGCAGTAACAGATAGCGGACCTACTGAAATGAACTCCAAAATGCCAGAGCCTATTGAAAATTTATTTACACTTTTGAATGTGGTTTCAGAAAAAAGTACCATAGACTTCTTTAAAGAAAAGTATGCAACTTGTGAAATCAGGTATGGTGATCTGAAAAAACAATTGGCAGAAGATATTAACTTGTTTGTTGCTCCTATCAGAGAGAAGATCAATGATATTAAGTCAAACGACGATTATTTGCGTAAAGTGGCACATATGGGAGCAGAAAAAGCAAGAGAAAGTGCATCTAAAACGATTAAAGATGTAAGGAAAATTATTGGGTTTAAATCTTTTTAAATTAAAGATGTTTATTTCAAGCTAAAAGAAATCAGAACGTATCATGAGAGTATTTGCTTTATATGCAAATAGTTAAACCCAGCTAGAAACAAACAGAAATTATATGTAAATACCTGATTACTTATTGAAAGGTTTCCATCCTTTTGCCAAACCACCTATTCCTGTTTCACGATAAGCACTTTGCAAATCTCTTCCTGTTTCAACCATTGTTTGCACAGCTCTGTCAAATGAAATTTTGTGTCCGCCATCAGAAAACAAAGCATAAACAGCACATTCCTGAGCTTTGCCAGCTGCAATAGCATTTCGTTCAATACAAGGTATTTGCACATAACCACCAACCGGATCACAGGTTAATCCCAGATTATGTTCCAATCCCATTTCGGCTGCATATTCAATTTGTCGTAATGAGCCTCCCATAACCTGCGCTGCTGCAGCTGCGGCCATAGCACAGGCAGTCCCTATTTCACCCTGACATCCAACTTCTGCCCCTGAAATAGATCCGTTTCTTTTTACAATATTTCCAATCAATCCTGCTGTTGCAAGGGCTCTTACTATTCTTTTATCGGTAATATGATCTTCTCTTTTTAAAAAATATAATAGTGCCGGTAGTACACCAGATGAGCCACATGTAGGTGCTGTAACTATTTCCCCACCATTTGCATTTTCCTCTGAAACAGCTAATGCATATGCAAAAAGCAAGCCTCTGTTTTTAACGGCTCCGGTTGAGTTCATGGCTTTCATATAATATGTAGCAGCTTTTCTCGGTAATCGAATCTCTCCAGGCAATACCCC
Source organism: Bacteroidales bacterium (assembly GCA_003446015.1). Lineage (GTDB taxonomy): Bacteria > Bacteroidota > Bacteroidia > Bacteroidales > UBA12077 > UBA12077. The sequence goes on along the minus strand of DMBU01000124.1, from coordinate 75,047 downwards.
TTCATTTTCCAATCCATTTATAATAGTAGCTTTCATAAGCCTCCAAACATCTTCTAAAAACTCCCAAATATCTGAACCTTCGCAATCTTCAACGTACTCCCAGAATGTTTTACCTTCGTTATTACACCAGCTTAAAATATCATCAAGAGATTTATGTTTATAAACTATTTTATCATTAAGAATCCCTTTAGAATCCTTCAAATCTCCACCCCCAATACTGTAAACTGTCCATTCGTCAACAACAGAATTGTTTTCATTTAATGCCTGGAAGAATAATCCATTCGGATGCAATGGCAATTCCTCATCAGGTTTCCAGATGATCTCAACTTTTTTAGGAAATAAAGTTTTCTCGATGGCAATATCTGTATGATGCCCTTTCCCTGTTGCAGCTAAACTTCCGTATATTGTAACCTTGAAATTTTCAATCTTAGGATTTTTATTCCTGAAAATACCTGAAGCTCTTACTGGTCCAATGGTATGACTACTTGAAGGTCCAAATCCTATTTTATATAGTTCTCTGATTGATTGCATGAGATATAAATTAATTTTGGTGCAAATCTATGAAAAGATTTAATCTTTGAGAATAATTTATTTCTCACCAGACCATTTTAGAAGAATTCTGGCAATGTTGGTTGCGTGTCCGTTTATGGCTCTTAAAAAAGTCATTAACTCGACATGTGTTTTGCTACTTGAAATTGTATTTGTAACCTCATCACGTAATCTTTCAAAGTGTTGTTTTTCTAATTCAATTTCAAGATTACGGTACTGCTTATATTTATCTTTCATTGCTTTTGCCTTTTCTAAATTAACACTTTCAAAAACCGCAAGAGCTCTGCTTATTTGCTTTTGAGTTCGGGTATGATAATCTACTATTTCGCTTTTGCCTTCAGGCGAAAACTCATAGTTCATGGAACACCAGCTTATTGCCCTGTTAATCATGTTCGTTGAAACCAGATCAGCTATTTGTTCAAATTCTTTTACAGTATAAAGCAATTGAAATGATTCCTTAACACGTTCTTCATTCAAATTTTCCCGGGTTATTTTCAGTATATAATCATTTATTTGATCCCGAAGAAAATTCACCTCTTCTTCCATTTTCTTAATGTCCTCAAAAACTTCTGTTTTCTTTACCAAATAAGGTATGATAATATCGCCTGTCATATTTTGAACCAGTCGCCCCATTCTTATTGTTTCTTTCTTAGCCAGACTCAATGCAAGGGAAGAATTTTTAACCATTCCATAATCAAGATAAATTGTTTTTAAAACGATTTCCTCCACAAACTTTACGGGAAGAATCCTTTCAATAAATCGCCCGAATAAATTTGTAAATGGGAGAATCAGACATGTTAACACAATATTAAAAATGGTATGTGCATTTGCTATTTGGCGCGGGACTGTAGCTCCCAGAGAATTAAAATCGCCATCGAGCCACGCTCCTTTTGGAGATATTGCTCTTACTAAATCAGCAAATTGTGGAATCCAGAATAAAAAGAGTAATACTCCTATAATTTTAATTAATGAATGAGCCAAAGCAACCTGTTTAGCCTCCTTATCTGTTTTAATGCTTGCTAAAATAGCGGTTATGGCAGTTCCAATATTAGCTCCAAACATTAATGGTATCGATGCTTCCAGACTAAGTAAACCCTGAGTTGCCAGAATAATCATTATACCAATAAATGCAGCACTGCTTTGAATAAGAGCCGTAAAAATTGTTCCTGCCAAAATCCCAACAAGAGGATTTTCCAGTTTTATAATTGAATCAATAAAAGGTGTAAATGATCGCAATGGATACATGGATTCTGACATAATTTGCATTCCATAAAACAAAATTCCAAATCCTAAAATTGATTTACCTACACTTTTTATTTTCGTTGAACTAAACAAGAAGTTCAGCATAAAACCAAGTCCAATGAACAATAGCGAGTAATCTGTAATTTTAAATGCAATTAACTGTACTGTTATTGTAGTACCAATTCCTGCCCCTAATATCACACCAATTGTTTGGCGAAATTTCATTAATTTCGAATGAACAAAACTTACAAGCATAACTGTGGTGGCACTGCTACTTTGGACAATCATCGTAACAAAAGTTCCTATACCAACTGCAAAAAACCGATTATTTGTAATTTGACTTAATACGCTTCGCATTTTATCTCCGGCAGCATTTTGCAATCCATCGCTCATCATGGTCATTCCGAGAAGAAACAATCCTAAACCCCCAATCAATCCTGCAATTAAAATGAAAACCCAATTGGTTTTACGCGCAAGTACTTTATAAATTAGAAAATTAGATTTGGGATAATCTTTTAACTGAGCTGATATTTCATATTCACCCTCTTCCGTTCCTAAAATCAAAAAAGTTTGTGCTATTCCTAAGGTGTCAGTAAAAATTAAAGTATCGGTAATTTTAAAATGTTTATCTCCCTGCGGTACTGAAATTGTTTGAAAAATAACCCTAACATTACCCATAGGATCATTATTCTGATTTAAAACCTGAACACGAATAGGTTTATCTGTTTTTAGACGAGCTGTTTGAGTCTGACGGTCGCCGGAATAATTTGGAATTCTATTAGAATTTGGTTTAACTAATTTATATTGATTCGAAAAAATCAGACTATCGTTTTGAGAATATGCATTGTAGCCTACAAATAGAAAAAAGAAAAGAATGATGTATGATGAAACAGGTCTAATCATAATAAATAAAAAGCTTTATTTATACAAATATAAGCTATTCGACAATCAAGCCATTTAAATCTATATAAAACTGATTTTGAATGATTTTAAAATCGTTAAATCCGAAAGAAACTTTATTGCGGGAAACAGTGCGAATTAATCCTTCACTTGTTTGAGTATAATAATCATTCGAGTTTTTAATTTGAGTTGACAATTGTTTTGAAAGCATTGTGATATTACTTAAAACCCCTGAAATAAAAGCATTCCATAAACCTTTATTTAAATAAAACATGTCATATTCAGCATCCAGGCTATCTTTTTGAAACTCTGTTTCGCTTCTGTAATTATATGTTCGTTCTGTAAATTCTATCAACTGGTTTCCGTAAATTGAGCTAATGTCGTAACCTCTATTTACTATTTTGTAATTGTACTGACTGAAAAAGTCTGAAGTATCGTTCTTTTCTAAATTATCCTGTATGGAGAGATTAAAAAATTCAATTTTTTCCCTTTTAAAATTTTTTTCGATAAATACCTGCAGGTGTTCACCTTTTATTGAGATTGTATCCCTATTAAGGTTAGAATTCTGATTTGTATTAATTTCAATTAACGCAATTCCTTCATTATACTTAGTAAAAAAAGTATCAATTATAACAATTGCAGAATCATTATAGGCTAACTCGGCTTTTGTTAGCGAAAAATCCTGGAATTTTGTAGTATATAAAGAATATCTACCTGATTCTTTTAAGTTTATATAATCATCTGTAATATTGCTTATTGAGCTCAGCTTATTTATGGCATATAAAGCTTTAGCTCTCATTATGGCTTGTTTATAAGCTTCTTGCCTGGTCATGTTAGGATCAGAAAATCCAATAATTCTTGCTGGATTATTAAAATCAACAGGATTAAAAACCCAATTGGGTAGCTTTTCAGGAATCCGATCGTATCTTTTTCTTTCTGAATCAATTGTTTCCAGAGATTCATCGAATTCTTTATTATAAACGTTTTCTTCGAATTTTTTTTTATCCTGATCGATTAAATTTAAGTTTGTTTCGTTTTGTGAAAACGTATTCGAATTAAGCAATAAAACAACCAGAAATGCTCCAAGTATATATTTCATTTTTCAGAAAATTTATTCATTGATCTAAAATATAAAATGCTAATTTAATATTTTCCTTTACAATCTTTGAACCAAAAAAGTTTCACGAAGTTATTTTTCTTAAAATTTAATTCGTAGTCCGATTAAGAAATTTCTTCCGGGAGCAACAATTCCAGAAGAATAAGGTCGGTATCGATTATCAAAAATATTCTCCATCCCAATGTTTATTGTAGCCCAATCCTTAAGATTATATTCAGCCATAAAATTTAATGTTAGCCATGAAGGAGAATATGGATTTCCATTTTGATCTGTTGCATACATGTACGTTTTGTCCTGTTCGCTTGGAGCTAATTCTTCATATTTTAATTCTCCATTGTAATCGGCAAAAATGGATGCCGTTAACTCATTTTTAGAATAGCTTAATCTTGTACTTCCAAAAAGTGGAGTAACATGTCGCAATGGTATGTTATCCTGATCTTCTCCCTGGATATAATTCATAACCGATTCTATATTTAAATTCAAAGGGAGTTTAATCTTTACTGATCCGGAAACTCCATAAATATATGCTTTATCGGCATTAACAATTGCCAGCACCTTACTCATTTCTCCTTTATAAACGATTGAGTCTTGTCCGTTAAAAGTATAATCACGCCGAACAAAAGCATCAGTCAGATAGGTATAAAAAGCAGTTAAATTTATGGTTGCTATATCGTAAAAAGTCTTTTCTACTCCTAAATCAATATTGTATACATATTCTGGTTTTAAATTTTCATTAGGTACAATTATGGTTCCTGGTTCGGGATCAAAAATCTTAGCCATATCGTCAATATTAGGAGCATGAAACCCCGACGACAGGTTCAAATTTATTTGCATCTTTTTGTCCGGACGATACACAAGACCAAGCGATCCATTTACTGCGCCAGTATTAAAAGATATTTTGTTAAAGGGAAAATCGAAAAAAGAAGTATCAACCAAGGTAGAATATAAGCTTACATAATTTGCCCGAACACCTGCAATGCTTGTAATCTTCTCTCCAAAATTTTCTTTATAACTTAAGTATGCTGCTAAAATCGTATAATTATTTAAACCATCAGGATACCGCGTTTGGTCAGGTGTAGTAATTCCTGTTGCAATATCTTTAACATGAGCAGTTGAATTTACTGAGTTATAAACAGCTTCAATACCATAATAAACTTGATTTTTTCTTTTTAGGTTTTTATCAAAATCAATATTTAAAGAGTAAGCATCCACTTTTTCTGTAGTTTCGGTTAAATCAACTTTTCTATATCTTCTATCGTGGCGACTTTCTTCATAATTCTGATATGCAATGGTTAACTTTGAGTTATCGAAGAATAAATTTGATTTTACATAATTTACATTTAGGGCATGCATCATCCAAATTTGAGGACCATAATACCATTCTCCGTATTTTAAATTTTCACCGCTATATTGAATCAATCGATCATAACGAGGAACATCTGAGAGTTCTGAATAATGAAAAGCATAGTTCAAATCTAAATTTTTTGTTGGTTTGAATCTAACTTTCTGCATCATGTTTAGTTGGTTATAGCCAGACTGAACTTGCAGGTTTGGATCACTATTTGCCACAATTGAATCAAGGCCATTAATTTGTTTCACGTATTCAGGTCGCTGATATTCCTTATTGCTATGGCTTCCCATTTTTAAATCATCATAACTGCTATAACTTATGCTGCTTAAATAAGCCCATTTATTTAAGCCAATGTTAAAATCAAGGTGTGCGGTTTTTTCATTATTTGCCGTCGAGTATCGTGTAAACGCGTTACCTGAAAGTTGCATCTTTTCAGATGTTGAAAGCTTTACGGTTAATGTATGAAAATCCATTACCCCGCCTAAGGCATCACTTCCATAAGTTACTGAACCCGGACCAAAAATCACCTCACTACTTTGTATTGTATTTGCATCAAGTGAAATTATATTTTGCAAATTTCCTTCACGATAAATAGCATTATTCATTCGAACACCATCAACTACCAATAACACCGTGTTAGTTGAAAATCCACGAATCATAGGACTTCCTCCGCCTAACTGACTCTTTTGAACAAAAACCTCCTTTGAATTTGCAATTAAGTCGGCAGTAGTTTGTGGATTATTGAAAAGTATTTCTTTTTGTTCTATACGAGTTATTTTATTAGGAATTTCACTTTTATTTTGCTCCCAACGATATGCCGAAATAACAAATTCCTTTAATTCAATAACCCGTTTTTCTAAAAAAAGAGTGTTTTTTTTAAGATCAGCTTTGGTAAACTGTACTTCTTTATAGGAAGGATGTTGAAGATAAATTACTTCGTTATCGGAAAAAACATCTAATAAAATTTCGCCTTTTGCATTTGAAAGAGCTGATTTGGTTTTCTCCATATTATAAATTGCTGCATCAGCCACGGGTTCAAGTAACTCGGCATCTTTCAAGATAAGTGTTTGGTTATATGAAAAAAGGCTAAGAAACAAACTGATTAAAGTAAGGCCTATTTTTTTGTTAATTAAATTCATTTTTATGTTCATTAAATGCACAAATTTACAATATGATTGTTATTGATGTACTTGGTTTAATTGTTTTTAGTTATGTTTGCCAGTATATAAATTTTAGTTATCAAATTTTATTTAATATTTTTGATAAACCTTATAAATGCTTTAACTTCTTATGTTAAAAAAAATTATAATTGGAATCTCATCAGCTATTGTAATTCTTTCGGTATATTTTGGTTACAATTATGTAAAAAATCAGCAGCTTCCTGATTTTAAGACATATAAAGCAATTCCTCTTGATGCAGCATTTATTATTGAGAGCAACAATTTTATCGAGAAAATTACAGAAATCCGAAACGATAACAAAATCTGGGATGAACTTATGTTATTCCCTGCCATTAAAAAATTTGATTCTGATTTAGCATTTATTACAAATTTGTACCACAAGAATCAAATTATTAAAGATTTAACTGTAGAAAATCAAATTGTTGTTTCGGCACATAAGACAGGAAAAGAAAATCTTGGATTTCTCTTTTTTATTAAGATGCATAATTCACGCGATAAAAAGTTTATCCTACAGACTATTAAAGGCTTGTTAAACAATGGAGATCTTGCTGTAAGAGATTACAGTAATTCTAAAATCTACAACATAAAAACACCTGAAAAGGAACTTTACATTTCCTTTTATAAAGGGATTATGATATGCAGTTCTTCATCCATACTTGTTGAAAATTCATTAAGACAATCGGACGTTGAGAAGTCCGTTTTAACCGATATGGGTTTTATTAAAGTACAAAAAACTGCTGGCAAAAATGTAGATGCTAACATTTATCTTAATCTCCCAAATTTAAATGAAATCATCTCTTTTACATTGGACGAAAAGTATAAAACTATTATTTCTAAATTTTCAAATCTGGGCAATTGGGTCGAACTCGATATCAATTTAAAAGATGATGCTGTATTGTTAAACGGATTCACTTTCAGTAGTGATTCTCTGAATAATTACCTCAACCTTTTTTTGAATCAGAATCCTATTGATCATGAAATGAATAGCATCCTTCCCGCAAATACTTCACTCTTTTTATCATTGGGAATTAGTAATACCGGGCAGTATATTCGAAATTATAAATCATTTCTTCAAAAAGAAGGAAAAATTAATAAATACCAACTGCAAATAGATCAATTCAAAAATAAATATGCCATCGATTTAGAACAATTTTTTGTGGATCAACTAGATGAAGAAGTTGGGCTCGTTGTAACTGACGAACCAAATAAAAATTTCGAAGATAATACATACATTATCATGCGAACGAAAGGAAAAAGCATTGCAGAAAAAAGTTTAAATGATATTATTACTAAAATCGCTGAAACGGATAATATTAGTAAATCACGAATGGTTAACGAAATTAAAATAGACAAAGAGACAAATTATGTTGTTTATTCATTATCATTTAAAACTGTTTTTAAAACATTTTTTGGAAATGTATTTCCTGAATTCAATAATCAATATGTAACCTTTATCGATAATTTCATGGTAATAGGTAATTCTAAATCTTCAATTTCGAATTTTATTCATTCAAATGTATTGCATAAGACCCTGGATAATGACATGAAATTCGATCAATTCACAAATTACTTATCATCAAAATCAAATTTCTATTTTTATACAAATCTATTTCGTTCGCCAAACTATATTTTAGAATTTTTAAATCCCAATCTAAAAAAAGGATTAATTCAAAACATTGAATCCATTAAAAAATTTCAGGCTCTCGCAGTACAGTTCCAGCACAATAATGACATGATATATAACAATTTGTATTTACAATATATCCCTGAAATTAAAGAAGAAGCCGTTACAGTATGGGAAAGTCATCTCGATACTTCCATAAACTTCAAGCCAGTTCTTGTAACCAATCATTACACCAAAGAAAACGAAATATTTATCCAGGATTTAAATAATAAAATATATCTGATCAATAAAGTGGGAAGGATTTTATGGAAATTACAACTCACAGAAAAAATTAATAGTGAAGTATACCAGGTTGATTTTTATAAAAACGGGAAACTGCAGTTTCTTTTTAGTACTGCAAATAAAATTCATTTAATCGACCGCAACGGAAATTATGTAGAACGTTACCCGGTTGAATTAAGGTCTGCCTCAACAGCAGGAATGGCAATGTTTGATTATGATAAAAACCTTGATTATAGAATTCTTATTCCGTGCAAAAACAAAAATGTTTATCTGTATAATATAGAAGGGATTTTAGTAAATGGATGGGAATTTGGACAAACAGATAATTATGTTACAAGCCCGGTTCAACATTTTAGAGTTGCTACAAACGACTATCTTGTTTTTGCTGATAAGTTCAGAGTGTACATTTTAAACCGAAAAGGTGAAGATCGAATTCAGTTAAAGGAACAATTCTCAAAATCAGTGAACAACGCTTTTAATTTAGAACAGGGCGATGCCAATACAAGTCCTTGTTTTGTTACAACAGACACATCCAGTTTAATTAAAAAAATCTATCTCGACGGAACAGTTGAAACCAAACAAATTGGAAAATATTCTTCGAATCATTTTTTCGATTACCAGGATATTAATGCCGATGGGTTTAAAGATTATATTTTTCTTGATAACAACAAACTCAAGGTAGTTAAACAGGATGGTTCAGAAATATTTGATTATAAGTTTGATGAAATTATTGAATCTTCGCCGGTTTATTATTATTTTTCGTACGACGATAGAAAATTAGGTCTCGTTTCTAAAACAAGCAATGAGATTTATTTGTTTAACAGTAACGGAAGTATATACGATGGATTCCCGTTAAAGGGAAACACTCCATTTACAATTGGTTATTTGGGCAATTCAGGTAATCAGTTTAATTTAATTGTAGGCACTCAATATAACTTTTTATACAATTATTCCGTAAATTAGTTTATTATTAAAAAATTGATGAGTATGAATAATTTAAGATTTGTCGGGATATTAAAAATTCTCCTTCCTATACTTTCCATTTTTATATTTAGTATGTGTATGCAGGATGAGTATGATTTTAACAAACTTGATGATGAAATGGAAATTACTGCAGGATTTTTAGCTCCTGTGGCATATGGTTCCTTAAACTTACAAGATATTATAAGCGAATTTGACAGTTCCAGTTTTATTAGTACAGATGCAGACGGACTGTTGTTGATTACTTATGAAGATTCTTTGTTTTCATATATTGCCGACGATTTATTAAATATACCATCGCAAGACTTTATTGAATTCTTTATTGAATCGGATTTTACTATTCTGCCCGGATTCCCCGGATGGAATACTGGTGATACACTTACAATTTTAAGATCACAAAAATTCCCTTTCACATTCTCACAAGGTGAAAAATTAGATAGTATGATTCTCGATCAGGGGAACATGGTTTTTAATGTTACTTCTGAATTTCAACACACAGGAAATATTGTGATTACTTGTCCTAATATAAGACTCGATAACGTTCCATTTGAAAGAACTATTTTAATTGACGACGCTAGTGGGGGCTTTTCTTTTAATTCATCTTTTCCTCTCGATGGCTATACAATTTACTTAAATGATTCTATTGGTACTGACACCATGTTCTTGCCCGTTAATTTTAAAGTTGAACTCATAAGCTCTGGTGATGCAATTACTGCCGGAGAAGAAATTGCAGTTACAGCCACAATAGAAAACATGAATTTCGATGCCATATTTGGATATATAGGAGATTACGAATTATTAACACAAACCGGTGAAGTTGATCTTGGATTTTTTGAAAATACTCTCGATGGATATATTTATTTTGAGAATCCTCAAATAAATTTTAACATTAAAAATTCTTATGGTGTTCCTGCTGCTGTGACTATATCAAGATTTGTAGGGTTTAAAAATGATATTGATTCAATTCAAATGATATTCGACTCATCAATAGATACATTTGGCTATGCTTACCCAAGTCTGGCTGATTACATTGCCAATGACATTTATAAAGATACCACCATATCAATTAATGGAACAAACTCCAATGTTTCTGATTTTCTCTCCTTTTTACCTTCAAAATTAGAATATAGCTTAGGAGCAAAATCCAATCCTGAAGGGCCTACTGGTTCATATAATTTTGTTTCAGATGACAGTAAAATTGATGTTGGTTTTGAGTTTATACTTCCATTGTGGTTCAAAGCAGACAATTTTGCGCTGGAAGACACCATCGATCTTGATTTAATGGACATAGATCAGGATGCCAATTTTATAGAGAAAGTAAATATTTTACTCGAGGTATCAAATGGTTTACCACTAGAAATTGATTTTCAGGTATATTTCCTTGATTCCTTATACAATCCTGTTGATTCGCTATTTGATGATGCGTCCCGCCCAATTATTCGTTCAGGAATTACAGATCCGTTAACGGGTGAAGTAATTGCTCCCGGAATAAACAAGTCTTTTGTTGAATATACCAAAGATGATATTGCAAATTTAAATACGGTCAGATATGGAATTATTCGGGCGGGACTTAAAACTCCTTCCGATGCAAGTGGAGATCAATTTTCAGTTAAGTTTTTTACAGATTATTCAGTAGATTTTAATTTAAGTGTAGGTGTTGATGTAAAAGCAAATTCTAACGACTTCTAAACCCTTTACTCATGAATCTTAATAAATTTAAAAAATACTTTTTCATCATATTTGCAGTTCTTTTTTCTGGAATTCTTTCAGCACAAGACAGTCAAACTTTGTATTACATGAACAGGGTTCCACAATCGACGTTAATGAATCCGGCAATGCAACCCACATGTAACTTTTTTCTGGGTCTTCCGGTAGTTTCATCTATTCAATTAGATGCCGGAAATAACAGGCTGGCTTTAACCGATGTGATTATGAAACACCCCACTGAAGATTCGTTAATAACCTTTTTACACCCTGATGCTGAATTTAATACAGAAGATTTTTTATCCAAATTAGATGAAAACAATTTCTTTTACGAAGATTTTAGAACAGACCTTTTATCATTCGGGTTTAGAGTAAATTCGTGGTATTTCTCATTTAATCTGTCCGAAAAATTGTCTACATCCATAAATTATCCAAAGGATTTAATGGTAATTGCATTACAGGGAAATCAAGATTTTATTAATCAAAGTGCGGATTTGAGTTATTTTGGTGTAAATTCCACTTTTTATCGTGAATACGGTTTAGGTATTTCAAAACAAATTAATCCCAATCTTTCAGTAGGAATCAGGGCAAAGGTGCTTTTTGGTCACGCAAATATAACATCTGATTTTGATAACAATGCCTTAAGTATGTATACCAGTCGGGATTCGATATACTTAAATGCAAATGCTATAGTAAATACATCATCACCCATGATTGCTACGACTAATGCTGATGGCGATTTTGATGGTTTTGAGGTTCCTTCATACATCGAAAATTCCGAAACAGATTCATTAATTGATCTTGCACTTGCTCATAATAATATGGGTTTAGGAATTGATGTTGGTATCTTTTATAAACCCATTGATCGTTTGTCGGTTTCATTGAGTGTAATTGATTTGGGTTATATTAAATGGGATAAAGAATATGTAACCAATATTGAGCTAAATGGAAATTATGCATTTAAGGGAATTGATGTTAGTAATGAAATTGGAAATTCAAATTCTGATACCGATCCATTTGAAGAAATGACCGACTCCCTAATGAATAGTTTTACAGTTTCGAATACAGCCAGCTCCTATACTACAACCTTAGGTGCTAAAGTTTATATTGGAGCCAATTATGCTGTTTCTAAAAAATTTGATGTTGGCTTTTTATCCCGATCTTATTTTTACAATAGCAACCTGAATCAGGCTTTCACCTTTTCGGCAAATGTCAGGCCAATAAATGGATTATCAGCAAGTTTAACCTATTCAATAATGAACGGAGCATATAATAATATCGGTTTTGGGCTTGTACTTGGAGGTGCTCCATTTCAAATATATGTAATCTCAGATAATGCATCTGCTGCTTTATGGGGACATAAAACAACTTCGTTCAATTTTAGGTTTGGATTTAATATTGCTTTTGGATGCAGACAAAAGTCAAAATCAAAAGATACTCCATTATTAAAATCTGTTTTCTATTAATCCAAGGTCCTATTGATCTTAGTGCGATAAATCGGTTGTTTTTTCGACCACAAAAACCATACGGTCTAATTTTAACTGATTGATTCCTAAATTATATAAGTCTTTAAATACTTATATATTAAACTATTGATTGATTATTAGTCGTTTTAGAACAAAAATGTTTTAAAATTGGTCGAACTTTTCTTCTTTTTTTTTAACAGAAAATTTATCTTTAGTCCAGTAATCAAAACTAACTCACTATGAAAAGAATAACTTTACTATTTGTGGGCTTACTTAGCCTGCCTTTTTTCTCTTACTCAGGTGGTATTGTAACAAACCAGAATCAAAGTGCTGCCTACATACGAATGTTTGCCCGGGATGCATCAACCGATATTGATGCTGTATTTTTTAATCCTGCTGGCTTAACAAAACTTGATGATGGATTTCATTTATCATTAAACTATCAGTACATTAATCAAAACAAAGTTGTAACTTCAGATTATCCTTACCTAGCAAATACTCCTGTGGATTACGAAGGCAAAATAAGTGTGCCTATTTTCCCAGGTGTTTATGCTGCTTACAAAACCGGAAAATTTGTATTTTCTTTTGGATGGAATCCTGTTGGTGGTGGCGGTGGAGCAACTTTTGATAGAGGTTTGCCTTCATTCGAAATACCTTTATCGGACCTTGCCGCAGCTTACTCAGCACAAGGAGTAACAGGATATAGCTTAGATGCATATTTTGAAGGATCTTCTGTATTCTGGGGTTATCAGTTAGGAGCTTCATACGAAATAAACGATATGATTTCTGTTTACTTAGGAGCAAGATATGTAACTGCTAAGAATACTTACAGTGGTCATCTTAACGACCTAATGCTAACAACTTTGGGAGGTCCAGTTCCGGCAAGAAACTTTCTTGAAGGCGTTGGAGATCAGCTAGAAGCTACTTCAAATACTATTGCTGGAGCTATTACTTTAGGATATATAGACCCTAACGCTGCATTTGCAGATCCAACAGGTATTGAAACACTAACCCGTTTAGGAGCATATCAACCAGGAATGACAAATGCTCAAGCAGCCACAGCCTTTGGTCAATCAGCAGTTGTTATGGATTTAAACGCAGCATTATTACGAGATCAAGAAGGTGAAATTGAACAAACAGGTTCTGGGATCGCTCCAATTATCGGTGCAAACATTAACCTGCTTGACAAAAAATTAAATATTGGATTAAAATATGAGTTCATGACTAAACTTGAACTTGAAAATAATACAACCCAAGATTTCTATACAGGTTTAGATGCATCTTACCAGGAAATTGGCATGTTTCCTGATGGAGCAAAAACAAGAAACGATATGCCTGCTATGTTTGCCGTTGGATTCGACTATAAAATAACAGATAAGTTTTCTGTTGCCAGTGGGTTCCACATGTATTTCGATAAAAGTGCAGATTACGGAAGAGAAATAGATGATGTACATGTTGATAATGACGAAGTTATTGACAGAAACTCTACTGAGTTTGCCTTAGGTCTTGAATATAAAGTAACTGATAAATTATTATTAAGTATCGGCTACTTAAATACACAAACAGGTGTTACCGAAGATTATCAAACTGATTTAAGTTATAGTCAAAATTCCAATACCATTGGTTTAGGTGGAGCTTATGCAATATCTTCTGGCATTAAAATGAATGTTGGATTTGGTTATACAGTGTATAACGATGCACGAAAAATTTATGATTATAACAATAAGTTAGGACAAACTGTTGTGGTAACAGAGGAATATGATAAAGACAACTTATTTGTTGCCTTTGGTCTTGACTTTAAACTATGGAATAAAAAGTCTGAATAACACAAAAAATAATTTGATATTTACATGCCCTTCGAGTATCTTGAAGGGCATTTTTATTCAATAAATCATGAAAAAACAAATTCTAGTATTATGCATTTTAGTTCTTATTTCTTTTCTTAGTAAAGCCCAAGTGTATGAGAATCCCATCGCAGCAAAACAAAGCCTTTCTGAACTTGAAATAACTAAAATTGAAATTACAAATTCAGAAACTGTAATCTCATTAAAAGTAACTAATAAACTAAGCAGCGGTGGTTGGTTTTGTGCTGATAAAAATATCTACATTAAAAATTCTAAAGGTGTTGAAATATATCAATTGGTAAAATCAGAAAATATTCCAACCTGTCCTGATCAATTTGAATTTGCTTATTCAGGACAGATCCTTGAATTCAAGCTATATTTTGATAAAATCTCAGAAAACATAAAATTTATCGATCTCATTGAAAATTGCGAAAATTCTTGTTTCTCCTTTTATGGTATAATACTGGATAATAATCATAACGAAAATATCAGAGCTTTTGAAAAGGGCTTTGAATTATTTCAAAACAATGAATTTGATAAGTCAGTTGCTTATTTCGAAAATGTTCTCGAAGGACAAAATACAATTGAATCTCATATTTATGGACTTTCGTATTATTATTTAATTCTAATTTATGATGATAAGGGAGATAAAGAAAAGGTGAAGTACTTATATAATAAGCTCTTAAATTCTACTATTGCAGAAAAAGGAACCTTTATTAACGAACTTAAAAACAAGGTTAACATACAATAAAAGTAGCGAATCAAAAATACAAGGAAAAGAGTAAAATGCCTCGTTGTAAGTAGTGGGGAATAAGGCTCAAAGATCCCCATACGATTTGCTTTTGGAATCAGGATGTCTTAACAATTTAAATGCGTCTTCAACTTTTTAAATTATAATCTCACTTATTTAAAGAATCCGTTTAATTATTACCCGTTTACGTTTTAATATAAGAATTTTAAGCGATTCTTTATAAATTTGATTATTTCATCAAAACATACTAACTTAATAAAGTCAAAAACGTTACAATATATTGACTTAAATCTAAAGACACCCTAATGCATAAAAACGTATTAATTCTGTTTTTTATCATTCTGTTAAGCAATGGTTTATTTGCTCAGGACTGGAATGAAATTTATTATCTGGAAGGTGAAGCACAATTTTTGGTTGAAGAAAAACAATATGATAAAGCGATAGATATTTACCGAAGAATGATCAGGGAGGTTCCTGAACACTCTTTTGCTAAATATAAAATTGGGCTCTTGTATCTTCTTACGGATGATCAAAAAAACATGGCAATTGAATATCTTGAAGAAGCATCGCAAGATATAGCCCTGGATTTTGATGAGAAATCACTTCGTGAAATTAGAACGCCCGTTGATGTCTTACTTTATTTGGGCGAAGCGTATCAAATTGCAAACAGAATTGATGAAGCTATTGTAGTTTACAATAATTTTAAAAGTTTAATAAAGCCAGACAATGAAGATTATTCTATTGTTTTACATCGTTTAAAAACATGTGAAAATGCAAAACAGGCTATGAAAAATCCTTCAAGGGTATCAAAAACAAATGTTGGAGCACCAATTAATAATGACGATTCAAATTTTGGTGCTGTTATTTCAGGAGATGGAAATACAATTATTTATACTTCATATACCAGAAACTATTTAGACAACTATTATTCCGTTAAGGAAAAAGGAGTATGGACTACCCCAAAACGAATTAGCGAAAAAATAAGCTCTAAATATTATCTGAAAACTGCCAGTTTATCTTATGATGGCAGTCAACTTTATCTGGTAACTGACGATCCTGATAAAAATGATGTGTTTGTTTGTTTTAAGGAAGGAAAAGAATGGCAGGGGGCAGAAAAACTTCCTAAAACAATTAATGGTAAAAAAAGTAACGAAACGCATGCGTCTGTTTCAAAAGATGGAAAAACACTTTATTTTACAAGTGACAGAGATGGCGGTTTAGGAGGAGTTGATATTTATAAGTCTACTCTGGATGCAAAAGGTAGTTGGGGCGAAGCCGAAAATCTGGGAACAGCAATAAATACAGAATTTGATGAAGCCACTCCTTTTGTTACTATGGATGATAAGTGCTTGTTTTTTAGTTCAGTAGGACATAACAGTATTGGCGGTTTTGATATTTTCTATATTGATTTAGTAAATAAATCAACAGTGGTAAACCTGGGATATCCGGCAAATACTCCAGGTGATAATCTGTTTTTTGTTCCAGATAATTCTATCTCTTCAGGATATATTTCAGAATACGACAGTACTTCGTTAGGTAAAAAT
Source organism: Bacteroidales bacterium (assembly GCA_003446015.1). Lineage (GTDB taxonomy): Bacteria > Bacteroidota > Bacteroidia > Bacteroidales > UBA12077 > UBA12077. Next base: position 58,511 of record DMBU01000124.1, on the reverse strand, counting down.
GATATTTATTACATTTCAATTTTACCTAAAATATATTTTGCAGGAAATATTAAAAATAGTTTTAATGGGGAAGAAATAACTGATTCCGATTTTGATGTTTCACTGATAGAATCCAAAACCAAAAATGTTATTAAATCTTTAAATTCCAATAATGGACAGTTCCAATTTGAAATTAACCCCGGAATGTATTCAGTTGTAATTAACAATGAAAATTACAACTCATTCACCAGTCAGATTAATATTCCTCAAGATTATTCGAATGACACATATACATTTGAAGCACTTGTTGAACCTTTGCAAACTGAGCAAGAAGAGTTAGTTGCTGAAGTTGTTGAAGCACCTATCGTTGAACCAGAGATTGTAGAACAAGTTGTTTCACAACCTGAAAAAATAGAAGTTGTAGAAGAAAGTTCTAAGGAAGAAATAAAAGAAATTCCTGTTAAAGATGAGATACCTGCTCCAATCGTTGAAGAAAAAACTCCCGGAAAAGAAATTGTAAAATACGTTCCTAAAACAACTACAAGTTCAGGATTAAAAACTTATTCGGTACAATTAATGGCTTTAAAAAATCCAGTGGAAGTTGATTATTTTAAGAATGTTGATCATGTGATACTCGCAAAATATCCGGATGATTATTACAGATATACCGTTGGAAATACAAGCTCGTATTCTGAAGCACAAAAATTGCTTTTAAAGATTCATGAGATAGGTTATAAAGATGCCTTTATTCGAGTTAATGAATCTGATTTTGTGGCATCAAAATCGAATTCAAAATACACAATACAAATCATGGCTTTAATTATTCCTGTAACCCCGGAATATTTTAAAGAGCTATCATCAGTTGAAGTAATTAAAGGTTCCGACGATTATTTCAGATATACCATTGGTTCGTACAACTCATATGAAGAAGCAAAACAGGAACTTTCTAACATAAAATCATTAGGATATAATCAGGCTTTTATCAAAAAAAATAACTAAAATCCTTTTATAATAAAATCAAAAGAGCAGAAGTAACCTGCTCTTTTGACAGATTTGGGACTAAAAAAGGCCATCTAAAATTTAGACAGCCTTTTTAATATTAAAATTTAATTTTACAGTTTCTTTTTAACTTCAACTTCTTTATATCCTTCTACTATATCTCCTACTTTAATATCGTTGAAATTTTCAATATTTAATCCACACTCATAACCAGAAACAACTTCTTTCGCATCATCTTTAAATCGTTTAAGCGATCCTAAGGTTCCTGTATAAACAACAATACCATCACGAATAATCCTAATTTTTGTATTTCTTGTAATTTTCCCTTCCTTCACCATACATCCTGCAATGGTACCCACTTTCTTAACTTTAAAAATCTCTCTTACCTCAACGGTTGCAACAATTTCTTCTTTAATTTCCGGAGATAACATTCCTTCCATTGCATCCCTAACCTCATTAATAGCATCATAAATTACAGAATATAGCCTGATATCGATTTCCTCTTTCTCGGCTAATTTTCTGGCATTCATTGAAGGTCGCACCTGGAAACCAATAATAATAGCATTTGATGCGGCAGCTAACAATACATCAGATTCTGAAATCTGACCAACACCTTTGTGAATAATATTAACCTGAATTTCTTCAGTACTTAGTTTTATTAATGAGTCGGATAAAGCTTCAATAGAACCATCCACATCCCCTTTAACAACAATATTAATTTCCTGGAAGTTTCCAATTGCAATACGACGTCCAATTTCATCGAGAGTGATATGCTTTTGAGTTCGCATGCTTTGTTCACGTTGTAATTGTTCGCGTTTATTTGCAATATCGCGAGCTTCCTTATCACCGTCCATTACGTTAAACTTATCACCTGCTTGTGGAGCTCCATTTAATCCAAGTATTTGAACAGGAGTTGCTGGTCCAGCCTCTTCAACTTTCTTACCTCTTTCATTATACATTGCCTTGGCATGTCCAAAATAGCTTCCAGCCAATACAACATCACCAATTCTTAATGTGCCTGCTTCAACAAGTATTGTTGACATGTAACCACGTCCCTTATCAAGTTCAGATTCAATTACTGTTCCTAATGCCTTTTTATTTGGATTAGCTTTTAGATCTAGTAACTCTGCTTCAAGCAATACTTTTTCTAACAACAATTCAATATTTGTACCTTGTTTAGCTGATATATCCTGAGATTGATATTTACCTCCCCAGTCTTCAACCAGATAATTCATTCCTGCAAGTTCTTCTTTTATCTTTTCAGGATTTGCTCCAACCTTATCAATTTTATTAATTGCAAAAATAATTGGAACTCCTGCAGCACTTGCGTGGTTAATTGCTTCAATTGTTTGAGGCATAACATTGTCATCAGCAGAAACTACGATAATTGCAATATCGGTAACCTGAGCACCACGGGCACGCATAGCTGTAAAAGCCTCGTGACCAGGAGTGTCAAGAAATGTGATCATCTTGCCATTATCAATTTCAACACTATAAGCACCAATGTGCTGTGTAATTCCACCAGCTTCACCGGCAATAACATTTGCTTTTCTGATATAATCAAGTAATGAAGTTTTACCATGGTCAACGTGTCCCATTACAGTAACGATCGGTGATCGTGGCAACAATTCATCTTCTCTGTCTTCTACTTCTTTAATAGCTTCCTGGACCTCAACACTAATAAATTCAACTTTAAAATTAAATTCATCAGCTACGAGCGCCATTGTCTCAGCATCAAGTCTCTGGTTAATAGAAACAAGCAAACCAAGGTTCATACATACTGATATAACATCGGTTGCTGGAACCTCCATCATTGTTGCAAGTTCATTAACTGAAACAAATTCAGTTACTTTTATAATTTGCTTGTCGGCTTCTTGCTTATCAAGTTCCTCCTGATGCTTTAAACTAATAGCATCACGTTTCTCTCTTCTGTGTTTAGAACCTTTCGATTTCCCCTTTGTTGTTAATCGCGCAAGCGTATCTTTAATCTGTTTTTGAACATCCACTTCACTAACCTCAGGACGCAACTGTTTTTTCTTTTTCTTTTTATTTTTAAATTGATCTCTGTCTGCAGGTTTCGCTTGTGGAGTTCCTCCTTCAGGCTTTTTAACAACATCAACTTTTTCTTTATCCTTATGTATTCTTTTACGTTTTTTCTTTTTATTTCGCTGATCATCAGATGAAGAAGCAACGGGTTCTTTTTTCTTTTCTTTTGGAGGTTCAGGCAAATCTATTTTACCGACTACGGTTGGACCAGATAATTTCCGTACTGCGAATTTATATAATTCTGGTTCATTTTTCTTTTCAACAGCTTTTTCCTCAACAATCTTTTCTTCTTTTACCTGTTCTGGTTTGGCAGGCTCTGTTTTTTCCTTTTGCTCGTCAGTCTCAGGTTTTTTTACAACTTGCTTAGCCAAACGTTGCTCTTCTTCTCTTTGTTTTCTTGACTTTTTGTCTGGTCTGGTTCTTTGATTTAAAGAATCTAAATCTATTTTTCCAACAACTTTTACAGGATCTTTGGTATCTTTTGAATCTTTAACTTCTGGTTTGGCAATTTCTGTTTCATCAATCTGTTCTTCAGTGTCTGCAACCTCTTCTTTAACTTCGACCTTTTCTTCCTCTTCAGGTTCTTCCTCATCAGAAAAATCTTCTTCAACCACTGTTTTATTTGATATAGATTTAGTTGAACCACTAACATCCTTTATCATAATTTCTTCATCACCATCAAAGCTATCTTCTTCTTCGACATCTTCTTCTATTTCTATCTCTTCTTTAACATCATTTATAGAGATAGTTTCATTTCTTGTACGAAACTGATTTAAACTTAACTTTTCAGATTCTTTTTTTACATCAATATCCGAACTATATTCTTTAATCAATAAATTATATTGTTCCGGAGATACTTTTGTATTAGGATTTGGATCTATATTAAATCCCTTCTTGTGAAGAAACTCAACTATAGTTGATATCCCAACATTAAATTCTCTTGCCGCTTTACTAAGTCTTGTTGCTTTATCTGTCATATTATTTCTAAACCAATTTTAAAATACCAAAAAACCAAATATTTGCTAATTTATAACTAAAGTATCAAATTATTCAAATTCTGATTTAAAAATCCTGATAATATCGTCAACTGTTTCTTCTTCTAAATCAGTTCTTTTAATTAAATCTTCACGAGATAGTTCAAGTACACTTTTTGCTGTATCACAACCAACAGCTTTTAAAGCATCAATTACCCATCCCTCAATTTCATCAGCAAATTCGTCAATACTAACGTCTTCGTCATCTTCAACTCCAGCCGTTTCTCTATAGACATCGATTTCATATCCTGTTAATTGACTGGCAAGCTTAATATTAAGGCCTCCTTTACCAATTGCTAACGAAACTTCTTCAGGAAGAAGATAAACATCAGCCCTCTTTCCTTTCTCGTTTAATTTTATGGATATAATTTTTGCAGGGCTTAAAGCTCTCTGTATAAACAATTGTGTGTTATTTGTAAAGTTAATAACATCAATATTTTCATTTCTTAATTCTCTAACAATACCATGAATTCTTGATCCTTTCATTCCAACACATGCTCCAACCGGGTCAATTCTATCATCATATGACTCAACAGCAACTTTTGCTCTTTCTCCAGGAATACGAACGATTTTTTTAATCGTAATTAAACCATCGAAAATTTCAGGAACTTCCAGCTCAAATAATCTTTCAAGGAACACAGGGCTTGTTCGTGACAAAATGATTAACGGATTATTGTTTTTCATCTCAACTCTCACAACAACCGCACGTATTGTATCTCCTTTTCTAAAATAGTCAGAAGGTATTTGTTCTGTTTTTGGTAAAATAAGTTCATTACCTTCATCGTCCAGGGTTAATATCTCCTTTTTCCAAACCTGATAAACTTCTCCGGTTACTATATCGCCGATTTTGTCTTTATATTTGGCGTATATGTTATTTTTCTCAAGATCAAGAATACGATTGGTTAGGTTTTGTCTCAATGCTAAAATAGCTCTTCTTCCAAAATCAAGTAATTTAACTTCATCGGTTACCTCTTCACCAACCTCATAATCCTCATCAATTTTCTTTGCTTCTTTTAAGCTTATCTGAAGATTTGGATCTTCAAGTGCATTATCTTCGACAACTTCACGGTTTCTCCAAATTTCAAAGTCTCCTTTGTCAATATTAATAATGATATCGAAATTCTCATCAGTTCCGAATTTTTTAAGCAATAAATTTCGGAAAACATCTTCAAGAACTGTCATCATCGTTGCACGATCGATATTCTTTAATTCTTTGAATTCAGAAAAAGTGTCGATCAAATTCAAATTTTCCATCTTACTATATATTTTTAGCTTTTTACTTAAACGTTATTACAATTTTTGTTGACTTTACCTGATCAAAAGAAAATTTATGTTTTTCAATTACATCTTGTTTTTTCTTTTTACCCTCAGCTTTAACCTTTTTTGATTCTTCTAATTCAAAACCTGTATCTGAAACATTTGCAAGAATTCCCTTAATCTTAAGTCCCTCGTTGGTTAGTGTTTCAACTTCTTTACCAATATTCTTTTGATATTGCTGAACAACCTTAAATGGTTCAGAAAGCCCGGCAGAAGCAACTTCAAGTTCAAAATCTTCTTTGTCTCTATCCAACCCGCTCTCAACCAACCTACTCACCTCAACACAATCATCAATTGTAAAACCTCTGAAACTATCAATCTCAATATTAATTTTGTTAGATGAACTAACCTTTATATCTACAATAAAAGCTTCTTTCTCTTCAACAATTTCTGCAATTATGTCTCTTATGTTTTCTTTTGTAACCATATACTAAATAAGATAATAATAAAGGGGACCACGTCCCCTTACACAAATCAAGCATAATTCAGCCGCAAAAGTATAAAATAACTTGGAAAACACAAAATTATTCACCTGAAAATTAGAGCATTTTAAATATTGAGAACAAATTGTCTGTTAATTTCTTAATAAAACAAGCAAAAATTAAAGAGATCAGGTTCTCAAAAGATTTATAACTGGTTAATTGCTCATTTTCTTGTATTTTTGCTAAAGATCAAATTCAATCTGCTGTGAAAAACAATTGGCAAAATAAAAGAAAGGTGGTTAACGATCCGGTTTATGGACTAATAAATATACCATCAGAGATTGTTTACGATATAATTGAACATAAGTATTTTCAGCGACTTAGAAGAATTAAACAGCTTGGTTTAACTGATTATGTTTATCCAGGTGCTGTGCATACGCGATTTCAACACACATTAGGTGCTGTGCATTTATTAACTTTAGCCATTGACGTTTTAAAATCGAAGAATATTCAAATAACACGAGAAGAAGAAGAAGCAGTTACACTGGCAATTTTATTGCATGATATTGGACATGGACCATTTTCTCATAGTCTGGAAAATATAATTATTGAAAAATATACACATGAAGATCTTTCCTTATTATTTATGGAAAATCTTAATGATGAATTTCAAGGAAAATTAACCCTGGCTATTCAGATATTTAAAAACCAATACCACAAAAAGTTTCTTCATCAGTTGGTTTCAAGTCAGCTTGATGTTGACAGGTTAGATTATTTAAGAAGAGATAGTTTTTATACAGGAGTATCTGAGGGAGTTATCGGATCAGACAGAATAATAAAAATGCTGAATGTTATCAATGATCAGTTGGTTGTTGAAGCAAAAGGGATTCATTCAATTGAAAAGTTCCTTATCGCCAGGTGGCTCATGTATTGGCAGGTTTATTTGCATAAAACGGTGGTGTCTGCTGAACAACTTTTGCTACAAGTATTCAATCGTGTAAAATTTCTTATATCACAACATAATGATATTTATCTAACACCTGAAATTGAGTTTTTCTTAAGAAATCCGAATATAAATAAGGCAGATATTAAAGAAATTTTGAGCTGTTTTAGTACTATTGATGACAATGACATTTTTAGTATTATTAAGGTTTGGGCGAAAAACTCAGATAAAGTGCTATCGATGCTTTCGGAACGACTTCTTAACCGGAATTTGTTAAAAATTGAGATTGGAGATACTCCTTTTGATATGAACAAGATTTCGGACCTTAAATTGCAGGCTTCCAAAAAATATGATTTAAGTAAAGAAGAAGTTGGTTTTTTCGTTTTTACCGATCATATAAGTAAAAATGCCTATAGTGCCTTCGATGATAATATCCGGATTCTGTTTAAAGATGGCACTGTTGCAGATGTTGCAGAAGCTTCTGACATGCTCAATATCTCTGTGCTATCAAAGACTGTGCGTAAATATTTTTTGTGTTATCCAAAAGAAATTTAATGAATTAAATATTTAAATGTTATTTTTGCCATTCAACCATTTAACACCTGATTAACATGGAATTTACAGCTAAAGCAATAGCCGAGTTTTTAAATGGAGAGGTTATCGGAAACCCAGAAGTTAAAGTTAATAACGTGGCTAAGATTGAGGAAGCAACACCGGGAACTCTTGCTTTCTTAGCAAATCCTAAATATAATAAGTATTTATATACAACTGAAGCTTCGATTGTTTTAATAAATAAAAGTCTGGAGCTTGAAAATGAAGTTTCGGCAACCTTAATTAAAGTTGATAATGCATACGAAAGTTTTGCCAGATTACTTGAATTAGCAGAACAGGCCAGGCCGGTTAAGCAAGGAGTAAGTTCGTTAGCATTTATTGAAGAATCAGCAAAAATAGGTGATGGTGTTTACATCGCACCATTTGTATACATCGGAGAAAATGCTGTAATTGGTGATCATGTTAAACTATTTCCTCATGTATTTATTGATGACAATGTAACTGTAAGTAAGAACACCATCTTAAATTCCGGAGTTAAAATTTATCATGAGTGTGTAATTGGAGAAGATTGTATTATACATGCTGGTGCAGTTGTAGGATCGGATGGTTTTGGCTTTGCTCCCGACGAAAACAATGTTTATCGTAAAATCCCTCAATTAGGAAATGTTATTATAGAGGATAATGTGGAAATTGGATCGAACACAACAATCGACAGAGCTACAATGGGTTCAACCATAATAAAAAAAGGAGCCAAATTAGATAATTTAAATCAAATTGGACATAATGTTCAAATTGGTGAAAATACGGTTATTGCTGCACAAAGCGGAGTAGCCGGATCAACTAAGGTAGGGAAGAATTGTCAATTCGGAGGGCAATCGGGCATTGCACCTCACATACAAATTGCCGATGGAGTAAAGGTAACACCTCAGGCAGGAATACCAAATACAATAAAAGAACCTGGAAGTATTGTTATGGGAACTCCTGCATTTAACATTCGAGAGTTTCAAAAATCCTTTATTGTTTATAAGCAGCTCCCCGATTTGTTTAAAAGAGTTAAGCAACTAGAAAATGAATTAAGCAAACTAAAAAGTGTGGAATAGTTCTTTAATTACTATCAATAAAATTATATTCGATCGTCTTAAGTGAGAATTTATTAAGTTTTTTGTAACTTGCGGCGATTTTTTTATCATTGAAATTAATATTTTTTGAATATGTCAAAAATGCAAAAAACTATAAAGGAATCCGTTTCATTATCGGGAAAAGGATTGCATACAGGGTATGAGGTTACTATAACTTTTCGTCCTGCACCAATAAATCATGGCTATAAATTTCAACGAACTGATCTTGAAGGGAAACCTTTTATTACACCAATAGTTGATAATGTAGTAGAAACTTCAAGAGGAACAACCTTAGAAGAAAATGGTGTTCAGATTCATACCATAGAACATGTATTGGCTTCTTTAGTTGGCTTGGAATTAGATAATATCTTAATGGAGTTTACTGGCCCTGAAGCACCTATTCTTGATGGGAGTTCAATTAAATATGTTGAAGCATTAAAAAAAGCAGGAATAATCGAACAAAATGCTGAAAGAGATTATTATGTTATTAAAGAACGTACAGTTTTCCGCGACGAAGAAAATAACATAGAATTGGTTGCATATCCTGACGATCAATTTTCTGTTGATGTAATGGTTGATTATAATTCAAAAGTATTAGGCCATCAATATGCATCATATCATCCTTCACATGATTTTGAAAAAGAGATTGCGCCATCAAGAACCTTTGTTTTCTTCCATGAACTTGAATTTCTTTTAAAACACAACCTGATAAAAGGTGGTGATTTACAAAACGCTATTGTTATCATGGAAAACGAAGTTTCTCAGGACGAGCTAGACAGAATGGCCGACTTATTTAATAAGCCACATGTTAAAGTTAAAGAAGGGATTTTAAATAATGTTGATTTAAGGTTTAGTAACGAACCTGCCCGCCACAAATTATTAGATGTTCTTGGTGACTTATCTTTAATTGGGCGTCCGATTAAAGGTAAAATTGTTGCATCACGTCCCGGACATTATGCAAATACCCAGCTGGCCAGGATTATAAAGGAAAACATTAAAAAAGAATTATCACGAATTGCTATACCTCAATATGATCCTGCTAAAAAGCCCCTTTACGATATAAACCAAATAAAGGCTTTGTTACCTCATCGATATCCGTTTCTGTTAATTGATAAAGTTACCGAAATGGATGAAACTTCAGTAATTGGGATAAAAAATGTTACGATGAACGAGAATTACTTTCTTGGACATTTCCCAAACGAGCCTATTATGCCCGGAGTATTGCAAGTTGAAGCAATGGCACAAGTTGGTGGTATATTAGCTTTAAGCCAGGTGGAAGATCCTGAAAATTATCAGACTTTATTTTTAAAAATTGATAAAGTTAGATTTAAGAGAAAAGTAATTCCCGGGGATACACTAATTTTCAGACTAGAACTTCTTTCTCCTATTAGAAGAGGTCTGGTAAATATGTTTGGACAAGCTTTTGTAGGCGAAGACCTTGTTATGGAAGGAGAATTAATGGCCCAGGTTTCAAAAATAAAATAAACGACAACTATTCCTATGAGCAGAGATTTAGCATACATTCATCCGGAAGCAAAAATTGGCAAAGATGTAAAAATAGATGCATTTGCATGGATAGATAAAAATGTAGAAATAGGTGATGGTACCTGGATAGGACCAAATGCCACCTTAATGGAAGGTGCCCGAATTGGTAAAAATTGCAAAATTTTTCCGGGAGCAGTTGTTTCTGCAATTCCTCAGGATCTTAAATTTAAAGGAGAAGAAACTACTGCTGAAATTGGAGATAATACAACATTGCGAGAGTGTGTGACTGTTAACAGAGGAACCGCTTCGAAAGGAAAAACCGTTGTTGGAAACAATTGTTTATTAATGGCTTATGTTCATATTGGACACGACAGCAAATTAGGTAACAATATTATTATATCGAATAGTACAAATGTTGCTGGTGAAATTATTATCGACGATTTTGCTGTTATAAGTGGTGATGTTCAAATACATCAATTTGTTCATATTGGTGGTCATGTTATGGTTTCCGGGGGTTCTTTAGTTCGAAAAGATATTCCTCCATATGTAACTGTTGCACACGAGCCCGTTTCATATGTTGGAGTTAACTCAATTGGCTTAAGACGTAGAAACTTCTCGAATGAAATTATTGCTCAAATTCAGGATATATACAGAGAGATTTTTGTTAAGGAACAAAATGTAAGTCAGGCATTAAAATACATAGAAGCAGAAATTCCTGTATCTCCGGAAAGAGACTACATTTTAAATTTTATTAAAAACTCTGAGAGAGGTGTGATAAGAGGATATAATGGGGCTTAGAGCTTAATCGTTTCTAAAAGTTCAAAATCCCTTTCGTGTCCGTTTCTTTTAATTGTTTCCCAGTATTTAAGTGAAATCTCACCAGTTTTACCTGTGAGTCTGTTTTTAACTTTAATACGCTTTCTTTCTTTGGTTAGCGTTTCTTTAACAATATATTCAAAAGGTATTTCAATCATTGACTCTAAATCATCTCCTATTTCCTGGACCGTATCATCTCCTTCTTCGTAAGTCCAGTAAATTTTCATATCAAAACCTTCCAGGTATTTTTCGTTAAATAATTTTAGAGTATCGCACAAATGCTTTGTTGAGCAACTATTTAAATATGAAAAATTCAAATCTATTTTGGTAAATTTAGCAGGTTTCTTAAGATAACCTTCTATCCATTTATTTACAGATTTAAAAAAGATTAAAATATTCTCAGGCATTAACTGCCCTTCCATTTTTATTAATCCATTCTCAAGATGAATATAAGGTGTGTCAAAAGATTCTTCAATAGTAAGACTCATTGTTTTTTGTTTGTATATATGCCTGTTGATTTCTTACGTAATCTTATCATTTTAGTTACCTGAAATTATCAGAAAATCTTTACTCCTTTCTCCAATGCATTATTCGTTGGTTTATATTAAGAGCCTGCATGTATTTTATTCCCTTTCTTAGCCAATCAAATATTAACATCAAATACAGAACCCCTGAAAGAATCCATAACATTAATAAGTTGTACCACAAAGTATCTATTTTGAAATTGTTAACTATTTTTATTGGAGCATAAAAATGTGCTCTGCCATAATTTGAGGTTGGCTCCATGAAAATCGGGTCCTTTTTTTGAACCAGTCTTTTCTTAGTTTGGTATACTTTGTTTATCTCATTTCTATTTAGAACAATATCTGCCAGGTTTTTATTATAGTATTTTTGTTTAAATTTTACGAATCCCTCCTGACCCAGTTCAGAAATCATATGTTGATATTCTGATTCTCTTCTTTCATTGGCTTTTTCTTTTTCTTCAGAAAGACTTATTCCTAATCTTACCAGATACTGATATGCCAACTCCATAAGACTTTCACTAAAATCATGAGCATTTAATAAATGTATATATTGGAACGGAGGAATTTCCTCATTCATTGAAATAATATTAAGTTCATTTCTAATTATCTTTAAATCCTGAATTAGAGCCAGAGAGTCTATACTACTTTCTTTTCTTCTCATACAAAGCTCCAGTTTATTTTGTAACTGAGGAATAAGAAAAGAGTTTTTGTAATCTGCATTACTTATTATTTTTTCATCTACGAAAAATATTTTTTCGAATCTGTTTTTTTTAAATTGCTCAACAGCGAGTGCTTCGTATGCCCATCGGGTAGTCATTAAATTTCCAATAAAAGGCACATAGGTTTTGTTTGTGAAACTTTTATGTAAATCATCAAAATGGATCATCGCACCACCAAGTAGTAACTGAGGAACCAGAATTAAAGGAATAAGAATATAAATGGCAATTACCGAATCAAGCCCTGATGAAATATTTAGTCCGATAATATTACCCATACATGCCGCTGAAAATAATATTAACCAAAAAGGTAATACCATTCCATGAATTTCAAGAATTGAATTTCCGATTATTGTAAATAAAAAAGTTTGTACAGCCGAAATTGTAAACAAAGTAACAATTTTTGAATTGACATAACTAAACCAGCTTAATTTTAAGAATGACTCTCTTTCAAGTATTTTTCTGTCTTTAATGATTTCCTCTGCACTAATGGATAAACCTAAAAAAAGAGCCACTACAACCGCCATAAAAAGGAATACAGGCAGGTTCATGTTTTCACCAAAAACATATCCGTCAGGAGTCACATATTTAGTAAAAGTTCCTAATATAAGTGCTAATAAGGGTGCTTCAAGAAAATTAATAAGCAAATATTGTTTATTTGTAAGTTTCGAGAGGATATTCCTCATGCTAAACACTTTAAACTGTCTGATAAAGTCAGGGATTTTAAAATCTGAATCAGGAAGTGTCTCTTCGGTGTGCTTAGGTTTGATTTTCTTTTCTATATTATCAATGTATCTATAATACCATGTTTCTGGTGATGTTTTTCGAATATGGGTTTCTTTTCCGTATTCGTTGATTTCTTTTTCTTCAACAATTTGTAAGACTTGATCAGGATTAATTGTTCCACAACATGCACACTCACTTTCGGCAGCATTAACTAAAGATGTAATTGTTTTAAAATAAACAATAGCATCAACAGGATTACCCTGATAAATTGGGTAACCTCCTTTATCTAATATCCAAAGTTTATCGAAAAGTTTAAAAATGTCAGACGACGGCTGATGAATATTTGCTATAACCAATTTCCCCTTGTGCGCCTGTTCTTTAAGTAAATTCATTACTTTTTCAGAATCCATTGATGATAATCCCGATGTTGGCTCATCTACGAATAGAAGCATTGGTTCTCGCATCAGCTCCAAACCTATATTTAATCTTTTTCTCTGTCCTCCGCTAATAAACTTATTTAAAGGGTTTCCAACGTACAGGTTTCTTGCCTCATATAAATCAAGGTCAATAAGAACAGCATTCACCTTTTCAATTATTTGTTGTTCGTTAAATTCGCTAAAACAAAGTTTTGCATTATAATAAAGATTCTGATAAACCGTTAGTTCTTCAAAAAGCAAATCGTCCTGTGGTACAAATCCTATTAAACCGGTTAATGAATTACTCCCTGCACGTACCGTATGTTCGTTGATTTTTATACTGCCACTTGTTGGTTTAATTTTACCACTTAATAAATTCAGCAAGGTAGATTTTCCAACTCCGCTACCCCCCATTATGGCAATCATCTGTCCTGATTCCTCAGAAAAATTAAACTTTTGAATTCCGTTTTTACTATTTCTAAAGTGGAACTCAACATCTTTTCCAGTAAATGTAATTCGATTTTCCTCCGAACTCAGAATAAACTTAGAAGCAACATCATAATAGTAAATTGACTCAATGTTTGGACCTTTTATAATTGCTCCTTTATTTAAAAAATATGTTCGCCCGTATTTTATCTTTTGACCCTCAACAAATAGATTAAGCTCACCGAAATATCGGAAAATAAATGATTGAATAGACTTTATATAAAAAACGACTATTTTACCATAAAGATTTTGTTTAAATAAATGTTTATATGGTTCTTCCTGAAGTCCTTTTTTCTTTTTCATTAACCACGCCAGGTTATCAGACCATTCACGAACCTGGTTATCAATGACTAACACCTTATCTTTATCCAGTTTTTCCGGATCACTTTCAAAAATGAAAGATTTAAAATTATTAAATTCACTTTCGGATAAACTAAACGACTTTGCTACTGTTTTTATAAACTCAAATTCTTGTGTAGTAACCATATGGTCCTCGTAAACAAACTCGAGTAACTCCAGGAAAACAATTACCCGCTCATCGCGAAGGAGTCCTTTTTTGATTTGTCGGCAAACATTTGAAATTTGGAAGGATATTAGTGAAGCACTGTCTTTTAGGTCTTTTACATCTTCCCTGTCTAATTCTCTTTTATAAAATTCCAGGTAATTGTCAAATAACCTAAGATATTCACCTATAAGTTCATTTGTAAGATATCTTGAAAGATAAACTTCAACAATTTTTCTTCCTTTTGCAGTAACTCCCTCAATATTTACATTTGCTACAATTGCAAATAAGTGTATTAGTGCATTTAATATCGACTCGCTCATCAATTTCTATTTGGAACAAAATTTAAAGAAATTATTTAAAGAATAAAAAAAAGCTCATGTGTTTATTACACATGAGCTAATAATATTTTTGTGACTGCTTACAAAATAATCTTGTTTCTTACAATACTTGTCTGTTCAATAATACCACTTAACTGACTTTCGGTAATACCTGTTTCATCGATATTATCATAAATATCTTTAATTGGTTTTAGATCTGATAAAACCGACTGAATAGTTTCATGTTCATTATGTGGAGCTAATAATTCAACCAACTCATTTAATGAGGTTTTTTGGTGCAATATTACTTTTACTAACTCTGGGTTATTATAAACCGTTTCAGAAATATTACAGGAAATATACATCCCCTCGATCCATGTTCCGGCCAAAACCAGTAATGATAGATCTTCTTTGTTATTTTTAACAAGATACTCATATGTATCATAGAAAGAGCCAGTTATTAACTCAACCAGTTTGTCTTTATTATCAAGATTTGCTTCAACCTCATCAATAAAATTAACTGAAAAAGCACCTGTAATACCAAGTTCAACTATTAAATTTTCTGAGGCTTCCATATAATTCATAACTTCTTGTTTCATATTATATGTACTGGCATAACTTAAATCTGCACTATAAACTCCAAGATTAATTGCTTGGTCCTTATCAGTGAAATACTTATCTACGTTAGAAGGTCCATTTGATAAGCCAATAATATAACTTGCTTCTACTTTGTTTATCATTTCAGTAACCTCAAAAGCTGTAGGTAATGGATAAACTACATCTCTCACTTTTTGTTTTAAGTCTTCTTTATCCAATAGGGCTTCCTCTGAATTTTCATCAACAGGTTTCCCTTTTTTACCTCCTGAACAATTCACAAGTGAAACAATAAGCAGTGCTGATAACAAAGTAATTGCTGCTTTTTTGATAAATGATTTTAATGTCTTCATTGATAATTATTTTTAATTCTTTGATTTTTAAACACTTTCCCAATAGTGGTAATTTAGTTTACGGCTGAAATTTACGTTTTTTTTATTTATTATCAATTCCAAAATTAGAATAAATTTCTATAACCGTATCCCCAAAGTTCTATTCTTTTTGCCAAATATCCGAAAAGCAAAGTAGAGAAAAAAGTAATAGAGCCGTATACAACTGATACCATGGCCATCTCGTAATTATTAAGTAAAGTTTCTGCAACATATATTCCCACAATACTATTTTTTAACCCAACCTCAATACTAATTGTAAAGTTATCTCTCCCTCCCAGACTCATGGACCTTGAAAAAATATAAACAATTAACATTGACACAAAGTTTAGCAACAGTGCCCAGGGAACTAAATATAAGTAATCTTTAATACCATCATGAGAATCATTATCTTTCAAAAAAATCATTACAAAAAAGACGGCGAATAAAATTAATGGCAAAATTATTCTTAGTGGCTTTTGAGCTTTGATGGCAAACCGAAAAAAATAATTCCTAATTACCATTCCAACGAATGTGGGAATAATTATGGTTAAGAAAATATTAATGATGGTGCTGTAAACGTTTAATTGGACAGTTCGTTCATCACCAATAAAAAGTATTAGTGCTAAATTTACTATCAAGGGTAACGTTATTAAAACTATTAAACTATTAATAGCAGTTAATGAAATAGAAAGAGCCAGATTCCCTTTTAACAAATGTGTAATAACATTTGTCGCCGATCCTCCTGCACAAGCTGTAATTAGGACAAAACCCACTTTAACAAATGGACTCAAATTAGTAAACCCAAACAATAAAAAAACAACAAGGGGGAGAATAAAAACCTGACTTATTATGCCAGTTAAAGCTGGTCGGGGAAAGCGAATAATATTGCTAAAGTCCCTTTTTTCAAGAGACAACCCCATTCCCATCATGATAATGGTTAAAGATAAAGGTAGAAGATATGTAGAAAAAAAAGATTGCATTTTACGAAGTTAAACAAGAAAGGTAAGATTATAAAATTCTTGCAACTTAAAAAAAACAAAAAAAGAATGTCCGAAAAATAGAATGGTTGTCCATCTTTCGACATGCTCAAGATGACAACAAACTGTTATAACGTCTGTCACAAGATACTTGTCGAAGTGTTTTTTACAGACAACTACTTTTCAGACATCCTCTGTAAATTATTAATAATAAAAATATAAGTTTAATCCTTTATGGAGCATCCAATTGCTTTGGTAAAATTTGGATCTGGTAATTTGCCCTTTAAAAGTGCATTAACTGCATTTTCCAGGTATTTTTTTGTAACCAGAGAAGGATCTTTGTAATTATCATCAATAGTTCCTATATAAGAAACATTAAATTGGTTGTCTACTCTATTTAATAGATAAACATGAGGTGTTCTGGTTGCCCCATACATTTTATAAACCTCTTGGGTTTCGTCAAGTAAGTAAGGGAATGGAAAGCCTTTCTCATTTGATCTCTCAATCATTTTTTCGAATGAATCTTCTGGAGCCAACGCAGGATCATTTGGGTTAATTGCAATAACCGGATAACCCTTTTCTCTAAATTTTTGATCTAAATCTATAATTCTATCTTCATACGCTTTAGCGTAAGGACAATGATTGCATGTAAAAATAACAATTGCTCCTTTCGTTGCTTTATCGTATTCAAACAAAGAAACAAATTCGCCTTTTGTGCTCTTCAATTTAAAGTTTTCAGCTAAATCACCTACTTTATAACCTTGCGCAAAGGCACTTCCAACTATTACAAGAATTAATACTATTGAAATTAGTGTTTTTTTCATATTTGTTATTATTTAATTAATAATTATAGTTTATAAAAAGTTCTTAAGTTCATTTTCTAGTTCCTTATAATCAAACGATTGCTCAAAAAACTTTACCGCTTTTTTGTTGTAAATAATGGTGGTGGGTATGGCTCCGGACCAATCTTTATTTACTTTATCAATCCATGAATTACTATCGGGGTCGTCAAGAATAATTATTGTTGCTTTTATGTTATGTGTGTTTTTAAAATCTAAAATTCTTGATTGTAAATTCTTGCCAAAATCAAGACTAACAAGAATGATTTCAACATTATTATTTTTATATGTTTCATACAATTGATTAAACGTTGGTATTTCCTTAACACAAGGCCTACACCATGTTGCCCAAAAGTTTATAACATAAACTTTATCATCATTTTTATGAAGCAAAGGTTCAAATTCTTTAAAACTATACACAGGAAATTCCTGAGAAAACAAAATGGTACTATTGACAATGATCAAAAAGAGAAGTATCTTAATTTTTTTTATCATTATATCTAGATTTTAATTTATAACAGATTTATAAAAGATTTGTTCTGGAAGCTTTTAGAATAATTAAACTTTGCATATAATGTATTAGTCTAATTTTTTACAATCGGATCTTAACTTACTAATTAATTCTTTTTGTCATGAAAAAGCTCAAACTTTACCTCAAGGTTTTAATTCCCTTTTTTCTGTTTTTTAATCTTTTCTTTAGTTCAGTTGCCTACTCTCAAGAGACAATCCCTGATCCGGAAAGGTACTTTGGATTTATTCCTGGCTCCGACAGAATGTTGTTTGATTATGAGAATTTAATTTCATATTTAGAGAAACTGGAACAAAACTCTCCTAAGATAAAAATGGAAAAAATTGGAGAATCCCCAATGGGGAAACCAATGTATGCTGTATTTATTTCATCGGAAAAAAACATAAACAATCTGGATAAGTTAAAAGAAATTAACAAAGAGCTTGCATTAAATTATCATTTATCAGAAGAGCAACAAAACACATTTGTTAAAGAAGGAAAAGTCTTTTTTCTATTTACCCTGTCGATGCATTCAAATGAAGTTGGTCCATCACAAGCTTTACCATTAATTGCGTATGAATTATTAACCAGTCAAGATGAAAAAATAAATTCCTGGTTAAACGATGTAGTTTATATGGTTGTTCCAAATCATAATCCTGACGGAATGGATATGGTCATTAATCATTATAAGAAGTACAAAGGAACTAAATACGAAGGCTCATCAATGCCCGGATTATATCATAAATATGTGGGACACGACAACAACAGAGATTTTGTTGCATTAACACAGAGTGATACAAGAGCTATTTCTGATTTATTTAGTAAAGAATGGTTTCCTCAGGTTATGGTTGAAAAACATCAAATGGGATCGGGAGGGCCACGATATTTTGTATCACCCCCTCATGATCCTATTGCAGAAAATATTGATGCAGGCATTTGGAACTGGATGAAAATATTTGGATCGAGAACAATTACTAAAATGACAGAAGCCGGACTGAAAGGAATTTCACAAAACTATTTATTCGATGACTATTGGCCGGGGCCGACAGAAACTTGTATTTGGAAAAATACGATTGGAATGTTAACCGAAGGTGCAAGTGCTAAATACGCCACTCCAATTTATATTGAACCGAATGAATTAGGAGCATATGGCAAAGGTATGGGAGAATACAAGAAAAGTATTAACATGCCCGAACCTTGGGAGGGTGGATGGTGGCGATTGAGCGATTTAATTCAATACGAAATAATTTCAACAAAATCATACCTGGAAACTGCTTCATTGTACAAAGAAGAAATTCTTAAGTTCAGAAACGATATGTGTAAAAAAGAGGTTTCAAAAGGGGAAAACACTCCTCCATATTATTATGTTTTTCCACAAAAACAGCACGACCTGAGTGAACTTGTTAATCTTATTAATTTATTAAACGATCACGGGATTAAGGTATATAAACTTAAAAAGGATATTCAAATTGAAAACACTAGTTTTTACTCGGGTGATATAATCGTCCCTCTTGCTCAACCATTCAGGGCTTTTATTAAAGAAATTCTTGAGTCACAGGTCTTTCCTGCCCGGCATTACACTCCCGGTGGAGAATTAATTAAGCCATACGATATTACATCATGGTCTTTACCACTTCATAAGGGCGTACAAGTTTTTGAAATAAACGAAAATAAAGGTTCTTTTGAAAATGCTTACACTGAGCTTGAAGCGCCTTATAATCTTTATACTTCTGCTGATTCTGAATACAATTTCCTTTTGTTAAGCTCATCTAATAATAATAGTTTTAAAGCCGTTTTTACAGCTTTAAAAAACGGGATAAAAGTAGAGCAAATACTTGAACCATATAATGTTAATGGACAAGAATACCCAACGGGTAGTTTTATTGTTTATAAAAATAAAAACATTGAAGAGCTTACCAAAGTTCTGAATTTTACACCGGAATATTTAAAAACCAATGTTACCGTAACTAAGAGAGATCTTAAGCTACCTCGAATTGCATTACTTGAAACTTATTACCACGCAATGGATGCAGGATGGACCAGATATGTACTGGACTCATATAATATTCCATTTAACACGATCCGTCCAGACGAAGTTCAGAAAATCGATTTTGAAAAAGATTATGATGTATTAATTGTTCCTGATGAGAAAAAATCTGTTTTACTAACAGGATCATTTCAATCAGAAAACGAACAATATTTCATGAAATACCCGCCCGAATATTTGAGAGGGATGGAAGAGGAAGGTTATGAAAAGATTCTTAAGTTTATTGGTAATGGAGGCAAAGCAATTGCATGGAGAGATGCGACAGAATTATTTTCAGGAATTCAAAAAATTTCTAATGATGATAAAACTAAAGAAGAGTTTGAATTCCCTGTTAAAAATGTTTCAGAAAATATAGTTAAGCAAGGTTTTTCGTGTCCGGGATCTCTTTTAAAAATTAATCTTAAAAAGGATCATCCAATTACCTATGGTATGCCATCAAGCGTTGGGGTTTTCCATAGAGATGGTCCTATATTTAAAACCTGGCAGCCTTATTTTGATGTTGACAGAAGAGTTATTGGCACATTTCCGGAAAGAGACATTTTGATTAGCGGATATATTGAAAATGAAGAAAAAATTGGAAACATGACCTCAATAGTTTGGTTAAAAAAGGGGAAAGGACAGGTCGTATTGTTTAGTTTTAATCCTCAATTTAGAGCTTCAACACCGGCCACTTACAAATTGCTTTTTAATTCAATATTGTTATAATTAATAAAATAAAAATAAAAAAGCAGGTCAATATGTTTACTTTGACCTGCTTTTTTCGTACATATAAATAATTAATTTTTATATTTATATAATGAAATTTAATCATTTGAAAAATATAATTCTTTTTCCCCTCCTTTTCATTTCAACTATTTCATTTGCTCAAACCAATATTGATAGTTTAGAGAACTTATTAAAAGCTTCATCAGGTAAAGACCGCATTAATAAGCTCATAGAATTATCTAAGGCCTACAAAAGGATTTATCCTCAAAAAACGGTTTCTTATGCCATTGAAGCCTTTAATCTTTCGAAAAACATTAATGATGGATTATTAGCAGCTATTTCAATTGAACAGGCAGGTGATGGTGAGCTTTTATTAGGGAATCTTGATACCGCCAAAAAATATTATATTCAATCATTCAGAATATTTAACAAACTTGAAAACTTCAATGGGCTTGCTGACGTTTACCTTGATTTGGGTAATATCCATTTTTTTAAAGCATCTTATGATTCTGCATCATTTTATTACAATAAATCAATCGGATTTAAACTTGATTTAGGAGACAACGAAGGATTAATAAATCTATATAATAATCTCGGAGCAGTTTATAAAAAAACCGGAGAGATTAATTTAGCCATAAAAGCCCTGGAGAATTCAATTCAAATTTGCGATCAATTAAATCTGAAACAGAAAAAAGGATTAGCTTTAATTAACCTGGCAAGCATCTATTTTACACAAGGGAACCTTTCAAAGGCGATGAGTTATAATTTCGAGGCTTTAAAAATTTCTGAACAAACAAATGATCTCTATACAAAATCAAATTCGTATACAAATTTAGGTAATATATACACCTTCATTGAAGATTACCAAAAGGCTCTTGAATATCAAAAAAAGTCATTACAAATTGATCAACAACTTGAAGACTGGGAAGGGATTGTTGCAGCATATAACAATATTGGAGAAATTTACCTTGATAAAGGAATGTCTGATAGCGCCGAATATTTTTTTTACAAGTCTTTATATTTGTATGAAAGTAACAATATTAAAATAAACTATGAGGGAACTACATTTAATATTGGACAAGCTTTTAAGATTAAGAAAGATTTTAAAACTGCCCTTGATTATTTTAATCGCTCATTGGCAATAAGTGTTGAGATAAACGATATTCTGCTAATTGTGAATAACCATCTGTCAATTGGTGAAATCTATCTTGAGAAAGGAGATGTGGATAAAGCAGAATTTCATTTACTAAAAGCGCTTGATCTTACCAAAAACAACATCTTAAAAGATGAATACAAAGTTTGTTTATTGTTATCACAATTATATCAAAAAAATGGGGAATTCAAAAAAGCACTAAATTTTCATATTTGCTATACAAATCTTAAAGACTCTGTTCTTGACTCGAAGAAATCTGCTATTTCCGAAATAAATACTTCATACCATTTGCAAAAACAGTACGCAGAAATAAGTAACTTATCAAGAGCAAGCGAACTTAAATCAGAAAAAATTGAGAAACAAAAAACGTTAAGAAATCTATTAATTGCAGGATCTTCTATTATTTTAATCCTTCTCGTTCTTTATTTTTTAAGTTTTAAAAACAAAATTAAAGCAAACAAGATTCTGGAACGTCAGAACGAACAAATAAGAAGCAAAAACCAGGAAATAGAAGAAAATGCCAAAAATCTTAAGAAAATCAACTCAGAGCTTGAAAAACTTTCAATTGTTGCCAGTAAAACAGATAATGCTATCCTGATTTCAAATCCAGAAGGAGAAATTGAATGGATTAATGATGGTTATACCAGGCTTTATGGATATACCTTTGATGAGTTTCTGGCAGAAAAAGGAAAAACCTATCTTGAATCAAGCTCTAATCCGAACATTGAAGAGATTTTTTCAAAAGTTCTTGCCGAAAAAAAATCTCAGGTTTATGAAACAGATATGGTTTCAAAAGAAGGAAAAGAATTTAGAATTCATACTACCTTAACTCCAATCTTAAATGCTGAAAATGAGGTTTATAAATTAATAGCGATTGATTCGGATGTTACTAAGTTCAAAAAAGTAGAAGAAGAACTTCAAAAACTTTTAATTACAAAAGATAAATTCTTTTCTATTATTGCACACGATTTAAAAAATCCGTTTAACTCGTTAATAGGTCTGGCACAACTGCTGGTGCATGGATATGATCGTATGAGTCCTGAGAAAGTAAAATACTTTCATAATAGCTTGTATCAAATTTCAAAAAATGGTTATGAGTTATTAATTAATTTACTTGAATGGTCGCGGTCACAAATGGGGACAATCCAGTATAATCCTGTAATGATAAATATTTACGGCCTTACTGAAGAAACATTCTCGTTATATAGTTCAAAAGCATTTCAAAAAGAAATTACGCTTACAAATAGTACTATTGAGGAATCGAAAGTTCTCGCTGATCAAAATATGCTTAAAACTATCTTACGAAACCTGGTTTCAAATGCGTTAAAATTCACAGAACGTGGTGGAGCCATAGAAATACTTGAAAAAGATTTTGACGGTTTTAAAGAAATTACAATTCGCGACACGGGAATAGGAATAAACCAAGAAAATATTGAAAAACTATTTAAACTTGATGAAAACTTTACATCTGAAGGTACTGAAGATGAAATGGGTACAGGACTGGGCCTTATCTTATGCAAAGAATTTGTGGAGAAACATGGTGGAAATATTCGGGTTGAAAGTAAAGTTGGATTTGGTTCCAGATTTATTTTTACACTTCCCATAAATACATAAAAAAACCATCCTGGTTTGGATGGTTCGTTTATTATATATCAGTTATAATTATGCTTCCAAAAGTTTTTTATATGCAGCAGGATCTAATAATTCATCAAGTTCTGAAGCATCAGCCACTTTAATTTTAATTAACCAACCATCTCCATATGGATCTTTATTAACAATCTCTGGAGATTCTTCCAGTTTTGGGTTTACTTCAATAACTTCGCCACCCACAGGCATAAACATATCAGAAACGGTTTTTACCGCTTCAATAGTTCCAAAGACTTCTTCTTTAGCTAATTCTTCACCTTCAGTTTCAATCTCCAAAAAAACGATGTCTCCCAATTCGCCTTGAGCATAATCGGTAATACCAACATAAGCTTCGTCTCCTTCAATACGGATCCATTCGTGATCTTTTGTGTACTTTAAGTTTCCTGGAATATTCATAATATTTTTATTTTGATTAGATAAACGTTGATTGTAATTTAAATTTCAAGTCAAAATTAAACAAAATTTATTAAAATACTATTCAGTTAAAGTAAATCTTAGACTAAAACCAACATCGGTATTTGAAATTCGGTAAGGGTTTGTTCCAACTAAAGGATCAGAAATATTTTGATCGTAGAACAATCGTAGTGTTAATCGATTACTTAATAAATAATCTGCCGAAATACCTATAATCGTAACTTTTTGATCGGCAGAAGGAATTTCATCATCTTCAACTATTTTTCGAAGAATTGTTTTATTGTCGCGTATTTTTAAATTGGCACGAATATTTAAATCGCTTTTAAAATTCTCCTGTCCATCTCCAAAATTGAAAATCAAATTAAAATCATCAAAGCGATATCCAATACTAAAGCCCATTTCGTCGGTAAAAACTTCTGTAATTTGATTATTGGAATAACTCAATGTTACGGTTCTGCTGTTTTTCAATTCGAAACGGGCGGTTAAGTTATTAATGAAGGTCATATCAACATTAATCAGTGGACTGAACTGTTCATTAATCGAAACACTATTATATTCGTATTGTGGAATATAATTCCCTGTTTCATCCTTAATTGCAGGGTTCCCTACACCAAATGAGAAATCTGTATTATTAATGTATGAGCCAATATTGTATGACGACCGATATGCATGACTTAGGTTCACTGATTTAAAAATCTTTTTCATGAATGAAATATCTTTTAAACCATCATATCGAATGCTCCAGTTTGGTAATGGAATTTTCTGAAACATATCCAACGGAATATTACTTTCATCGTACCACGAACCATAAGATGCCAGAAATGCGGGTCCCATTACTTCTTGCGATAAGCTTCCATAACCTTCGGCATATTCTGGTTCAAAATCATGCGAGTTTGTACCTGATCTTTCATCTCCTAATCGTTGTGAGATTTCAAGTCGATAAACTTTAAAATCCTCGAAGGCTTTCGAATAGTAATTATTATCCTTTGAACCTCCCTCAAATGCAGATCCAATGGTAATATAGGTCATTGAGAAATTTCCACTTATTTGTTGAGAATAAGGATCTGTTGATTGATTAGTATAATAGCGGCTATTATTTTCAGAGATGGTTCTGTTCGCCGTTAAGTCAATTTTTAAACCCCGAACGGGCTCAAGAGAAACTCTGAAATTCAGGTTTTCATTCTGGGTCATTAAATATGGAGTATTTAATGTGCTATCTTCCGTGTACCATTGATTTGTAATGACTTTTTCAGCAAAATTATCGTCCTGCCATCCTAACACAAATGGCCATCCCGGAGCTTCAAACTTACTATGTTGTCCATTAGGATCAATAAAATCCTGATCCATCCCTAATATACTAGAGGAAGGTTTATAACCTGCTAAACTCGACCCCTGAGTGATGGTATATGAAGCAGAAACATTTTTAATCGACATAATTAACAGAGCTGTATTTTCTGCCACAAAAACCAATGGGTTTTCTTTTTTCTCAATTTTCCCTTCTACCAGAATGATCGTATTATCTACGTCTTTTTCAGATTTAAATGTAATTTTTCGTTTTGTTGAAACATTCCATTCTCCTTTAACCTCGTTACCTTCGGCATCGGTAACTTTAACGTTGGTAATTTCCTCAGTATTTAACTCATGATAAATCGATCGTGAACGGCCTTCTCTAAACCAAACATTATCGGCCTGGTAACTTACGTTTTCGTATTCGGTCTTTTTTCGTTGCGATTTAGGTTTGCTATATTTCTGGTTAATCCGCTTTAAAAAACCCAGTTTATTATACAAATTAAGCATATTACCCTGTGCATTAAACTGAATGGTATTGGAATTGCGAATGGAATTACCCAGATCATATTCACTGTCGGGACTTAACAACGGCCCTGCTTCCCAGTTATAAGTTGCATTGTAGCGGGCTGTTAAGTTGGTCCAGTCTAAAAGTGGAATTTTATTAATTGGAACCCTGTAGGTAACATTTAAATTATGATTGTATTGTGTATTTCGGCCAAAATTCCAAATATTTTCCCAAATAGAATCTTTCCATTCCTGATAAGAATCTTTATTATGCCTGTCTACTTCTCCATAAGGTTCATCAATACGTGCAATATTCGTTGCCGAGAAGTCAAGTTTTAATGATCTTGAAAGATCCCACTTTAAATCATAATACCTGTTCCAATTAAACTCTTTGTTATATGTTGGTTCAATAATGTTATTGGCATCATAAATATTTCTGGTTTTATTTGCCTGGTATTTTCTAAAAACATCGGTTCTAAAAGAAAAGCTTGTTGGCATATAATAAAAGTTGAAATCTTTAATAATAGCTAAGGCCTTTGTATTAAGTATCCCACCAGATTTTCTGAAAGGAGCAACAATTTTAGGTCGTGTATTATAAATGTAATTTAATGCACCGCGGTAATTTTTAAGTACATCATACTCTGTATTTACATCACGGGCAAAGGTTTCATTATATGAATAGCTTACTGAAAAATTCGACACATCGTAAAATTGTGGTTTCTCACTTGATTTATTAATTTTTACATTTGTAAAATTAATGCTTTTACGTTGGGTGTAATCCTGAGCAGCATTTTTAATTGAATCTCTTTCCTCTTTCGTATCCGCTTTCTGAAGAGCATCTTTTAACGTCACATCTGGATCTAAAGGATTGTATTCAGGGTTGATAAACGATTCAGAATATCCTGCATACACAGGAATACTTACCTTTGCTTTTTCAGGGAAGAACTTACCTAAATCAAGGTTTGTTGACACATCATACTCAATAATTTCTTCGGTGCTTCTTTCCGAAACTGATTTTTCAATGCTTCCAAAGCCCGGAGTACTAACACTACCCGATACATTCAAGGTTCCAAGATCGGCAAGCTTTGTCGAAACTCGCGCTCTGGCTGCCCATCCTCCATCTTCTTTAAAGTTGGTTAATCGTAATTCATTTACCCAAATTTCACCTGACTTTGGCATACCATCATCATTAGAAACTGTGTTGTTTTGTTTACTAGGATTTCGAACACCAATCATTATGGTTACAACATTACTCAAATTCGGATTTCCCCTGACAGAGATTCTTGTTTTGTCTTTATATAAAGAATAAACAGAATTATAAGTAAACACAGTGTTTGCTTGCTGGAGTTCTTCATTTCTGGCTTGTTTAACATCAACAAGATCGTCCAGAATAATTTCAATATTGTTATCTTCAGGCCAAATTTCTTCCCTGCTAAATTCATTGTAATTACCTGGAGGAGTTACCTTCATTGGCATTTCATACTCATAATAATTGCCGTTATAATCGGTTCCTAAACGGATAAAAACCCTTAAATCTTCATCATTTAAAATTTCGTTTTCAAGACCTTCAGCATGAACATACATTTTCAGTTTCTCATATTGCCTTAAATCAAGATTTATCGTTTTATATGCAGCACGTGCATCTCCATCGTCAAGATCCTTTACTTTAAGTACCATGGATTGTTCATTTAGCTGTCGGAGTTGTGGATTGGTTGGGTCTATTACCCTATCGACTCCCGGAGGCAAAGCGTAATTATCATTTTCTTCGATATTCACTGATGATATTTCGAAAGTTCCATTTGAATTTTCAGGAGTTGAGAGTCCTTCGTGACCCTCCATTAAGGAAATATCGTATTTACGCCATTCACTGCGCACTAATTCAAGTTTAGCAAAACGTAATATTATACTATCCTCAAATTCATTCAAGAACATACGCATAAAACGAATAGAAGTAAAATCCTGTATTGCCCCAATAGTTTGGTCAGGTTGACGAACTGGAATTCTAAATTGATACCAGTTAATTTTTACATTTTGTTCTCCATTTGGAAGGTCAACATCATATCCTGAAACTCTATCCACAATATAGTTTTGGCCAACTTCCATTTTGTTGGGGTCAAGTTCTACTTTATACTGGAAATAACTTTCAGTTTCACTTAAGGTTTTATCTCTATTTATATCTTCAGAATCCGGAATTTTTGTAGATAAAGTTGCATTAGAACCCGATGAGTTTCCTTCCATTCCGTTATATTGTTTATATCGGCCAAGAATACTTAATTGCAGCGCATCGTAATCATCACCCCTGTAATAATGAAAATTATCTTTGGAAGGGTCGTTTCTAAAGTGATCAACGATTTCTGGATTTGTAATTAAATTTTCAATATCATCAAGATAATCATTAAAAAAGGTTTCTTCATCAGCATTTCCAAGTCCATCCAAACCAATATCCTGCAATGTATTTGGATTATCGAAAGCTCCAACAGAATAATCATTGCCGGGGATCCTCCCCCATGCTGTAGTATCAACATCTTCTATAATATCAGTATTAGGAAGTCCGTCTTCAAATGATTTTCGGGAATCTCTAAGAATATCTTCCGAAACATTACCCAGGTTAAAATATAAATTACCCCCAGTTCTTGTTGAGTCATAAACGAAAGGATCCATTAACCAAAACTCAATGTATTCAACATTTGCTGATTCAAAATCGCTTGTTGGTATTTCACGCATAATACCAGCCCAGCGCGTTTCAGGATTTTTTAATTCTCCATTTTCATCTAAACCTAAAGCAAGAGGTAATGTATCTTTTACCACGTAATTATATGGTCCTATTTCCGTTGGGTAGTATGCTACATTTAGCACTTGTAAAGCATTTGGGACCGTAGTTTCTGATTGTTTATTCGGAAATATTTCATCTTCGTAAATTTCACGTACAAAGTGATTCGATTGCTGTTCTGCATCACTTTTTATGTGTCCTGGTGTTAAGGAATTATTACGTAAAAATAAAGGATCGATCTTATACCAGGCAATTTTTGCTCTGTTATAACCATAAACAAGATTATCTGCGCTCACCGCTTCTGGAAATAAATCACTTTGACCCTGAGGTGTACTTGCAATTACCCAGGCATTATAACTTTTCATATCCATGGAGGTTTCACTTCCTTCGAAATCATCTATATAAGCATTTCCTTCAGC
Organism: Bacteroidales bacterium; assembly: GCA_003446015.1. Lineage (GTDB taxonomy): Bacteria > Bacteroidota > Bacteroidia > Bacteroidales > UBA12077 > UBA12077. The sequence goes on along the minus strand of DMBU01000124.1, from coordinate 29,872 downwards.
TCCAATTGCACTTGAATGGCCCGGTATAAGTTGTGCAAATTCCGCATCGACTAAAATTGATGATTTCTCTTTGGTTTCTAAAAATGGCAATTTATCAACTAAGGAAGTTATAAATTGAGATTCAGTTCTATAAGAAGTGTTTAATCCCCAAATGGTGTTTGAAATAGGTTCTTCACCAATTGAAACCTTTTGAGTTAGGGGTCTTTCCGTTAAATTCATTACGGTAGCACCAATATTAAAATTATCTGAAACCTGATAATTTAAATGAGTACCAAGTAATGTTTTTGTTTGAATACTATATAAGGCTTGACTTTCTAAAGATATTTGAAGAGGAGTGCCAGATTCCAGTAAGCCTTGATTAATAATTCTTACCCTCCCTAAGTTATAATCAACTGTATAATCCTGATTTTCTACTAGTTGCTGTCCACCGGCCATTACTTTTACTGAACCCTGAGGAATATTAATTGCATTCAGTGTAATTTCTGAACTGGAAGCTGATTTGTATTCACCCTTAAGCTTAAATTTATTTTTTTCGGCAACTAATCGGGCATAGGTTAATGTGGTATCGTAAAGTTCCTGGAAAATATATTTGTCTGCTATTGTATTGTTATCAAATTGATCCTTTAAATAACTGCCAAAAGGCTCTAAAACCGGGAAGATTATTCGACCATTTGATGCATTAATCGTAATATCTTCAATAAAATCAAATCGTCCGTCGGGCGTAGCATCTAATTGCGAATTCAGATTATCGAGGTTTAAAACTTTTAATAGTATTTGTTTATTTATTTTCCCTTCGGGAATATAATTTAAAGCATTTCCCGTTTTATCATCCTGATATAAAACATTTAAAATAAAATCCTGACTATTTACCTGATAAGCGCCAATCGCATAGATGTTTTTCATCATCAAATCCCAGGTTGGGATACTTGGAGTAAGGTTCGTTCCTTTTAATAATTTCGCCATTAAATAAGGACTCTTCTCAGCATCTGTACCTGCATCTATTCCATCAGTAGAGAAATCCCCAACCTGATAACGGGTTCCCCCAACATCAAGTTCATAAGCTACAGCTAAAATTTCATCTGCATTTAATGCGCTATTTAGTGATATATAACCTAAACGTTCATTAAGCTGATATTCGTTTGATTTTAACTTTCGGGCACTTCCGATTTTTTCATAATCCTGGCCAGATTTAAAATTGGAGCTTCCCCAATTAGATTCAAGTTCATTTCCAATAACATTAAAATCGCGATCTCTGTTAAAATTTAAAACATTACCATATAAATTATTTATTCCATTGTCGGGATATGGCCTGTTCGTTAGAGGATCAATAACATCATCCGCAAAGATGCTAGAATCACTTTCGCCTAAATCAAGCAAAGCAAGGATATTTCTGTTTTCTTCGTTATTGTTAACTTTATTGGTTACCCAAACTTCAATTTTAGTAATCGTAACGGGCGATTTAATAATGGGTAATTCCTTTAGGGCATCATTATATAATTCTCTAAAATACTGTGCAAGAAAAAAGTGGCGGTTTGCATCATATTGGTCGGCTTGTATTTCAAATTGTTGGGTTTGTGCTCCACCTTTTACCTCAATTACCTTAGTTTCTCCTTTTTGCTGTGAAAAAACACTTGTTACAGTTAATTTCCCAAACTGGAATTCGGTTTTAATACCAAACAAGCTTTGGCTACCAGTAATTAAAGATCCTGGTAAAGGAAGAGTTACATTACCAGCTTCGACTCTCTTTACAATTTCGTCTTCTTTACCTATATATTCAAGTTTTGTTTGATTTTCGAAATCAAATGTTGCCTCTGTATTATAATTTACGCCTAGTTTAATTTTGTCGCCGATATTTCCGGTCACATTCATCATGATTTTTTCTTCAAAATCGAATGTGGTTGTTTTTCTTAGATTTTCCGAAATAGTGGGATTTTCATTATTGTTTATATTTATTTTGAAGATAAGCTCTGCTGATCCCATGGGAACAATATTGATCGCATTATCTCCAAATATTTTATCAAAAGCTTCGCCTCCCAATCTTAAATTTGGAAAAAGTCCGGATTGTGCTTCCATACTTTCCCCTTTAGCTCTTTGGCGCCAATAATTTCTTAAAGATTGTTCGAACTGATAATCCTGATATTCTTCAAGAGTCATTCTTTTTGCAGGGCGATAATCCTGATCACCAATTTTTTGTGTGATGATATATTCATTGGTTGCGGGATCGTATTCAACCGTATCTTTAATATTTGAAGGACTCTCTAAATAAAGCGGAGATGTTTCAGGTTCGTCATATCCATAATTGTCCTGATCATTAAATTGAAATTTTAAACTATCCTTTAGTTGAAAATCAAATTGATATAAGAATTTAGCTTGTACATTATTTGCACAAACCATAATTAAAAATATTAATAGTAGCCTATATATAAATATCCTTTTCAATTGCCAGCAAAAACATTCTAAATCCTTTTAAGAGACTCTTTTATAAGGCCTTCAACAGTAAGGTCTTTTTTCTCTTTAAGAATTTCATTAATAATTTTATCGACTTTAGCTTTTGGGAAACCCAACATTACTAAAGCAGATAACGCTTCCCCTTTAATAGTATTGTCTAAGTTAACAACAATTTGATCACCATCTGTTAATTTTCCAACTTTATCACGTAAATCTAAAACAATTCTTTCTGCTGTTTTTGCTCCAATGCCCTTAATGCTTTTTAATAATACAATATTATTAAGGAAAATAGCACTTTGTATTTCGTCAGGAGATAAGGATGAAAGCATTACTCTTGCTGTATTTGCCCCTACACCTGAAACAGAAATTAAGAGTAAAAATATATCTCTTTCTTTTTTGTCAAAAAAACCAAAAAGCTGATGTGAATCTTCTCTTATTACTTCGTAAATAAAAATTAAACAATTTTCTTTTCCTGATAATTTAGAGTATGTGTTAACTGAAATATTAATGAAATAGCCAATTCCCTGATTATCTAATATGATATGAGCAGGTGAAATTTCTTTTATTTCCCCTTTTAAATATTCGTACATATGTATAAATTAAAATAGTTGTTAAAAATACACAAAAATAAGGTATCCGAAAATTTGAATAAATAATAATTTGCTGTATTTCGATAAATGATAATTTCAATTAAAAATAATTTGGTACTTTTGATAGAACTCTCTTGGGACAGTATGAAATATTTTACTATCATTTTAATCTTTCTATTCGTTATTCCATTTCAGGATTTTGGACAAATTGCTGAAAAAGGGACTCCTGCATTTTACAATCAAAAAAGCGAAATCCCAATTGTTATTCTGCCCGAAGTAAATTTAAGAAAACTTGAAAGAGAGGATAAGCAGCATGCAAAATCCAGATTAAAATCATTACGATTTGCAACAATGATTGAGGTTGACCTAAGTCCGGAACATAATGGTGTTTGGGAAGAAAATTCCAATGGTGACAGAACATGGTATTTAAAAATAAAATCAGCAGGAGCGTATTCTTTAAGTATTTTATTCGGCCATTACCGATTACCAGTAGGTTCGAAATTATTTGTTTATAGCTCCGATCAAAAGCATATAAGGGGCTCATTTACTTACAAAAACAATAAATGGAATAATATATTACCTATTGCACCTGTTATGGGCGATGAAATTGTAATCGAGTATCACGAACCTCAAAGTGCTGATTTTAAAGGAGAACTACACATATCATCCGTAGCTCACGATTACAAAAATGTTTTTAATTATTTATCGAAAAGCACAAAAGGCTTTGGCGATTCGGGAGATTGCAATGTAAATATAAATTGCGATGATAATGAGTTATGGCAATTATTGAAGCATTCTGTATGTAAAATAACTTATAACGGATGGCTTTGTTCCGGAGCGTTAATTAACAATACTAACCAGGACGGATATCCTTATTTATTAACGGCAAATCATTGTATTAACAATTCCGTTGATGCTTCTGCAGCAAAATTTTATTTTAACTATGAAAGCATTGCTTGTGAAAACACAAATGGACCAATTGACCAAACTGTTGCAGGTTCAATAATTATTGCAACACCGCCACAAGAAACCATTGATTTCAGCTTACTTAAACTATCTGAAGATATTCCAGCAAGCTATAAACCATATTTTGCCGGCTGGAACAGGAATATTACAGACCCCACAAGCGTTACTTCCATTCATCATCCACAAGGAGATATTAAAAAAATTACAAAATCTTATAGTGGAGCAACAACGGGTGATTATGGTGAAGGATATGATTTATACAAACACTGGTGGATAGATGCATGGGACGAAGGAACAACAGAAGGAGGCTCTTCAGGATCACCTTTGTTTGATCAGAGTGGAAAAATAATTGGAGATTTGACAGGTGGTGATGCCAGTTGCACGTACAACTTTAACGACTATTATCAAAAGCTATATCATTCGTGGCAAGATTTTCTTCAACCAAATTATCAACTAAAAACCTGGCTCGACCCTATCAATTCAGAACTTGTTAGTATAAACGGTTATCTCCCATATGACACCATTCCTTCACATTTAATGGTATCATTAATTGATACAGTTGTACATTTATCATGGAATGAAGTTGTAGATAGTTCAGCTATTGAGTTTTATTATATTTACAGAAACTCAGTTAAAATTGACTCTACTGATGCCACAAACTATAATGATACTTTAGTATTTAAAAACACCTTATACAAATACTTTGTTACAGCCAAATATAACTTACCTGCTGATTATGAATCACTACCTTCTAATGAATTATATATAAATATTTTGACTCCATTAACAATACCATTTACAGAAACTTTCGAAGACCAAAATTTTATTCCTGATAACTGGTATGAAGAAAGATCGAATGATACGATTGGATGGGAATTTAAATCCGGAGGATTTGAAGGAATAATTGATACTGCATTTGAAGGCACTGTAAATGCGTATTTTTATAATGATTATAGCGAATCATCGAAATTAGTATTGCCAAAATTTGATCTATCCTCATATACGAATGTAAAACTTTCATTTTATATGCTAATGCCAGAGTTTAACAATGATTTTCACAATTTAAATGTTTTATATAAAGATGAAGATTCTTTAACATGGAAAACCATTAGAACCTATAAAGAAAGTATCGATAAATGGGAGAAGAAAGTGATCTCGCTTCCAAACTTAAGTGATAATTATCAAATTGCACTAGAGGGTATTGGATTAAGAGGTTTTGGAATTAGTATTGATAGTCTTTCTATTACAGAAGATAATACAATTATTGACCTTGATTTTTCACCAGATAAACAAGCAATTTGTATTTCTGATAGTGTACTAATTACAACAATATTAGATGATACTTATGATCTTTACTGGAACTTTGGCAATACTGCAATCCCACGCGATACCGTTGGAACAGGACCTTTTTGGGTAAAATACAAATCTCCCGGTATAAAACCTATTCAATTAATTGTGAATGACACGTATATAAAACAAGATAATGATGCTCTGGTGGTTTATGATTTGCCGAAAACTCCAGGTTTTACAAACATAGGGGATCAGTTAATTTCAACTTCTGAAAGCGGTAATCAATGGTACCTTGATGGATATCCAATAATTGGAGCTATTAATACAACTTATATTATTGAAGAAGATGGAGATTATTTTGTAGAGGTAACGAATAATTTTGGGTGTAAATCATTCTCAGAAAGTAAATACATGATTGTGAGCGACCTTGAAGAATTCATTGCTGAAGACAATAAATCTGGTAATATAAAAATTTATCCCAACCCAAATAACGGCAGATTTAATATTCAGATTGAAACAAACAATTCTGACGATCCAGTTTATTATAAAATTGTTGATATTGCAGGTACTGTAAAACAATCAGGAGTTATTGAATCCTATGAAGAAGATAAAATAATTGATTTGGATAAGCCCGCTGAAGGCATTTATTTTATTCAAATATTTTCAGCAAATGATAGCTATACCACGAAGATTTTGATAAAAAAATAGAGTGATTTTGAATCACCCTATTTTAATCTTGCCATCATATCTTTATTTTACAGCATCAACTGCTATTTTTAAAGCCTCTTCCAATATTTTCACATCAGGTTCTGGGATAAAATTATTCTTCATCATCATATCAATCGTATCTCTGGTTTGTTTAATATCAGCCATTGTACGATTAAATGCTTCATCCCATGTCATTTCAACACGAGCAACTCCATTCTTAATTGCTTCCATGGCAACGTCGGCAGCTTCGTGAGCAAACATCTCTGTTTCATCCATCTTAGGCATAATATAATCAGGACTTATTCCATTCTTTTCAGCGTAGTTTGCCATAGAATAAGCAGCAGTAATTGCCATTTCATCAGTTATTTTTCTTGCGCGAACCAACAAAGCCCCTTTTAAAATACCAGGAAATCCTAATGAATTATTAACTTGATTTGGGAAGTCTCCACGACCCGTTGCAACTATGTAAGCACCAGCATCTTTAGCAGCATAAGGATAAATCTCAGGAACCGGATTTGCACATGCAAAAACGATAGGTTTTGTGCCCATGTTTTTTATCCATTCTGCTTTTACCACGTCAGGACCAGGTTGACTTAATGCAATTAAAACATCAGCTCCTTTACAAGCTTCTGCAACATCATTAATTTTACCAGGGTTTGTTTTTTCACAAATCTCCCACTTACGATAAAATCTTGAATCAGCTTTTATATCACTACGATCTTTGTGCAAACCTCCTTTTGTATCGAACATGATCATTTTCTTAGGATCAGCTCCAGCTTGCAAAATTAATCGTGCAATAGTTGCATTAGATGCTCCCGCACCATACATTACAACTTTTATTTCTCCAATATCTTTTTTAACAATTCTTAATGCATTAATTAATCCTGCTAAAGTTACAGAACCGGTACCCTGAGCATCATCGTGCCAAACCGGAATATCACATTCTTCTCTCAAAGTATCTAATACTTTATAACAATTAGGCTGTGATATATCTTCGAGATTAACTGCCCCAAAACTTGGTTGTAACATTTTTACAAACTGAATAATTTTATCAGGATCATGTTCTCCTTTTTCATTATAGCTGTCAACACAAAGAGCTACAGCATCAACACCAGCTAAATATTTCATTAAATACGCTTTCCCTTCCATAACACCTAATCCTCCGGGAGGAGTACAATCACCATCGCCTAAAACTCTGGTTGAGTCCGAAACAACTGCAACCATATTTCCTCGATTTGATAACTCAAACGAACAATCATTATTATCGCGTATTGCAGTAGATACCTTTGAAACTCCAGGAGTATAATAAACATTAAACCAGTTAAAGCCGTAAACTCCCGCTTTGGGAAGCGTTTGCATTTTTCCTCCGTAAAACTTATGACTTAATAAAGCAAGTTCCTTTAAAAATATTGTTTTTGCTTTTGCCATTTGTTCCTGAGAAAAATCCTTAGGAAATAAGTCATCTAAGTTTTTTAGGGAAAGATCAATTTTTGACATAAAAACCTCCATATTTTTAGTATTGTAGTTTAGTTTTAATTGTAATAGGAAACCAAACAAATTTACTAAATAATTTGCCTTAATAACAGGGCTTATCTTAACTTAAACAATTGATTGTTATGTTGTATAACATTAAAGAAAAGAGGGTGAATTAATCTTCACCCTCTTTTTTCTATTTTATTGTTCAAATTCTTTTTCGGATATTTCATGATGTTGAAGAGGATTCTTACTTATTTCCTTATACTCAGATCTGCTCCTATAAATATCACATGCCAGATAAATGGCATTTCGGAACGAAACTTCAGAAGCCTGTCCCAAACCAGCTAATTCGTATGCGGTTCCATGTCCTGGTGAAGTTCTGATAAAATCTAATCCCGCAGTATAATTAACGCCAGAATTAAAAGCTAAAGCTTTGAATGGAGTTAAACCCTGATCATGATACATAGCTAAAATGGCATCAAACTTTTTGAAATTATCACTTCCAAAGAATCCATCGGCAGGATATGGCCCAAGTGCCAGGATATTTTCATCTTTTGCTTTATTTAAAGCAGGGATTATAATTTCAACTTCTTCTTTTCCTAATAATCCATTATCTCCGGCATGAGGGTTGAGTCCTAAAACCGCAATTTTTGGTTTTCTTATTCTAAAATCCTGTATAAGGGTTTTATTCATTATTCGTAATTTGCTCAAGATAGCTTCTTCAGTAATTGATTCCGGAACTTTACTTAATGGCATGTGACCAGTAACAACACCAACTTTCAGATTTTCACTAACCATTAACATTAATGATTCTTTGGAAGTTGACTCCTGAGTTAAATATTCTGTATGTCCGGGGAAATTAAATTTCTCTGACTGAACATTATCTTTGTTAATAGGCGCAGTAATTAAAACATCAATTTTACCCTCTTTTAAGTCTTTAACCGCATTTTCTAATGAAATTAATGATGATTCTCCTGCAATTTGGGTAGATTTACCTAGTTCAACACGAACATTATCATCCAAACAATTTATAATGTTTGCTCTTTTTACATTTGCTTCGTCTGCTGTTTTTATATTATTAAAACTGAAATTCACAATATTAAGAGCTTTACGATGATACGCTGCAACTTTTGCAGAACCATAAACTACGGGAATACAAAAATCAAAAATACGGTTATCCATTAAAGCTTTGATAATTACTTCGTAGCTCACACCATTAATATCTCCCTGAGATATTCCAACTACTATTTTATTCTGAATCATATCTTGAATTTTATATAATCAAACAATAAACACTTATAATGAAACAAAATTAATGATAATATTTTTAATAATTGATTTTATTAAAATTACAATTGGCTATTGAAAAAGTCGAAAAGTAAGCGAACACCAACTGCCGTTGATCCAACACCTCTGTAATTGTCCTGTTTGCCCAGAAATGCAGATCCTGCAATATCCATATGAATCCAGGGGTAATCGGTAAAATGTTCTAAAAATTTAGCAGCAGTAATTGCTCCTGCCTCGTGGCCACCAATATTCTTTAAATCTGCAATATCAGACTTTAACATCTCATCATATTCTTCCCATAACGGAAATTCAACAATTCGTTCATACACATTATTTCCTGAAACTTTTAGTTGCTCAAACTGATCATCCTTAACATTACTCATTGCTACTATTCCCAGGTCACCAATAGCAGCATGAGCCGAACCTGTTAATGTTGCCAAATCTATTACCAATTCAGGATTATACTTTTTAGCATAACTTAATGCGTCAGCTAAAATTAAACGCCCCTCTGCATCTGTATTTCGCACTTCTACAGTTGTGCCACTATGCATCTTTATGATGTCATCGGGGACATAGGCGTTTCCATTTAGACGATTATCTGTGGCAGGAATAAGTCCAATAATATAAACAGGAATTCTGGATTTTGCAACGGCATACATAGTTCCTGCAACAGCAGCAGCTCCAGCCATATCAGATTTCATGGTGTCTAAATAATTTCCGGTTTTAATATTCATTCCTCCGGTGTCATAAACCACCCCTTTACCAACTAAAACAAAAGGCTTTTTATTAATGGCACCCTTAGGTTTGTATGTTAAAATTGTAAATGTTGGAGGATCGATACTTCCCTTATTTACCGTTAACAAGCCATTCATCTTTAAAGATTCTATTTTCTTTTTATTAAAAACCTCAACATCAAAACCTGCTTCTTCTCCAAGTTTCTCTATTTCAGACGATAGTTTTTCTGCATTCAAAAAAGAGACGGGTTCGTTAACCAAATCTTTTGTTTTAAAAACCGAATCAATTAATATGTTAAGCTCCGAAATTTGTTCATCATCAATTAATGTTGACTGCAAATAAATATTACCGAGATAATTTTTCTTTTTTTCAGGATTACTATAATATTTGATAAACTGGTAATGACTTAATGCTAACCCCTCAGTAAATGCTAATGCAAATTCAGCATTATTACTTAAATCAGAAATGATTATTTCTTGATGCTTATTCTCTTTTATTGTTGAATATAATGAACCTGCAGCACGTCTTATTTTTTCTTTAACAATATGATTTTCTTTCTCCGTTTCAATCCAAATAATATACGTCCATTTTGGAAAAGAATTTAGAATGACCGGTTGTTTCTTTTCATCAAACTGTTTTTTTATATATTCTAATTCGGTTTTAGAAAAAGCAGCTTTTTGTAAATCTTTTGTTGATTTGGCTAAATATATTTTTGGTAATTCTTCCGGATTTCTGCTTGCTTTAGATATATTGATATTCATCGTGTAAACATTTCTAGATGTAAATTGTAAAGTTACTAAAATTGAAGTTCTGCTATTAATTCTTTGTTGAATTAATGTGTCTGCATTTATTTGATTATTTTTACGCTCACATTTGAATTATGGTATTTACAGAGATATATAAAAAAGCGTTAGGCTTTGAGTTTCTAACAACAGAAGAAGGTCTTTTGTTGTATGAAAAAGCACCTTTAGAGGAATTAATTTATATTGGCAATCAATTACGTAAGATACAAAAGCCGGGTAATATCGTTACATGGCAGATAGACCGAAATGTGAATATTACAAATGCATGTATATCGCAATGCAAGTTCTGTAACTTTTATAAAAAACCAAATGATGAGCATATTTACATTACATCGATTGATGAATATAAGATAAAAATCGAGGAGCTATTTGCTTTAGGTGGAGATCAGTTATTGCTTCAAGGGGGCTTACATCCAAAATTAAAGTTGGATTTTTATACGAACCTCTTTCGTGAGTTAAAATCAATCTATCCAACTATAAAATTACATGCATTAGGACCACCAGAAATTCACCATATCGCAAGATTAGAAAAGAAATCATATCGTGAAATTCTGGAGTTGTTAATTGATGCGGGATTAGATAGTTTGCCAGGAGCAGGAGCTGAAATTTTATGTGATCGGGTACGTAAAAGCATTTCTCCAGCAAAAGCAAACACACAGCAATGGCTTGATGTAATGCGCGAAGCTCATAAATTGAACATGGTTACTTCGGCAACCATGATGTTTGGGCATATCGAAACCAGGAAAGAAAGAATTGAACATTTACTTGCTATTCGTCAGGTGCAATCAGAAAAGCCGGACTCTGCTCCTGGGTTTTTAGCATTTATTGCCTGGCCCTTTCAGGATGAAAATACAAGTCTTCAAAAAGAATTAGGAATTACAAATCAGATTCGATCAGAAGAATATATCAGAACTGTTGCAATTAGCCGAATTATGTTACCTAATATTAAAAACATTCAAGCATCGTGGTTAACTGTGGGTAAAGACATAGCCCAGATTTGTCTGCATGCCGGAGCTAACGATTTTGGCTCTATTATGATTGAAGAGAATGTTGTTTCAGCTGCTGGTGCCAGTTTTAAATTCGATGCTGAAGGGATTCAGAATGCTATTCGGGAAGCAGGATTTACTCCTCAACTTAGAAATCAGAAATACGAATTTGTTGATTATAAGCTCAGCGTATAAAAGGATTATTCTTTATTAAATTTCAAAGGGTAATTCTTTCACAAGTTCAATTTTTTCAGGTGTAACTTTTGCTTGCATTGGTATAATTTCAACACCTTTTTCGAAAGCTTTTTTGAGTGATTTTGAATATTCAGGATCAATTTCTTTTGCGGGAGCAAAAACCGACACATCCATTCGCTGAATTATATATAGCATTACTGCACGCATTCCTTGTTCTTTAACTTTTATTAAAGTTTCAAGGTGTTTTTTCCCACGAGTGGTAACTGCATCGGGAAATAAGGCATAATCACCTTCTTTATAAGTAACATTTTTAACTTCGATAAAACAGGTTTCTTTATCATTTTTGGCCATAACATCAAATCGGCTGTCACCAAATTTCACCTCACGCTGTACTTCTGTATATCCTTTTAATTTTTCAATATCTCCGTTCTTAATAGCTTCGAAAGCCAGCTTATTTGGGTTGCCCGTATTTATTCCAACCCAATCGCCATTTATTTTTATCATTTCCCAGGTAAACTTTGTTTTCCTATTGGGATCGTCAATTGGAGTTAAATAAACTTCGGCATTGTCTTCCAGGCACGATTTCATTGAACCTGAATTTGTACAATGGGCGGTTATAATTTCACCATTATCCAGTTTAACATCAGCTAAAAAGCGTTTGTAACGTTTAATTAAACGACCATGAATAAGAGGAGTATTAAATTTCATAAAATAGGCTTATAATTAAAAATTGTATTTTTATTATACAATGATCAAACATGTCTTGTTTAACGAACAACTTATCTATTATTGCTTATTGTTGCCACTATATTTTTATGTGCTAAGCTTAAAACACTATTTAGAACAGCAGTTACAAGGATGGCGAAAATTAAAATCGCTGGATATACATAATGCTTTATACCTTTTTCAATATGAAATACAAATCCCGATAGCCATTCATCAGAGATATAAGAAAATAGTAGACATGCTATAATAATTGAAACTATAAAAACGGTTAAATACTCTTTCATCAATAATTTAATAATATCTTGAATTGATGCTCCGTGAATTTTTCTTAATACTATATCTTTTGATCTAAGAACAACAATTGATCTTGAGTAGAAATAAAATCCTGAGAAAACCAATAATAAAGTAATTGTTGAAAATATTACAACATACTTTAACATGAAATTTTCTTCCTTATATAAAGACTTAAGATGCTCATTATAAAACGTCAATTGAGGATCTTTCCCAGAAATGGAATTATATGCTGTAGAAATATTTTCGATAATTGCTGTATCTTCTATTTTTGTGTTTATTATTATTTCTTTACAAAATTCAGGATCGCATTGTATTAAAAGAGGGAAATTGTCCTTTCTGGCTGGAACCATGCTAATATCTTTAACAACACCTATAATTATCATTCCAGGCTTTACTTCATAACCAATAATATTATCAACACTTAATTCTTTCGCTAAGGATTCACTTACAACACAGTATGATTTATAATCACTATAGTTTTGGAATCCTTCTCCTTCTAGATATTCTACACCAAGAGTTTCTAATGTATTTTGATCGACAAGCAACATTGCTGTTAAAATAAACTTATCAGTATAATTAATCCGGGTCATTCTTTGTGGGAAATTTGAGGGAGGTATTTTCCCAATTCGGGTTACTCCAGATATCATTGACATCTTTTTTAATTCTTCTGAAAATACATTATACTCGTGTTCTGATAAATCATTAGGAACAATTATTAAATCTCTATTCTTTATTCCCAAATCCCTGTACACAGCATATTGTAATTGTGTTTTTACTGTAAATGAAAAAGCAATTAAAACAAATGCCACAATAACTTGTACTCCAAGAAAAATATCTCCAAATATTTTTTTCTTTTTTACTTCAGTGCTACTTTTTAATCTATCTAAACGTTTTAGCTTAATTATTGATTTATAATAGAATAAGGGTAACATGATTGTGATAATTAAAACAACAGAGAATACAATCACAAAAACACTATTAAACCAATGTAAATACTTTTGAAGGACGCTATTCAGGCTTTCAACAGAATAAATTGCTTTTTTACTTATTAAAAATGCAAAACAGGCAGCAATAAATACAAATAAAACACTATCGGATATTATTCCATGCAATATTTTTTTCTTTTCTAACCCTAGTATTCTTTTTAAACTGAACTCCTTTACTCTTGCCCTAATTAAAACTATAAACATAAAGTTGTAATTAAATATAATACACAAAAGCATTAGCAATAAAGCAACAAGAAGTACAATTATTAATTTTAAGTTTCCCGATGGATAAAAATTGAAATTTAGAAATCCAGATTTTAAATATACTTCACTTATGGGCTGAAAAAAGAACTCTTCTTTATATTTAACTCCATCGTACTCATATTCCTCGGCTTGTATATTATTTAATTTATCTATTTTATTATTCTCCTTTAACAGTAAAAATGCTAAATCAACATCATCATCATTCAGATTAAATTCAACTTCACTCTTGACAAAAATATCCCCTTGCATACAGGTCGTATTTTGAAAGTCATCAATTACTCCTTCGATACTTACTTGTATTGTATCATTCTTGCTAGCAAGCATTAGTCTTTCACCGAGTGGATTACTGTTTCCAAATATAGATTTTGAATAGGATTTAGAAATTACACAGACATTTTTGACTTGATTAAAGGAAGATATATTCCCGCAAATAAAAGTGGGAGTAAAAGTATTCAAGAAATCTCCATCAAAGAAAATAATATTTTGCGTTGATTGCGCTTTGAAACTTGTAATATTCATATCTCGAATAAGATACAAACCAACAGTAGATTCTATTTCGGGGTATTTTCTTTTTAGATCTTCTAGAAGTGATTTTGAAGAATACAAATAAAAAGTAGGTTTTGATCCACTTGTAATCGAATTTACCATTCTGTATATTCTATCTTCCTTTTTAAAATTATCATAGTTTAACTCACCATAAATAAACAAGGTGATTAAGCTAATTACTGATAGCAATATTATATACCCAATTAAATTCAATAAAAACAGAGAAAGCTTTTCTGCTACTCTTCGGTATAGCAAAATGAAATATAGTTTTATCATGGAATTTAAAATAAATAAAAGGTTCTGATTTTAAACCTATAACAAGGATAATTCTTTTTAATTAAACTACGAATCGTTTGTTGAATTTATTTTTAACAATTTCAAACAGAAGGAAAGCAATGTCTTTTAATAAATCTAAAACTTACAAGTCTATGGGTGAGTTTTTGAGTTAAAATTATTTAAGGTAAATGTTAAGGTGAATTTGATACAATATTAACCTACAGACTTGCATTCTATTAAGAAAAATATTTTCTGAAATAAGAGCATATAATCAACTAAAATTTAATTAATTTCAAAAAATACTCGATGTAAATTTCGAAAAGAATTTCTGTTAAAAGTATTTCTAAACTATTCGTAACGAATTGATTCAACAGGGTTTTTTCTGGCCGCAAAGTATGCTTTACTATTAATTGCAATTACTGCTATTAAAAAAGCCAATAATGTTGCAAAAAAGAAAATGAACCATTGAATATTAATTCTATAAGAGAAGTTTTGTAACCAGTTTTGTATAAAATACCAAGATATTGGTATAGATATAACTGCTGATATTAAAATAGGAATAATATAATCTTTGGTTATAAGTATCATAATAGTAGACGCATTTGCACCTAAAACTTTTCGAATACCTATTTCTTTTGTTCTTTTTTCGGTAGTATAAGATGTTAAACCAAAAATCCCCAAACAGGCAATTAATATTGCCAGAATAGTAAATGCGGTAAAAACATTTCCAACTTTTACATCGGCTTTATACAAATTATCATATTGATTTTGTAAAAAGAAATATTCAAACGGGTAGTCAGGATATATTTCGTTCCATTTTTTCGAAATCATATTTATGGTTGCAGCTTCATTTTTCCCATCAATTTTAATGGATACATATCGACGCAAGGATTCATCTTTCCAAATAATTATTGGCTTTATTGTTTCGTGTAAAGATGAATAATGAAAGTCCTTACATACTCCTATAATTTCTAATTTAGGATCGCTCGATTCGTCGGCCTGATCTTCATTTGCGGGTAATCGAAATGCTTTCCCTATAGGATTTTCAATTCCAAATTCTTTTACCAGAGTCTCATTTACAATAATTCTATTTTGCTCTGATTCTGAATCCTTTTGAAAATAGCGGCCTTCTTTAAGCTCTATATTCATCATCTCCAAGAAATTATCGTCACACTGTAAGTTCAGGATCATCATCATTTCTTTTCTCGAAACGCCATCTTTGTAAAATCCTCTTCGTTGATTAAAGCTTCCTAAATAACTCGATGAGGCACTTATATCTATTACTCCGGGAGTTCGAAGCATTTCGTTTTTAAGGGTTTCGAATTGCGAAATCATTTCCATATTTCGTAAGGAGGCAACAATGGTGTTTTCTTTTTTAAATCCAAGATTTTTATTCTGAATATAATTCATTTGCTTATAAATTAACCACGTGCTACTTAGCAAGAAAATTGAAATGACAAATTGAATAATAATCATTGAATTTCGGAAAATGGATTTGTGGTTTCCCGAAGTGGCTATTCCTTTTAAAATCTTAATTGGTTTTAGCGACGATAAATAAAAAGAAGGATAGGACCCCGCAAATATGCCAATTACAGGGACTAGTAAAAGAATTTGCCAGTAATTTATATTTTGACTAAGAATAAAACCAAAAGATTTGGTCGTTATTGTATTAAACAGAGGACTAATAAGTTTTAGAATCAATAGACTAAGTCCAAAACTTAATAAGACCAATACAATTGACTCACTTAAAAATTGGATGAAAAGTGCTTTTTTATTTGCTCCAAACATTTTTCTGATGCCAACTTCCAGTGTTCTTGTTGATGAATTTGCAACTGAGAGATTTATGTAATTTATTGAAGATATTAATATAATAAGAATCGCCACCACTATGAATATATAAACTGTTGTTATATTACCATTGGGCTCAATTTCATGTGTTATATTAGATTTCAAATGAATATCTGTTATTGGTTGTAGTTCCAGTGTGAGATTTGCACCAAATTCACGCATACTTGCTCCTGCATGATCTTCAAACACCTCCCCGATTTTTGTGTTTAACTCTTCAATATTATTGTTATTGCATTTTATATAATTAATATTAGTAAAGCCAAACATATGATTATACACACTTTCATATCGAGGATTACTATACAAACTTGCCCGACTAACTAAAACCTGAAATCCAATATGAGTATTTTTTATGGGCTCTTTAATTACAGCCTTCACTGTATAATCTGTTTGGTTATCCCATTTTATTATTTTTCCTATCGGATCTTCATCTCCAAAATACTTTTTGGCAGCACTTTCTGTAAAAACAAGAGAATATGGTTCTTGAAGAGCTTTATCCGGATCTCCAATAAGATCATAACTAAACATGCTAAAAAATGATGAATCGGCATAAATAATTCCGTCCTGATATATCTTTTTATTGTTGTAATCGAAAAGAATTGCACGAGGATACTGAATTAAACGGGTATACAATATTACCTCCGGAAGTTCTTCGTACAATATTTTCCCAACAGGAGCTCCGGTTACAGCTGCTTCAAAAGCTGTCCCAGACATATCACCAATAAGCTTAATCCGAAATATGTTTTCTGCACTCTCGTGATGCCTATCGTAGTTTAATTCGTTATTTGTATAAGCAACTATGCCAATAAAACAAGCTATCCCAACCGACAAACCGAGAATATTAATTAAGGTATACACACGTTGTTTCCAGAAGTTTCGAAGAGCTATATTAAGGTAACTTAAAAACATATTTATTTTTTTAGGGTAAATAACAAAATTAGATTTTAGACACAGTTTGAAAATAATCGTTTAAAATAGAAAGCATATTCCTTCTCACAATATAATTTCATAACTCTTTGCATCAATTAAACTTATTAAGAAATTTTAAGTCTTTATAATCGATAAATTTTATTAATCATAAAAATAAAAATTAGATGAAAAGAAAAATATTTGGCATTTCTATTCTTATAGTTTTGGGGATTATTCATCCCGATAATGCAAATTCACAACAAAATGAAAATACAAACTGGAATCAGTTTAGGGGTTCCGAAAGAAATGGGCTTGCTTTAAATGCAAGCATTAAGGATACTCTCTTTGAAGGATCATATCAAATGCAATGGAAAAAAGATATTGGTTCAGCTTTTTCTGAAATAACTGTTTCAGGAAATAAGATTTATACAATGCTAAGTGAAAAAATTGATTCTGTTTCAGGATTTGAATTTGTTGCTGCCTTTGATGCAAAAACTGGTAATGAAATATGGAGATCACAGGTTGATTCTATATTTATTGATGTTGACGGTTGGGGGAATGGTTCAAGATCGACTCCTGCGGTCGATGAAGAATTCATTTATAGTTTTAGTGCTTTAGGTAAACTTACTGCTACAACTATAAAAGATGGAAAAAATATATGGCAGGTTGATTTTGTTAAGGAGTTTGGAAGCACAAGACCTCGCTGGGGATATTCAACTTCACCTTTGTTGGTTGATGATATATTAATTATGGAAGTTGGAGGAACAGATTCTCATGCTTTTGCAGCATTTAATAAAAAAACTGGTGAAGTAAAATGGACCAAAGCAAATGGAAACGCTCATTATAGCTCTCCAGTTTTAGCGAATATAGAGGGGCAGAATCAAATAATATTCGCGAATGGAGGATTTATTTATTCGTATAACTCAAAAGGAGACACCCTTTGGACATACAAAACTCCTGTTAGGTCTGCTATGAGTATGCCTGTTGTTATTGAACAAAACAAAATCTTTGTATCAACAGCTGCTGCTGGATTTATAATTTTGGAGATAAATGATAATAAACCAAAAGAATTTTTAAGAGGGAGCACAATGAAAGCTGATTATAGTTCATGTGTTTATTATAAAGGGAATATTTATGGTTTTCATATAGCCGCATTGCAATGTATATCGGCTGAGACAGGTGAAAAAAAGTGGACAAAAAGAGGGTTTGGGAAAGGAAGTTTAATTATTGTAGATAATAAATTAATGGTGCTTTCTGATACAGGCAAACTCATTCAAATAAAAGCTACTTCAGATTCGTACACAGAACAAGGGAGCTTTCAAGCTATTAAGGGGAAATCTTGGACAGCACCATCTTTTGCTAATGGAAAGTTATATGTGAGAAATCTTACCGAAATGGCTTGTTATGTTTTATAATAATCGTTTTTAAATTAAACAGTACAAAAAAATAGATATTATGAATAAAAAACTAGTTCAAATAATAACTCTACTTGTGTTCATTTGCTCTCCTTTTTTACTAATAGCTCAAAACGCAGATGAGATTATTGCTAAACATATTGCAGCTCATGGTGGTGCTGAAAAATGGGATAAGTTAGAGTCAGTGAAAATTAATGGTCAGTTTACCGGATTTAGTGAAGTAAAAGACTTTTTTAGTGTTAAAACAAGTTCAGGATCCTATTATAGTGAATATTATTTAGGACAACATAAACTAATTGAAGGTTTCGACGGGAAAGAGGGATGGACAATTGATCCCTGGCAGGAAATACTTTTTCCACGAAAAATTAATTTAGCTGAAAAAAATGTTTTAATGCAAAAAGCTGAATTCTTCACTCCATTTTATAAGTATAATGAGAGAGGGAATAAGGTAGAATATGTTGGTAAAGAAAATATCGACGGGATAGATGCTTTTGTACTAAAACTAACACGCGTAAATGGGAAAACGGAAACATGGTATCTTAATTCAGAAACTTATCTCGAATACAAATGCGAATCGGATTGGATTGATTTTGCAAGAGGTCTTCCTTCAGAATCTTACTTTGATGATTTCAGAACTATAGATGGCCTTGTTATACCTTTCTACATTGAAAGAACTTTCTGGCAGCGTAACAGGGTTACTGTAATCGAAAATATTGAGCTCAATCCTGAAATTAACAAATCAATATTTGAATTTCCTAAGAGTAAGGAAATAGAGAAACTTGAATTTATGTCAGGTGAATGGGATGTAAAAGTAGATGTTTGGTCGGGCAGAAGAGGTGATTGGTTTAATGTTGGAAGTACTTCTTCAAAAATTGATTTTGAAGCTGTTAACAGGTTAAGAGAAAACATTAGCTATGAGGTGACATTTCCTATGACCAAAATTTTGAATTATACTTATAGCCTATCAACAGGTAGATATAAATTAGCCGTTTTTAATGATTTGTATTCTGAGATAGATATCTTCGAGGGTGATTTTAATAATGGGGAATTAATTTTAGACAACACAAATGTTAATTTTGGAAGTACAGCAAAAGAAGATAGTCAAAAAACACAATACACAATTAGCAAAGCTGATGATGGCAGTTTTTCAATTGTTGAAAAAGTCTCAACAGATGATGGAAAATCATGGAATCCAGCAGAAAAATTTACTTATACACAAAAGATCAAATAGACTGTTTTTATTAAAAGATATTGAAGGGCGCAGAATAATTTCTGCGTCTTTTTGTTTAAATCAATCTGAAATACGTATTATTGCGCCTTCAAAAATTGAGAATTTCATGGATTGTAGAAAAGGGTGCGGGGCCTGTTGTATTTATCCTTCTATTTCATCGTCTATTCCCGGTATGCCAAACGGGAAGCCTGCAGGAGTAACCTGTATTCAGTTAAATGATGATTTAAGTTGTAAACTATTTACTTCACCTGAAAGGCCAAAAGTCTGTGGAGGTTTTAAAGCAGAAAAACTATTTTGTGGTGAAAGCAATCTGGAAGCTTATCAAATTTTAGCATCTTTAGAAGGAATTAATCCTTGATTCTATTTTTTTAGTAAACATTCTGCCGTCTTTTTTGTATAATAATTCGGTAAATAACAATTAAAATTAAACTATGACAAGAGATGATTTCCGTGAAATGAATTTTGCTGAGCAAGGGATGATTTTGATTAGCAAGGGGAAACATTTAACCCAAATTAAAAAAGGAAATCAATTATTGAACCTTTACTCAGTAGAAGATTTTTTTGTTGAAGTATATTACTCTGTTCTCTCAGATAAAATCCTCAAAATTGAAGTGATAACTGACCTTTCAAGAATTGACCAATATATTGAAGAAAGGCAACAAGAAGAAAAACTAAGCTCAAATTAAATCAACTATTTTAATTAGATAAGATCACAAGCATCTGCAGGCATCCAATGAGCATCTTTACCTTCCCATTTTATATTGCAACCAATTGGATTTGTTACCTTGGGGCAAATATCTTTTCCTTCAAGATAGCTATTTAGTGCATTTTCTAAATCGTTAACCGTAATTTTTGTTGTGTCTTTTGGATTATCAACAGCTCTTCCAGTATAGATCAATTGCCGCGATTCATTAAAGACAAAAAAGTGAGGAGTTCTTAAAGCACCGTAATCATAAGCAATTTCCTGAGATTCATCGTGTAAATAAATCCAAGGGAAATTATGTTCTTTCATTCGGTTAACCATATTTGGGAAGCTGTCCTCCTTGTATGTATTTTTACTGTTTGAATTTATACCCACAAATTGAACTCCTTTGGGTGTGAATTTATCAGCAGTTTTTCTGGTTACCTCATCAGAACCAATAACATAAGGGCAATGGTTACATGTGAAGAATATAACTAACAATTTGCTTTTAAAATCCGACAACTCATATGTTTTACCATTCGTTGCTGGTAACTTGAAATCAGGTGCGCTTTCACCTATTTGTAATGTAAATGCCATAAGTTTTCTTTTAATAACTAACACTTTAAAAGAAAAAATGTTTATCCAAATAGGGTATATTTAAGTAAGCTTATCATATAAGCAAGAGCAATATATGGCGGAGTTGGTTTAATAAGGATTAGGATTTATAGTATATGCCTCTAAAATTAAGCCGATTTAAATGTGATGAACCTGATTCTGAAAATATCTTCTCCGCCTTTTTAAATTTCAATAATGATATTAGGATTTTCTTCATAGGATTCATTAAACCTTTGCAAATAAAAATTAGGGTTATTTGTATGCTATCAATAAATTAAAAATTCTCATGATTTGCAAAAAGGTTGAAAGCCATCTCAACATAAATTGAGGTGGCTTTCTTAGTTTTATGACTATCTATAAGCTCCTATTAAGTAATTTAGAAATCTTTTGGTATAAAGAACACATGTCATCAGATTAATAAATAAAAAAAAGCTGACCTTAAATGGCCAGCTTCCTCTATTTAAAAATATAGTTTAAGTAAAGATAACTTGAGAACCTTCACCTCCAGCCATAGCATAAAAATCACCAATAGTAATAATATCAATTACATGATCGCTTAAATCTTCTTTCTTTAATTTAAACATATCAACAGCTAATTTACAAGCGTAAATTTCGCCACCACCAGCAGTAATCATATCCAAAAATTCGTCAACAGGAGGGATATCAAGCTTTTCCATTTGACTTCGCATCATCGCAGAAACTCCGGCTTCAACACCAGGGATCGTTCCTAATAATGTTGGAAATGGCAATCCACCGGGCATACGCATTCCTGGGTTTCCTACAGTTGTAGTATGGAGTTTATTCATTTGCTTTTTAGTAATAGCATCTAAACCAAAGAAGGTGAAAAACACTTTTGCTTCCATTCCTTCCATTACGGCTCCATTTGCCATAACCAATGCAGCATATACATCCTCAAGTGCAGCTTTAGCACAGATGATTGCCACCTTTTTTACTTGTGTATCTTTCTTTTCTGTCATAATTTTATCTCCTTAAATTATACGCAACTTGCTGGCTTTTTAATCCCTGCTATTTTTGTTGACATTTTCAATGGTCCACCTGGAAATAAATCATAAAATCCTTTGATATCAACTATTCCCGATTTACCGATTTTACGAATGGTTAATCCTGAATCAGCATTTTCACGTATATACTTTAGCACTTGAAAATGTTTTTCTGTTAATTCGATGTTTTCTTCTTTTGCAATTTCTTTTGCAATTTCTTCTGTCCACTTTGAAGGATCTACTAAGTAACCTTCATCTGTAACTTCCAGGTTCAGCCCGGCGAATGTTTTTTGTGTCATAATATGATTTTTTAATTAATTTATTTATTTTTTATTTATTAATAGATTCTTTTGATAAATTTTTTAAGAAAGTGATCATAAATCCAATACCTCTTTTCATTTCAGGAGTATTCATTTCGCGGAACGCTTTCCATAATGAATATTCTTTTAAATCATTTGTATCTAGATTTTTAAATATATTTACTGCATTATTGATTGCATGTAACATATCCGGCTGAGTTATATTTCGGACTGTATCTAGAATTGTAACAATATTATCAGAAAGAGCCCTAACTTCTTCAGGTGGATAACTTGAAATAATATTATCCATTATATTTGCAAGTTCCTTAAAGAATTCGAAATACCCTTTTTGCTCAAATTCATGCAGTTTATGCGTAAAATCGATACCAACTTCATTTATAATAGGACCTGCATCCTTTAATAAATCAGTAACGCTTTCAAACATATCCATTACTTGCGAAAAATTATTTACATTTCTTACAAGTTTATAAGCAAGTACTTTAATATCATCTATATTAAGTTCTATCCCCTGCTTATCCAGTTCACTAACAACGCTCGAAAATGCGTCTTTGCTTATTATTGAAACGTCAGCAACCAAATCTTCAATCGTTTCGCTTTTTAATTTTTGCTCACCAACATACTCGAGCAAAAGGTCAAGCTTTTGATTGATTTGATTTATTTGTTCCTGAACATTATCTGATTTAACTTCCATTTTTAAACGATTTTGAATTAAGATTTTTTCTTTCCTGCCATTGACATTTCATTCTCAATAGGAAGTTCTTTCCCTTTTAATAACATATGCCAGTAAATCCAGCGGAAAATAACTTTACCATAATGATTCATTTTTGTATTTTGCAATAATCCAAATGGACCAACTCCTGGCAAAGGATAAGTTCCTGGAAGAGGCTCTGTTTCGTAATTAAAATCAATTAGTGATCCTTTTCCAAAACCGGTTTCAATATAACAGTTTGCATGTCCGTCAAATTTTGCTCTTAGTTCTCTTCCTTTAATTGCACACATCATGTTATCAAATACTACTTCTGCAGCAAAATGAACTACAGAACCAGCCTTTGATGTTGGAATATTTGAAGCATCACCAATTACAAAAACATTTTCGAACTTCTCTGATCTTAATGTATATTTATCTGTTGGAATAAAGTTCAAGTCGTCACCCATTCCGCTTCTTTCGATCATATCATCACCTTTGTTTACGGGAACAATTGTTAATACGTCAAAAGGAATTTCGAGCCCATCGTAAGATTTTATTTTTTTCTCTTTATTATCGACACTTTCTAAGTAAAAGTCAGGAATAACGTTAATATTCTTTTCTTTTAAAAGATCGCCTAACATCTTTGTTGCAATTGGCTTGGTAAACGCTCCTGGTAAAGGAGTAACGTAAGTAATATCAACTTTATCGCGAATTCCAACTTTTGTAAAGTACTCATCCGCTAAAAACACAAATTCCAATGGTGCAACAGGGCACTTAAACGGAAGCTCTGCAATACTCATTACTAATCGACCACCTTGCCATGTTTCAAAAAACTCTCTTAAGGCAACTGCTCCTTCAATTGTGTAGAAATCAAATATTTCTTTATGCCATAATTCTTCTTTTAAACCAGGTGTTTCTGATGGATCTACTTTTGTTCCTGTAGCAATAATTAAGAAATCATAGTTAAGTACTTTACCTCCATCTAGTAATACTTTGTTTTCTTCGCCAACAATTTTTTCAATATCGCTATAAATAATATTTACACCGGCAGGAATAAAATTAGCTTTAGGTTTAATAACATCTTGCTTGTTATAAATTCCAAAAGGAATAAATAAAAATCCGGGTTGATAATAATGAGTTTTATGTTTATCGACAATTGTTATGTCCCAGTCGTCTCTATCAAGAGCCTTTCTTAATTTATTAGCCATTATGGTTCCGCCTGTCCCAGCTCCCAAAATCAGAATCTTTTTCATTTTCGTATTTTTTTATATTATTTTTATAGATAATTATATTTTACTGTTACAAAAATAACAGTTCTTAATATATTTACATCTTTATATATTATGATATATATCATAAGTGATATATATCACTATTCAATTTTAAATTTTAATAATGGAATTATCTCAAATAATAAGCAATTGCAAAGATTGCGGATATCGTTCCTGGGCATTTAAAAATTTATCTCCAGAAGAATTAAAGCAACTAAATAATAAAAAGGTTGAAATATTTTTCAGAAAAGGTGAACACGTTTGTATGGAAGGAGATGAAATTTCGTCTTTTATGTATTTACGAAATGGGTTGGTAAAACTTTACAAGACAGAAACAAATACTCGAGAACATATTATTAGTATTGCAAAACCTAAAGATTTTATTGGTTTGCTAAGCATTTTTTCTAATACAAATCACATTTATTCCATAACTGCGATTGAAGATTCAGTTGTATGTTTTGTTGATCTCAATGTTATAAAAAGTTTTATTAACACAAATGGAGCTTTTGCTCTTGATTTTATTGAAAAAATTAGTTCAATATCAGATTCTGTAATAAAAACAAGGATAGATATAAATACTCGACAACTGAGGGGAAGAATTGCTTACATATTATTACTGTTTGCAAAACACGTATATGACTCTAATAAATTCAGTTTCCCGATCAGTCGCAAAGAAGTTGCTGAACTAATTGATATGAGTACAGAGAATGTAATAAGAGTACTTTCTGAGTTTAGAAAAGATAAGTTGATACATATTGAAGGTAAGAATATAGAAATAATAGATATTAAACGATTAGAAAAAATATATGAGTTAGGTTAACGACTGTTTTTTAAATCTCTTATTTTTTGTGAAAGCTTTGATGCAAAGATAAAGTCGTTCAATTCCTTATTTTCAGAATCAAAAATATCATCACGGCTTCCCTGCCACCACTTCTCTCCTTTATATATAAACATAACATTATCACCATTTTCCATAACAGAATTCATGTCGTGAGTATTAACAATGGTTGTCATGTTATATTCTTCAGTAATTTCTTTTATTAGATTATCAATAAGGATAGCTGTTTGAGGATCTAAACCAGAATTTGGTTCATCGCAAAATAAATATTTTGGATTCAGTGCTATAGCCCTGGCAATAGCCACTCGTTTTTGCATCCCTCCACTAATTTCAGCAGGATATAATTGATTTGCATTTATTATATTTACACGCTTCAAACATTCATTAGCACGCTCTCTTTTTTCATTGTAATTCATTTCAGAGAACATATCCAGTGGATACATGACATTCTCTTCAACAGTGGAAGAATCGAATAGTGCACCACCCTGAAAAAGCATCCCTATTTGCTTTCTCATTTCCTTCTTTTCCTTAAAATCAAGCTTATTGAAAACTGTACCATCAAAAATAATTTCTCCTTGGTCGACTTCATGTAATCCCACAATAGATTTTAGAAGTACTGTTTTCCCTGATCCGCTCTGTCCGATAATTAAATTTGTTTTACCCTTTTCAAATAAAACATTGATATTTTTTAGAACAGGAATACCATTAAAAGATTTATATATGTTTTTAACTTCTATCATGAAAGTAAAAGTTGTGTTAGAATTACATTAAAAAGAAGGATAAATATACTACTTCGAACTACAGCTTTTGTGCTTGATTTTCCGACATCTAAAGATCCTCCATAAGAATAATAACCATGGTAAGCCGAAATCGATGTTATTAGAAATGCGAATATGGCCATTTTAATCAATGCATAAACAATATAATAAGGTATAAAGGCATATTGAATACCATAAATATAATCTTGTGTGGTAATTACACCAACAGATACTCCTGCGATCCATCCCCCAAATATTCCTATAATCATACTCATTAGGCATAAGAAAGGAGAAAAGAAAACAGTTGCAATTATTTTTGGCAGAATTAAATAACTGGCAGAATTTACTCCCATAATTTCAAGGGCATCAATTTGTTCTGTTACTCTCATTGTCCCAATTTCAGAAGCAATATTAGAGCCAATTTTCCCTGCTAAGATCAGTGCAACAATTGTTGATGAAAACTCAAGAAGCATGGAGTCTCTTGCAGTTAAACCAATTAAATAAGCGGGAAGCATTGGATTTTCAGTATTGTAAGCTGTTTGGATTGTAATTACAGCCCCCATAAAAACAGAAATTATAGCTACAATGCCAATAGAGCTTAATCCCAATTTATCTAGCTCCTTAATAGTTTCCCTATAATAAATTCTTATCTTTTCTGGTCTTGAAAATACTCGCCCTAATAATATAAAGTATTTTCCTACATGTTGAAAAAGTCCCATAAAAATCTTGTTCAATTAGAACTACAAATATAAATAATATAAAAGCCGTTTCTAAAACATATTTATTTATTAATATTTTTTATTCTAATTCCTTTTTATTCTTTTTGCATTTCGTAATTTAGTAAATACAAATAATTCATTAAATAAAATCTAAGATGGAGAACAATTACTGTGTTATTATGGCTGGGGGTGTTGGAAGTAGGTTTTGGCCATTAAGTAGAATGAATAAACCGAAGCAGTTTTTAGATATATTAGGAACCGGAAGAACCTTACTTCAAATGACTTTTGATCGGTTTTCAAAAATTTGCCCTATCGAAAACATATTTATAGTAACGAGTACAATTTATAAGGAAACAATTGAAAAACAGTTGCCCGGCCTAAAGGGAGATCAAATACTACTTGAGCCCGCACGAAGAAATACTGCTCCTTGTATTGCTTATGCTAACTATAAGATTCTAAAGAAAAACCCTAATGCAAAAATTGTTACAGCTCCTTCTGATCATTTAATTTTGAGAGAAGATGAATTCATAAAAGTTATTAAAGAAGGGCTTGGATTTGTGTCAGAAAAAGATGCTTTACTTACTCTAGGAATTAAACCGAGTAGGCCTGAAACCGGATATGGTTATATACAAATTAATGGTACAAAAAACATTGATGGCAACAAGAATATCCATAAAGTGAAGACATTTACCGAAAAACCTGATAAAGACTTAGCAAAAGTTTTTTTTGAAAGCGGGGAGTTTTTCTGGAATTCAGGGATTTTTATTTGGTCTTTAAAATCAATTATGCAAGCTTTTAAGACTCACCTACCCGAAGTTGACGCTTTATTTAGTGAAGGGCAAAGTCTATATAATACCGAAAAAGAGACCGAGTTTATCTCTCACACTTACTATGAATGTAAGAATATCTCTATTGATTATGGAGTAATGGAAAAAGCTGATAATGTTTATGTTTATTGTAGTAATTTTGGTTGGGCAGATTTAGGAACCTGGGGTTCCTTACACGAAAACATTTCAAAAGATGATCACAAAAATTCTATTATTGGTAATAATGTCTTCCCTTATCAGTTAGAAAACTGCATTGTAAATATGCCAAAAGATAAACTGGTAGTTTTACAGGGTTTAAAGGATTTAATTGTGGTTGAATCTGATGATATTTTATTAATATGCAAAAAAGAGGATGAACAAGAGATAAAACAATATGTCAATGATGTGAAATTAAAACTTGGTGACAAATACTTATAAAAAAGAGAGACGCTTTAAAGCCTCTCTCTCCTGAATTCGACATAAAAGTTGCATCAATTTTGCAAGTAGTAACATATCAATTTGTTATATTAAAATAGTGGTGGTTTTTGGGTGACCCAGTGTTGTTTCGTACCTTTATTTGATGTTTGTTCGAAATAAGGTAAATAAAAGTGGAGCAATTAGTGTTCAAGTGATTGCTAAAATCAATGGTAAGTCAAAATTGATTAAAACCATTGGCAGTTCTCGTGATTCTAAGACAATTAAAGAACTTGTTATTGAAGGGCAACAATTTATTAGAACTTTTAGAGGTCAAGGATTATTTGATTTTGCGAATGAATCATCTCTGATTAAATCTGTTTTTCAGAGTATTTCTTCACACACAGAGGTTGGCACGGAGCTTCTACTAGGAAAGATATTTGATGATATTGGATTTAATATTATCAATGATCCAATATTCCGGCAACTTGTTTTTTCACGATTAACGTTCCCTGCTAGTAAGCTTAAGACAAGTGATTATTTTGAAAGATATCATGGTTTAGATTATCCTGTACAGCAGATATATCGTTACATGGATAAATTGCATTCAACCTAGAAGGAATTAGTTCAACACATTAGCTATGAACACACTAAGAAAATTCTAAAAGGTCAGATTAGTATTGTTTTTTACGATGTAACCACTCTGTATTTTGAGATAGACAAAGAGGATAACCTCCGTAAAACTGGGTTCTCTAAAGAAGGGAAGCATCAAAATCCGCAAATTGTATTAGGGCTGTTAGTTAGTAAGAACGGTTACCCATTAGCATACGATATTTTTGAAGGCAATAAGTTCGAAGGACATACAATGCTGCCTATTTTAGATTCATTCAAAGAAAAATACCAGTTAAACCAACTGATAATTATTGCTGATTCTGGTCTGTTATCCAACACTAATATCAAAGAACTTCAATCCAGAAACTATGAATTTATCTTAGGTGCAAGAATTAAGAATGAGAAACAAGACATGCAACGCAAAGTATTATCACTAAAACTGGCTAACGGGGATAGTGAAGTTATTGAAAGAGACAATTTAAGGCTGATTGTATCGTATTCTGATAGTAAGGCAAAGAAAGATCAATTAAATCGCGAGAAAGGCATCAGAAAACTTGAAAAACGCATAAAGAGCGGTAAACTTAATAAATCCAGCATCAATAATAAAGGTTATAATAAATCCCTAAAATTAGAGGGTAATGTTAAGATTACGATTGATTATCAAAAGTTTGAAACTGATAATGCCTGGGATGGATTAAAAGGATATCTTACTAATGCTAAATTACCTAAAGATAAAATAATAGAAAATTATGGCCATTTGTGGCTAATTGAAAAAGCATTCCGCATATCTAAATCAGATCTTAAGATCAGGCCTGTTTTTCATTGGGCCCGGAGACGAATTGAATCTCATATTTGTATTTCATTTGTTTCCTACAAGGTATACAAAGAACTAGAAAGGCAATTAAAAGAAAAAAAAACAAGCCTAAGTCCTGAAAAAGCTATCGAAATAGCCAAAACCATCTATCAAGTCAAAGCGAATACTAAAAATGGTGAAGTAAAACATATGCTTTTACTATCAGAAGAACAAAAGGAATTAGCTCGTCTGTTTAATTTTGGGTGACGCAGTGTCGAAGTCAGGAAAAAGAGGATGAACAAGAGATAAAACAATATGTCAATGATGTGAAATTAAAACTTGGTGACAAATACTTATAAAAAAGAGAGACGCTTTA
>DMBU01000173.1 GCA_003446015.1 Bacteroidales bacterium | reverse complement strand
GTACCTAACAAAATGGGGTTAAACAAGCTTTGGGTGATTACCGGCCCGGGCACCGCATCGGCGTCGGAACTTACAATTACCGGATTAAAACCATACATGTCAGTTACTACTGTGGGAGACTCCACCTACGGAAAATACACAGCCTCAATCACACTAAAACCAGAAGATTTTTACGAAAGTGCAAACTATTACGAGGAAATTGATAACTGGGGAGCTCAGCCAATTATTTTAAAATATGCCAACTCGCAGGGTGTTACCGATTTTAAAGATGGTTTTGCTCCTGATATTGCTGTTGAAGACGATCTGTTTTCGACCATCCCGTTAGGCAATAAAGAAGAAGCGATGTTAAAGAAAACCCTTGAAAACATTACCGGAGTAGAAATACTTGCTACAAAAAGTGCTGCCAGACCGTCAAATTATACAATTATCGACCGTGGATTTTCGAAATACGACAAAAACAAACGCGAGGTGTTATTTGAAGGCTTCGATAAAACTTTGTTGAGAATTGAGTAAACAAAATCATCAAAATTATAGAAAATAAAAAAGCCGCTAAAAGCGGCTTTTTTTGTGACCCTCCGCCCTTGTTCTCTCAGATTCAACGGAAAATCCTCCTGACCAGGTAAATCAAGTTGATAGTTGAAATCGAAGAGGTTTGGTGTGGACATAACTTAGGTGTCATTTATATGCCTTAAAAAAGATACACAAGTGTGGTCTTCGATTCAAAGAAGATTATGCTTGATATTATTTTTTTACTCATCAATTCGTTTTTAGTTTACCATAAGATTCAAACTCTATGAACTTTGAATTGTAATATTGAGGGTCAAATTTCTTTTTCAATAGATTAAAAAAATTCTCATCGTGAGTCGAAATTACAACCTGACGGTCTATTTGTTTATCGGTTGTGATACTCCGAAGCAAATCAATAAAAGATAGTATGTTTATAGAATCCAAATATTGGATAGGATCATCCATAAAAATGGTATTGATCATTATGCCTTTATTCTGAAGTGCTTTTGCCAAGAAAATACTGAGTGAAAGCACATTGACCTGTGCAGAGCTTAAATATAAAATAGGATCAATTTCATCTTTTTTACAATCATCGACAGCTTTTATAAACAACTTGGGCTTTATACCATCAAACTGCGGTTCAAGCTTTATTTCTCTAAAATCCGGGTGTGGATCAATTTTTTTATAAATGTCATTTATGATTTCCTGATTAAATACAGAATTGATTTTTTCAGTTAAAAAATCGGATAATTCTGTTTTGAGCACTTTTAGTTTTTCTGTAGTTTCTTTCACAACCTTCAAAAGTTGTTGCTTTTCTCTATGTCTGACTTTAAATGTATTAAGCGCTAAGTTCTGCTGCATAACCTGAATATTGCTTTGCAATTCCCGAAGTTTAACATCTGTATTTTTAAAATTCAGAATTAAATCTTCGTTACTTGATAAGTTTTGTTTAATTATCTCAATTTCAACATTATCTTTCTCTGTAACGGATTTGTACTGACTTTTATATTGAGATATTTTCTCCTCTGTACCACTTAAAATGGCTGTTTTCTCTGTCAGATTCTTTTGTACATCGTTTTTGTTTTTATCTTCCGTGCTTTTGGTTAATTCATCTATCTGCTTTTGGAGTATAGTAATTTGCTCTGTAAATTGTTGGATATTTTTCTCAGTTTCAGATATTATTTTACCTAATCCTGCTTCTAAATATTCAGATTGGGGTATTGATTTCGCTTGTAAGAATGAATTGACAGCTATATACTGTGGGCTTTGGTTTAGTTGCTCAATTTTAGCTCCAATTTCCTGAACTCTATAATCAGTCTGTGTTACTTGTTTTTCGGAATCTTCAATTTGCTTTTTAATATCATTAATGAATTGCAGTAAACTTTTCTTTAATTCGTCAATATCCTCTAACTGTAATTTTAGAAGACTATTTTCAGCTTCAATTGAGTTGTATTGTAAACTAAATCTTCTGTTCTCGTCTTCAGTTAAAGTATAAATTCCTGAATAATAATTGATAATACTTTCGGTTCTTAATATCTTTGAATTAATGACAGACAATTTCTCTGTCATTGTAGAGGATTTTTGTTTCAACAGGGTTCGCAATGATTCATACTGTTTATTTAGGTTGTTTGTCCTTTTCTCAATATCTGTTTGAAGTGACTGTACCCTTTCAAACGTTTGATTGAGATTTAAAGCGTCATCCTTTTGCTTAGATACGCGGGATAATAACATCTCAAAATCATCATGAGTTGTGTTGCACAGCGGACAGGTATTAGTTCCTGTTTGAGATATAAAATTCCTCCCCAGTTCAACAATTTTTTGTAGATCTTCGTTGAGAGTTCCTCTTTTGCTGTAATCTGATTTTAATTCTTTAAGCGTCTTGTTTAATAATTCGACCTCATTAAATTCCCTTTTTATTTCAGAAACAAGCCCCTTAAATTCGGTATAAGTATATTTGGCATTACAAAACGATTCCAGATTAAGAGATGATATACTTTGAACTGTATTTAGTTCAGTTCTCAGTACCGATGCAATATTATTTCTCACATCTTTTATTTTTTTACAAAGAGATAAGCGACTATTGGACAAGTATATTCGCTTTTTGTTCGCTTCTATAGAGTTAAGTAGGCTAACTAAGCGCTCGGAGTTCTCATTATACTTACTTTCATTCGTTATCAATATCTTTAAACTTTCCTCCTCGGTTTTCAATTTCTTGTCTGCATTATTTTTTTGCTGTATAAGTTTTACCTTCTCCTCCATTATATTAGTGCGTTCCTCTGTCAGAACTTTTATTTGATTGACAATGGATGAGAAAACATCTTTTAATATGATTATTGACACAATTCTCTCCAAATCAACCTGCTCTTTTTGAAGCTTTAAGTCTATCTCTTTTCTTTCTCTATGTTTGTTCTCTATCTGAGTGAAATCATTTAAAATAGACTGAAATGCTTTAACTTCATTTTTTAGACTTAACACGAGTTCTTTATTCTTAAAGTATGCGACAAAACCTTCTTCTAAAGCAATCAAACGCTCTTTTTTTAATTCTGTCTGTTGTAGTTTAGATGAAACAGACGCTATATCGCTGTTTATCGTTCTAACAGTATTCTCAAATTCGGTATCTGTAGTCCTTTCCGTAAACTCCTGAATATTGAAATTGTTGATTTTGTTTGAGTTTATTGCTTTAACTAAGCTGTTAAAAAAACTAATCTTATTTTCTGCATTCTTTAACTCAGATATTTTGTCGGCTATTTTACTAATGTCTGATTTTATATTTTCTTCCTCTTTTTCGCTTTCTGCGAAAAATTTTGAAACCCCAACAAAATAATTTGATTCATCATTCCCATCCCAGAAATCTAATAATGCCTGATACTTTTCTTCAGGAGTATTGGAACTCAGAAATGAATCAATTCTTGATTGTGGGAGGATTTCTATTTTTTTAAACTTCTTATAGTCATTAATGTTTTTGATCGGAGATGTACTGCTCTTATCAATTCTTCCTGGAAGTAAATCCCATTTATCACTGCTGGAAGTTATACGTGTAAAATACAAGTTGTTTTTATCAACCAAACTTACGGTTCCATTTTTAAGAGCAGATTCCCGGTTTTTTAGAATTGCGCCTCCAAATTCTTCTGCAGAGCTTCTAATTTTTGTATTTTCTTCAAAACGTTCAATACTACCTTTTGTATTCCATTCAATTCCGTCAAAAAAAGAAGTTTTTCCAAAGCCGTTTGGTGCATATATAGCAACTATATCGGCAATTTTGTTACCGGGTAAAGTAAAGTCAAAAGTTACCTTATCCCTGTAACCTCTAAATGCTTCTAACTCTATTTTACTCAGCTTAATATTGTTATTTTGTGTTGTCATTTCCTTTAAATTTTGAATAGAACGGTGCTATTTGTTGGTTACTTCTAAATCCTTTCAAAGCCGTTAAAATATTACCGTCAGCTTCTTTTATTATTGCTTCAATTTTTTTATCAACGGTAGGTACATTCGCACTGGCTTTGTTTGTTTCCATGTGAATCGAAAAAATTTTTTCTTTTATCAATCCTGAAATAACATCATCCGAAAAATTAGTTTTTTTCAAATTGTCTTCTACCAGTTTTCTGCAACAATATTTATCTTGTTCAACCTTATATTTTATTTCTTTAGGGACTTCATTTTCCAATAGGAATATTAAGTAAATATTCCATCGTTCTATTTCCTTTTCAAGATTTATCTGAAAGTTTATGGCAATATTTTCTGTTAGATCTTCCCATATATCATTAAGTATCTCATTGTCATTGCATACAAGTGTAAACAGATGACAAGTGTAAGGGGCTTTGGCATCCACTTCATAAATCCAATATTCCAGTTGTCTCTCAGTATAGTCTTTCATTGAATTCAGTAGCAAATTTTGTGGTAAGTCTCTTTTATGAAGCATAATTCAGGATATTTATGATTTCTTGTTTTATTAAATCTAAGATTTGGTCAGGTTGCAAATCATCTACATCTAGCTGATCAATTTTGGTTGAAAAATGGTCAATGTGAATACACGAGAATCCGGGAACCTGTGTGGCGTTTCCGATCATCATTTTGTCATTGAAGAAATCAGGACGGTTCAAATCAGCCACAATTCTTTTTACTTCTTCCTTACTTAAAAATTCTTTACCGCCTGACGTTTCATCGCTTGAAAATGCTATGAGAGAATTTTTTTTAATCTGACTTCTCAATGTGCTGTC
>DMBU01000039.1 GCA_003446015.1 Bacteroidales bacterium | reverse complement strand
ATCTAATTTAGGGATCGTCATAGAATTTAGAGAATTCCTTTTGTTGATGGTAATTGCATTGAATCTGAATCTTGTTTAAAAGCCATTTTTATTGCTTTGGCTAAGGCTTTAAAAATGCTTTCTATTTTATGGTGCTCATTTGTTCCTTCTGCTTTTATATTTATATTACATTGAGCAGCATCCGAAAAGGATTTAAAAAAGTGATAAAACATTTCTGTGGGCATATCACCAATTTTTTCGCGATTGAAATCTGCATTCCAAACCAACCACGGTCGACCACCAAAATCTATAGCAACTTGTGCTAAACAATCATCCATTGGAAGGGTAAAACCGTAACGCTCAATACCTTTTTTATTTCCTAAAGCATTTCTGAAAGTTTCGCCCAAAGCCAGTGCTGTATCTTCAATCGTGTGATGCTCGTCAACTTCTAAGTCACCTTTAACTTTTATTGATAAATCAATTTCTGAGTGTTTAGCGAATTGCTCAAGCATGTGATCAAAAAATTTCAAACCGGTTGAAATGTTGGAATTTCCATTTCCATTAAGAGATAATCTGATTTCAATATCAGTTTCGTTGGTTTTTCTAATCAATTTAGAAGTTCTATAATTATTTCTAATAACTTCCGAAATTTCGCTCCAATTACTACAAATCTTAAATTCATCGGTATCCAGACGCATATTGCCAAGCAGTATTCCTTTTATATTCATATTCTTAGCAAGTTGTAAATCGCTCATTCGGTCGCCAATTACAAATGATTTTGCATAATCCAGATTCTCATTCACATATTTTTGAACCAAGCCTATTTCGGGTTTTCTGGTTGGCAGCTTTTCATCCGGAAATGATTTGTCAATAAGTATTTCAGAAAACTTAATTCCTTCGCCATTGAGCGTTTTCATCAACTTATCCTGAACCAAATCAAAAGATTCAATAGGATAGGAGTTTGTTCCCAATCCATCCTGATTCGAAACCATCACTAATTCATAGTCAAATTGATAAATCAATTGATAAAGACTGCGTATTACCCCCGGAACAAATTCGAGTTTTTCCAAACTATCAATTTGTTCATCTTCCGGTTCTTTTATAATCGTTCCGTCACGATCTAAAAACAATATTTTTCTCATAATTTTAATAATTTAAATCTTTCTTGTACTTTGTGTTCCTATTGTTATCGGGACAAAACTCTTTATGTATTAAAATTTTCACCATTAAATCTCAATATAAACCTTCACACCGATTCTGTTATTCACTATTTTTATAGTTCATTTTATCTAAATACTTTAAAACGGTTATCAGCATTAGGTTTTCAAGAGATTTTCCTATTGTAATTCGCAGACAGCCGTCACAATTAGGTTCATTTGATCGGTTGCGTACAATGATTCCTTCCTTTAAAAGAAACTCAAATACTTGCTTATGATTTTTGAATTGAACCAACAGGAAATTGGCATCCGAAGGCCATATCTTGCAAACTATTTTTAGCTTTTGAAGTTCAGATATTAGCCATTTTTTTTGTTCTAATACTGTTTTTATTCCTGAATTTACAGCGTCAACTTCCAATGCCTTTAAAGCTGCTTTTTGAGTCAACAAACTAATATTGTACGGATATTTAATTTTAGTTAGTATCTGTACTATTTCAGCGTTCATAAAAGCCATTCCTAAACGTATTCCGGCCATTGCACGAGCTTTCGAAAAGGTTTGCAGAATAACAAGATTTGGAAATTGAGAAAGCTCATTTAAAAAGCCCGGTTCGTCGGCAAAATCAATATAAGCTTCATCAATAACCACAATTCCATTAAAATTATGTAAAAGCTTTAAAATACCTTCACGCTTAATGATGTTTCCTGTTGGATTATTCGGTGAGCAGATAAACATGATTTTCGCTTTAGGCATTTTTTCAAAGATTTGATTCAAATTCAATTGAAAAACTTTATCTAATTCAACTTTTATTACATCAATATCATTAATGTTTGCGCATACTTCGTACATTCCATAAGTAGGAACATTGATTAGTATTGAATCATTTCCTGGCTCACAAAAAGCTCTTATTAGTAAATCAATAATTTCATCACTTCCATTTCCTAAAAAGATTTTATTCGTTGAAATTTTCATTTGTTTCCCAATTTCTGATTTTAATTCTCTTTGAAGGGGATCAGGATATCTGTTATATCCAATAGGGAATGGATTCTCGTTGGCATCCAGCAGAATTGAATCTTTATCTTTCAGTTCTTCGCGAGCCGATTGGTAAGGCTTTAATTTCCTAATATTTTCTCTTACCAGGGTATTTATGTCAAAATCAATTTTAGTTTTCATTTCTAATTGTTTTTAATCTAATCGTAACCGCATTTTTATGTGCTTGCAATTGCTCAGCATTGGCCATCGTTTCAATAAAAGGTCCAATAATTTGCAATCCTGTTTGTGTGGCTTCCTGAAATGTAATTTTCTTAAAATATGCATCCATATTTAATCCACTGTAGCTTCGTGCAAATCCGTTGGTTGGTAAAGTGTGATTGGTTCCCGAAGCATAATCTCCTAAGCTTTCAGGAGTGTAATTGCCAAGAAACACCGAACCTGCCTGAGTAATTTTTTCTACTAACTCAGTATAATTTTTTGTTGAAATAATTAAGTGCTCAGGTGCGTATCTATTCGAAATTTCAAGCATTTCCGTTTCATTTTTTACCAAAATAATAGAACCAGACTTTAATGATTTGGTGGCAGTTTCTTTTCTGGGTAATGCTTTTAGTTGGGTTTCTATACAAATCAAGGTTTGATTGGCAATTGATTTGCTTGTTGTAACAAGAATAACCTGACTATCTATTCCGTGTTCTGCTTGTGACAATAAGTCGGCTGCAATGAACTCCGGAATAGCAGAATCATCTGCTAAAATCAATACCTCCGACGGACCTGCAGGCATATCAATGGCAATTCCCTGCGATGAAACAAGTTGTTTAGCTATGGTAACAAATTGGTTTCCTGGGCCAAAAATTTTATCCACTTTTGGAATAGTCTCTGTTCCGTAAGCCATAGCTGCAATAGCCTGAGCACCGCCACAGGTATAAATTTCTGTTACTCCCGATATTTTGGCAGCATACAATATTGCAGGATTAATTTCCCCTTTTTTGTTGGGTGGTGTACATAGAACTACTTGCTTACAACCCGCCAATTTTGCAGGAATTGCTAACATTAAAACAGTAGAAAACAATGGTGCAGAGCCACCCGGAATATATAATCCAACTTTTTCAATTGGAATTGCTTGTTGCCAGCATTTAATTCCATTCATGGTTTCAACTTCAATTTTTTCCGGAATTTGTGCTTCGTGAAATTTGGCAATATTTAAAGCTGCAATTTTATTCGCATTTTTAAGTTCTGTGTCTAACATTCTTTCTGAATTATCAATCTCTGAATCAGAAATCCGCAGATTGTTCAACTTAACGCTGTCGAACTTTTTGGTTAGATTAATTAAAGCTTTGTCGCCTTGCTTTACTACCTGATTAATAATTTGTCTCACTGTTTTCTCAAGTTTTGAAAAGTCAGCCTCAGGTCGTTGTAAAACTTTTTCCAGTTCCGATTCATTCGG
Organism: Bacteroidales bacterium; assembly: GCA_003446015.1. Classification (GTDB taxonomy): domain Bacteria; phylum Bacteroidota; class Bacteroidia; order Bacteroidales; family UBA12077; genus UBA12077. The sequence goes on along the minus strand of DMBU01000039.1, from coordinate 14,023 downwards.
ATATTCAATAATTTTCATACAATTTTTCATTATTTATTTAATAAAAATCAATTTGTTTAACCCTTTCCCTAAAAGGTGCAAATTGATTTTCTTCATACCCTTTAGGGCTAGGGCTGTTGAAGAAAATCAATGTATTTTAAAGAATCATTTTTTCGATAGGAATAACCAATATTCCTTCGGCACCATTCGCTTTAAGCTGGTCGATAACTTCCCAAAATTTATCTTCGTTCACTACAGAGTGCAGCGAGCACCAATTGTCATCAACCAAAGGCATTATTGTCGGACTTTTCATTCCGGGTAAAATCTTTATAATATCTTCAAGTTTATCGTTTGGAGCATTTAACAAAATATATTTATTTGTCTTTGCTTTTTGAACCGAATTAATTCTGAAATTGAGTTGATTAAGAATCTCTGATTTTTGGGAATTCAGATTTTTTCTTCCAATAATAACTGCTTCTGAGTCCATTATCTTCTCAACTTCTTTTAGTCCGTTACTAATGAGAGTGCTTCCCGAACTAACAATGTCGAAAATAGCGTCTGCCAAACCTATACCCGGCGATATTTCAACCGAACCACTAATCTGGTGTATTTTGGCATTAATTTTATTTTTATCGAGAAATGATTTTAAGATGAAAGGGTAGGATGTAGCTATTTTTTTATTTTGGAAGTATTCTAAGGAATCATATTTTTCTGATTTCGGTATAGCAAGAGAAAGTCTGCATTTGGCAAAGCCTAAGTATTGATAAGTTTTAAGCGGATAGTTTCTTTCCAGATATTCATTCTCGCCAACAATTCCGATATCTGCAACACCATCGTTTATGCATTGCGGAATATCATCATCACGCAAATAGAGAATCTCTATTGGAAAGTTCGACGAAACAGAAATTAGTTTCCGATTTCCATTTGTTAGTTTTATGTTGCATTCCTGTAATAATTGAAGAGATTTTTCGCTTAGTCTTCCTGATTTTTGTACTGCAATTTTTAGTTTCTTCATACGTTAATTTTTTATGACGATGCTGTGATTTGGCACACAATTATAATCATGCATTAAGTGTGTCTCAATATTTATCTCAAACATGGTCTGTTCCATAATATTTTTAAAATGTGATTAAATAAAAAAGGCCTGCAGAGAACTGCAGACCTTTAAATTTATTTTTAATTAAACCTAAAACATAGTCATAGTATCTTCTGCCCGATGTGATTTTCACTCAAATGATGATGATGAATATGATGATGTTTTTGGTTCATGATGTTTATTTTATTTGATTTTTTGTTTTGACTCGACCCTATAGGGAGCCAAAAAATCAATATTCTTAATAGAATCAAATTAAAAAGGGCTTGCAAAATTTGCAAGCCCTTTTAGATGTTTTATTATTTTAAGGAATCTACAAAAAATTGCATACGATGCTCGCACCAGCGTGATGATGGTGATGATGAACTGTATGTATTATTTGTAAACTCATTTTTTCTATTTTTGCTTTGCAATTATAAGCACAAGATTTTAATAATCAAAATTTATTTCTGATCTTTATTTTAAATTTAAGATTATGAGCGATTTAACAAAACTTCCCAATATTGGAAAAGTTGTAGCCGAACAACTTAAGAAAGTTGGAATTGAAAGTGCCGAAGAACTAAAACAAATAGGTAGCGAAAATGCTTTCATACGTTTAAAAACAATTGATCCAGGAGCTTGTATTAGTATGCTTTGTGCTTTGGAAGGTGCTGTGCAGGGAATTCGTTGGCATCAGCTTAGACCTGAGCGAAAGCAGGAATTGTTGGAGTTCCTGAAGATGGTCGAAAAAGATCAATAATAGAAAGGAAATATTTTTTTAATATCTTGATTAATTAACTTCAGCTTTACTGCAATTTTTTATTCTATCAGAAAAATTTATTCCGATCAAAGTTTTATTCCAGAATATTATTCCAATAAATAAGTACACAAATCCTTAAATCAGTTAACATTTTCTGGATTTCATTGTTTATCAATCAAGAATTGAAATAATGTTTAATATTTAAATTACCGGATATGTTAAGAATATGGATAAATGCTTTAAGAGTAATTCCGCAAGTTTCAAAAACTGAGTGGGATAGTTACGATCTGATTTCAAGATGGTTAATCGCGAGTAGAGCCGCAGTATTTATTATGACAGCAATTGCTGCCGGAATAGGTGGCTTATTAGCTTATCGTGTTGGAAATTTTTCATGGCAGATATTTGTTTTAAGTTTTTTCGGGCTGGTGTTAGCTCACGCAACCAATAATCTGCTGAACGACTTTGTAGACTATAATAAAGGAGTTGATAAAGATAATTACTACAGAGCGCAGTACGGACCACATCCTTTGGAAAATGGTTTTATGACAAAAGGTAAGTTCATTGCGTTTATTGTTGTAACTGGGTTACTTGCGCTGTTTGCCGGATTGATGATAACCTATCAGGTAGGTTTACAAACACTTTGGGTTTTAATTCCCGGTTTATTCTTCTTATTATTTTATACTTGGCCTTTAAAATATTTCGGATTAGGTGAGCTCTCAGTTGTATTAGTATGGGGCCCTTTAATGATTGGAGGAACATATTTTGTTGTTACCGGTGGTCAATGGAGTAATTGGGTAGCTTTGGTTAGTCTTGTATATGGTTTAGGACCTACCACGGTTTTACTTGGTAAACATGCCGATAAATTAAAAGAAGACAAGTCGAAAGGTATTCGGACATTGCCTGTGATTATTGGAGAAAAAGCATCCCGCTATACTGTTATTGGTTTGTGGGTTGTTCAATTTGCTTTAGTTATTTATCTTGTTGTTACAGCTCAGCTGGGGCCTTCAATTTTACTTGTTTTATTATCGATTCCTAAATTTATAAAAGAATCTAAAGTGATGGCTCAAAAACGACCGGATAAGGCACCGGAAGGTGAATTGGGACAAGGTTGGCCTTTGTATTTGGTTCACAGGGCTTTTGTTTTTAACAGGTTGTTTGGTATGTTATTCCTGTTAGGATTAATTATAGAAGTTGTAATTTATAAATTGGTTTAATTCGCGTTTTCTGATATTAATACGAATTTATATGTTGTTTTCGAAGAAGTGCTGAGTGTTGCTTTTTAAGTGATACTCGGCATATTCTCGTTTAAATTAAAAGGATTAATAATTGAATGCACAATTGGATTTAAGAGAAAATCTTAAATTTTTTAAAATAGATAAAATGAATGATTTAACGGTTTTGAAATCTAAAATAAAGTCTAATTCTGAAGATTTTAAAAGTAACCATAAGGAAACCATACAAATAATAGATGATTACAATGAAAGATTGCAATCAGTAATTGACAGAAAAAGTGACTCATACGTAATAAAACATAAATCGAAAGGGAAATTAGAAGCAAGAGAAAGAATCAGTGCTTTAATCGATAAAAAAACAGAGTTCTACGAATTTTCTACGTTGGCTGCAAATGATTTATACGATGGTAAATTTCATTCGGCCGGCATAGTAACAGGAATTGGAATCATTCAGGGAATTGAGACTGTTATTATTGCAAATGATCCAACCGTAAAAGGGGGAACATATGTTAAAGAAACCATAAAAAAACATTTAAGAGCACAAGAAATTGCGTATGAAAATTTGTTGCCTTGTGTTTATATTGTGGAATCTGGCGGCATATTTCTTCCTGAACAGGCCAATGTTTTTGCAGACAGAGATCATTTTGGGAAAATTTTCTATAATCAATCCCGTTTATCAGCTGCTGGAATACCTCAGATTGCAATGGTTATGGGATCATGTACCGCAGGTGGTGCATATATCCCGGCAATGAGCGATCAATCTATTATTGTTGAAAATCAGGGTACCATTTTTTTGGCGGGCCCTCCATTGGTGAAAGCTGCAATCGGTGAAACTGTTACTGCGGAAGATCTGGGAGGAGCTTATGTACATACTCATTTATCGGGAGTTGCTGATCATATGGCTAAATCAGAAGAAGAAGCTATTTTGCTTTGCCGAAGCATATTCGAGAATTTGCCTAAACCAAAGAAAACCAGGACAGCTCAGGAGAAATTTGAAGAACCTTTGTATCCTGCAAAAGAGTTATATGGAATTATTCATCAGCAAAATTCACGATGGATAGATATTTATGAAATAATTGCCAGAATAGTTGATGGTAGTAAATTTCAGGAATTTAAACCTGACTATGGAAAAACGCTTGTTACCGGGTTTTCAAAAATCATGGGGCAAATCGTTGGAATAGTTGCCAATAATGGAATTCTTTTTTCAGAATCGGCATTAAAGGGAACTCACTTTATTGAGATGTGCAGTGTTCGGAAAATACCGCTCATATTTCTTCATAATATCACAGGATTTATGGTTGGAAAAGATTCTGAGCATAAGGGAATTGCAAAAGATGGAGCTAAAATGGTTCATGCTGTAGCGAATACCAATGTTCCTAAGATTACAATCATATTTGGCAAATCGCATGGTGCCGGAAATTATGCCATGGCCGGACGTGCTTATAATCCTAATTTATTGTTTACCTGGCCAAATGCAAAAATATCAGTAATGGGTGGTCGTCAGGCAGCGGAAGTCCTATCAACGGTTAAGAATGGAAATCAGGAAAATCATGATGATCTAAAAAATCAGATCATGGAAAAATATGAACAAGAAAGTTCTGCTTATTTCGGTACTTCCAGAATCTGGGACGATGGTATAATCGACCCTGTTGATACGCGCAAAATGATTGGATTGGGACTTTCAATTGCTGCAAATAAAGAAATTCCGGATTATAAGCCTGGTATTTACAGAATGTAATCGATGATGAAAAATTACAATACAATAGTTGTTGATATTCAGGCTTATGTAGCAAACATTTGGCTTAACAGACCTGATGTGCAAAATGCGGTTAATACCGAAATGCTCGACGAGCTAATGCATTGTTTTGGTGCGATTGAAAAGCTGGAAAATGTGAGAGTTATTGTCTTACGAGGAAAAGGTAAATCTTTTAGTGCAGGGGCTGATTTAAAAAGAATGTTGGAATCTGGTAAATTAAGTTTTGATGATAACTTAAAAGATGCTAAAAAATGGACAGAATGTTTAAGTACAATTTATCATTCCAAAAAACCAACAATTGCAGTTGCTACAGGGAATGTTTTTGGTGGAGGCATTGGCTTGTTGTGTGCTTCGGATATTGTAATATCGGATTCTAATGCAGTATTTTCCTTTTCAGAAGTTAAAATTGGCCTGGCTCCATCAACCATATTACCTTTTGTTTTAACCAGATTAAACGAACATAAGGCTAAGATTTTAATGTTTACAGGAAGAAAAATAACTGCTAAGGAAGCCTTGGAATTCAATTTAACTGATGTTGTGGTTGAACCCGAAGTAATAGAATCGACTTTAGAATCTATATTGAGTGATATTGTAAAAGCATCACCAAAAGGAGTTGAAGAAATAAAGTATTTAATCAATGAATTTAAAAAAGGATATAATCATGAACAAATTAGTAATATAACTGCAAAATCGATTGCGAAACTTAAAATATCGGAAGAAGCCCTGGAAGGCATTTCAGCTTTTATGGAGAAAAGACTACCAGCCTGGCTTAAAGAATAATTTTTTTCAGGCTAAACCTAAATAAATATGAAACATAATGAACACAGCTATAAATAATCCATTACTAAACGATAAACATCAGGAACTTAGATTGCAAGTCAGGGAATTTGCAGTCAATGAAATAAAACCACTTGCACAAAAGCTGGATGAGAACGCTGAGTTTTCCCCAGAATTAACCCGAAAAATGGGTAAACTGGGATTGTTTGGTATGACAATCCCTGCTGAATATGGTGGTAAAAATTTAGATACATTATCTTACATCATTGCTGTTGAAGAGTTGGCAAGAGTAGACAGTTCGCAGGCTGCTACCATTGCTGCTCACAATTCATTGGGGATATCACCAATTTATAAATATGGCACTCCTGATCTGAAAAATAGATTTCTGCCAAAACTAACTACAGGTGAACATCTTTGGGCATTTGGTTTAACAGAACCTAATGCAGGATCTGATGCAAAAGCAGTAGAAACAAAGGCTGTACTGAATAATAATCAATGGATTGTGAACGGGAAGAAAGTATTTATTACCAATTCGGCGTCCGAACTTTCCATGGGTGTTACGGTGCTTGTTAATACGAGTACTGATCCTGATCAAAAAGAATTTTCTGCAATTCTGTTGGAACGCGAACCGGCAAATTATAAAACCGAAAGCATTAAAAATAAAATGGTTTGGCGATCGGCTGATACGGGTCGTTTATCCTTTATTGATTCTGTTGCATCGAAAGAAAACATTCTGGGAGAGCGAGGAAAAGGAATGCATATTATGCTCGAAACGCTTGATTCAGGTAGACTTTCTATTGCCGCTATCGGACTTGGTTTGGCTCAGGGAGCTTTTGATATGGCACGGGAACATGCCCAGAAACGAAAACAGTTTGGTAAAAGTCTATCGAAGTTCCAGGCAATTTCTGATAAGCTGGCCGACATGGACATAAAACTTGAACTTGCCAGAAATTATCTTTACAATACTTGCTGGTTAAAAGATAATAATTTGCCTTTTACAAAACAGGCAGCCATTTCAAAGTTCTACACTTCAGAAATTGCAAAAGAAATAGCCGACGAGGCGGTTCAGATTTTTGGTGCTTACGGATTATTTAAAGATAATGATATAGAGCGTTTCTATCGCGATCAACGAATATTACGAATAGGCGAAGGAACATCCGAAATTCTTAAGCTGGTTATTTCAAAGCACATTGAAATCTAAGAATTACTCGAATATGGAACAAAGAAAAAAAGATCATTTAGATTTAGCATTGAATTCTCAGTCTACTGCTGTTGATCATGATGATCGTTTCAATTACGAACCATTATTAAAACCACATCCTAAAAAAGATGATCTGGCTATTTCGTTTTTGGGAAAAACTATGAAAAATCCTTTATGGATTTCGAGTATGACTGGTGGAACTGAATATGCTAAAATCATCAATACTAATTTAGCAAAAGCATGTAATGAATTTGGTTTAGGAATGGCTTTGGGATCATGCCGGGTACTCCTTGATAATGATCAATATTTGAGTCATTTCGATTTACGAGATATTATCGGAGATGATTACCCGTTTTACGCTAACTTAGGGATAAGCCAGGTAGAACAAGCTATCCGGCAAAACAAAACTAAGCAAATTGTTGATTTGGTAACTAAACTTAGAACCGATGGATTGATTATACATGTTAATCCTATACAAGAGTGGCTGCAACCCGAAGGTGATATTTTGCTTCATGCTCCAATCGATACCATAAAAACTTTTATTGATCAAACAAAGATTAAAGTTATTGTAAAAGAAGTGGGTCAGGGTTTTGGACCCGAAAGTTTAAAAGCTTTGTTAAAACTACCATTGGAAGCTATTGAATTAGGAGCTTACGGCGGAACAAACTTTTCGAAAGTTGAATTAAAAAGAAGTATGCCAATTGTAAAAGAAATGCTTGAACCTTTTTCTAAAGTAGGTAATACTGCTGAACAAATGGTTGATGATATAAATCGTATTGTAACTGAAAATCATGATATTTCGTGTAAGCAAATTATTATTTCGGGCGGAATAAGTTCTTTTTTAGATGGATATTATTTGATGAGAAAAAGTGCTTTGCCATCTGTTTATGGACAGGCATCGACTATGCTTCGTTATGCACGCGAAGATTATGAAAAACTGAGAGAGTATATTCAATTTCAGATTAAAGGTTTGCAAATGGCAAATTCATATTTAACATTAAAAAAGTAGAATTCTGATGCACAAATATATTGGGGGTTTTTCAAAATTAAGTAAGCAGGAAAAAATAAAGTTAATTGCTGATCAACAAAACAGGGATATTCAGGATTTTGATATTCTTAATCAGTTTAAATTGAAAGATGCTGATTTACAGTTAAAATTGGAAGAGATAAGTGAAAATGTATTGTCGAATTATTTTCTCCCGTATAGTATTGCTCCCAATTTTATGATTAATGGAAAGAACTATTTTGTGCCTATGGTGATTGAAGAAAGCTCGGTTGTTGCTGCTGCTTCGTCGGCTGCAAAATTCTGGTTCGATAAAGGTGGATTTAAATCAAAAGTAATTTCTTCAACTAAAATAGGGCAGGTTCATTTTCTTTGGAATGGTGATTCAGTGAAACTTTTGAATCATTTTACAGCCATTAAAGAAACAGTTATTGAAGATTCGTCACCACTGCTTGTAAACATGAAAAAACGCGGTGGGGGTATTACAAATATTGAACTAATTGATTTTACCGATCGGTTACCAAATTTTTATCAATTAAAAGTTTCTTTTGAAACAGCCGATGCTATGGGAGCGAACATCATTAATTCGGTTCTGGAAGAAATGGCTAAATCATTAAAACAATATCTAAACATCAATTTTTCAGATAATGAAAAGGACTGCGAAATTGTAATGGCAATTTTGTCAAACCATACTCCTGAAAGCATTGTCGAATGTACTGTTGAATGTCCAATTGATAAATTAGCAGAAATTTCGGGAGATTTAACTCCCAATGAATTTGCCGGTAAATTTAAAACTGCTGTTGATATAGCAAATATTGATATTTACAGAGCTACAACTCACAACAAAGGCATTTATAATGGTATTGATGCAGTTGTATTGGCAACAGGAAATGATTTTAGGGCCGTTGAAGCTTGCGGTCATTCATATGCAGCAAAAGACGGGCATTATAAAAGTTTAACCAGGCTTGAAATCAACGAGAATATATTCAGATATACACTTAAGATTCCAATGGCATTAGGAACCGTCGGTGGATTAACAACAATGCATCCATTGGCAAAACTTTCACTGGAAATTCTGGGTAATCCTTCGGCGCCTGAACTCATGAAAATTACTGCAGCAGTTGGTTTGGCAAGCACTTTTTCGGCTGTTAAAGCACTCACAACATCAGGAATACAAAAAGGACATATGCGGTTTCATCTGAATAATATACTCAACTCACTGAACGCAGATGATACCGTAAAAGCAAAAGCAAGCGATCATTTTAAAAACACGAATGTATCCTATAAAGCCGTGCAGGATTTTCTGGAATCGTTTAAAACCAATGCGTAGAAATGATTCATGAATATTATTCACACGGGAAACTATTACTAACAGGCGAATATTTTGTGCTGGAAGGAGCGCTCGCTTTTGCTATTCCGTTAAAAGCAGGTCAACGCATGTGGGTTGATCAGGCTGAGAGTAATTATGGCGAACTAAGTTGGGAAACAAAAGTTCAGGAAAAAGATTGGCTGAATGCAAAATACAATACACAGGATTTACGAATCATTGAATCTTCGGATATAAACAGAGCAAGATATCTTCAAAAACTATTATTGCAAACCAAAAAGATGAGTAGTGTTTTAAACCATTCTTCCGTAAAGATTACAAACAATATTGAGTTCCCAACAAATTGGGGCTTGGGAAGCAGTTCAAGCTTAATTTCTAATTTGGCTTTTTGGGCCAATATTGACCCGTTTGACTTACTTAACTCAACAACCGAAGGCTCAGGTTATGATATCGCCTGTGCACGCTCTAATGGACCTATCTTGTATCAATTACTGAATGAACCGCTTATTAAACCCGTAAAATTTGAACCTGACTTTCGTGATCATATCTATTTCGTGTATTTGGGTAAAAAGCAGGATACCTTAAAAAGTGTTTTGAAAAACAAGGATAAAATAAAAAACAAGAAATTGGAAGTGGATAGAATCTCGCAAATAACAAGATCTTTAGTTGAATCTGAAACCTTGCATGAATTCGAAAATTACCTGAATGAACATGAGCAAATTGTATCAACATCCATTCATGAAAAAACAGTGAAATCAAAATACTTCTCAGATTTTGAAGGATCAATAAAATCGCTGGGAGCGTGGGGTGGTGATTTTATTTTAGCTACACATGCCGGTGATTCAGATTATGTGAGACAATATTTTAACAGGAAAAGCATGGATGTGATTTTTTCGTATAAAGACCTGGTTTTATGAGCGACATTACTTTTTCAGATCAATATAAGCAGGAGGCTTCTAAATTAGTAGATTTTAGTCTGGTTGGAAGTAAATTTGTGAGTTGGGAAAGCCCTTCCAATATTGCATTGATAAAATACTGGGGAAAATATGAAAATCAATTGCCTCAGAATCCTTCGCTTAGCTTTAATTTGAAAAATTCCAAAACCCAAACTAAGATTGTTTATAGCAACAGGAAAAGTTCAGAATCTGTGATTGAATACCTTTTTGAAGGAAAACCCAATGAATCTTTCGAAAAAAGAATAAAGAATTATCTTGAAAAAATTTCTGTTTATCTGCCGTTTATTCATAAGCTGGATCTCAGGATTAACAGTTCAAATACTTTTCCTCATTCTGCAGGAATAGCCTCTTCAGCATCTTCGTTTAGTGCTCTGGCACATTGCTTATGTAGCATTGAACAGAATTTATTTCATACACTTTCGGATAAAAAGATGTTTTATCAAAAAGTTTCTTTTTTGGCAAGACTGGGTTCAGGCAGTGCATCCCGATCAATACCGGGTGAAGTTGTACTGTGGGGAAAGACCGGTTTGGTTGAGGAATCGTCGGATGAATTTGCCGTACAAATTGATGATCAGGTGCATGAAGTATTTAAAACCTATAAGGATTCTATTTTGATTATAAATTCGGAACAAAAGGCGATTTCAAGTTCCGAAGGGCATTCATTCATGCAAAACCACCCTTTTGCAAAGGCAAGGTACAGGCAGGCAAATATAAACCTCGAGAAACTGCTGCTGGCTTTAAAATCCGGGGGTGAAAAACTTTTTGCCGAAGTAGTTGAAAATGAAGCAATGACTTTACATGCCTTGATGCTATCAGCTAATCCATCGATATGTTTACTAAATCCCAAAACATTGGAAGCTATCGAAAAAATAACTCAATACAGAAAAAAACATCAGTTAAACTTTACGTTCACACTTGATGCAGGACCTAATATTCATATTCTTTATCCGAATAAAATACGAGCTGAGATTTTTTATTTCATTAAAAATACTTTAGCAGCATATTGTGAAAACGGGCGTTGGATTGATGATGAAATTTCGGCAGGACCAAAACAACTAAGAAATTAAATGAAACATAAGGCAAAAATATTATTATTTGGTGAATATCTTGTGTTGCACGATTCGGATGCACTGCTTATTCCTTTGTCAACATTTTCGGGCGAACTTGCTTTTATCGATAGCATACAAAAAGGGATAAATGGCAACTCTTATTCGAATAACATTATTGCAAATCTTTATAATTACATCATAAAAGAATACCGGCCCGAAAGCATTACAGACTGGCTTGACCTTACCAACCTAAAACACGATATTGATGCAGGACTGTATTTTAAGTCAACTATTCCTGTTGGTTATGGAGTGGGAAGTTCAGGAGCATTGACAGCAGCTTTGTTTGGAAAATATACGAAACATTCGCACGAATATTGGAAAAATAATTTGTTGGCACTCAAAAATAATCTTTCTATGCTGGAATCCTACTTTCATGGAAAAAGCTCAGGGCTTGACCCACTATCAAGTTACCTGGATAGGGGAATATTTTTGCAGAAAGGAAAAATAATTCCGGATGACAGCAATTATACTGTTTATAACCCTTTTTTGATTGATACTAAAAAATCGAGGCAAACAGAAGAGCTGGTGAAACTGTTTCATGAAAAATGTTTGAATACGGAATATCTTAACATAATACAGACGAAGTTGATAAAAACAAATAATCAATGCATTCATTCTTTTCAGGAAGAAAATTTAGATTCATTTTTTAAGGAATTGAAAAATTTGTCGGCTTTGCAACTGGAGTATTTCAGGGAGATGATCTTACCTGAATACGAGCCCTTGTGGAAACAGGGATTGGAAAGCGGAGAGTTTTACCTGAAACTTTGCGGTGCCGGAGGGGGAGGGTATTTACTTGGATTTGCAACTAACAGACAGGCAATACAAAAACTAAAAAAAGAATATCGTTTCGAAATAACAGAACTCTGAAAGACCCTGCACAATCAGATTTATTTCCAGCTAAAAGTAATGCTTCTTAAAAAACACCAGGAATGTTAAACACCAGAAATGTTAAATACCAAATACCAAATACCAAATAACAAAATTAGCTTCGCTGGACCTTTCAGAGTTCAAAAAACAAACTATCCTAAATTTTACAAATCTCCAATTATCAAACAGTTTTGAAAATTGAATTTTTGAATTTGGGTTTTATTTGGGTTTTGGTTATTGTTTTTTGGAGCTTTCTAATGTATACTAAGAACAAAAGAGACTAAGATTTACATCGTATTTTCTATAATCTTTTGTATCTTCATCAAGCATAAAAGAACTTATATTTGTTAAATAAGGGGAAAATATCCTGATAAAAACAAGTTAGGCATAATTGTATGAATACCATGGAATTAAAAGAAGTTATTAAAAAAAGAAGAACAGTAAGAGATTTCCAAAATAAAGAAGTTTCTCAAGAGATTATTGAGTATGCAATTGAAAATGGTTTTAAAGCACCAACTTATAATCATTTACGTGAGTGGGATTTTATTATTATTAACAGTTTGGAATCAAAATTAAAGCTTATAGAGTCTGAAAAACTTGACAAAGCAATTAATATTGATGAGCTGGAAAATATGTTTAAGAATGAAGAAATAATTATGAAAGAAATGTATTTGGATGCGATTCCAAAACAGAAAAAGATGATTATAAGTGCCCCATCAGTGATTATTGTTGTTTTTAAACCAAAAGTAAGAGTTGAAAAAGCAAAAAAAATCTATGACTTAAATTGCCTGGCTTCAATTTGGACTTGTATAGAGAATCTTTTATTAAGCTTAGCAGAAAATGATGTTTATGGAGTTACCTTTATTCCTCAGAATATTGATACTATAAAAGTTAAGTTAGGAATTCCAGTTGAATTAGAAATTGCAGCAATAATTCCTATTGGATACAAAGCAGAAGATGCTCGAATGCTTAAACAGAAAACTATAAATATTAAAGAAAAAATACATAGTGAGAAATGGTAAATACAACTGTGACTAACATTCATCAGAAAAATAAGGGGGCTTGCGGGTTTGCAATCTTATTACTATTTTCAACTTTTATTAACGAGTGATTACCAAATTCTATCGGGAGAAACAGGGCGAAAACCTACAAGCTTTGTATTGCGGGAACTAGAGCAGTCAGGTGAAACTTGCTCCCTAAACAACGAAAGGACAAAAACGAAAAAACTGTAATGAATAAATAAAAATGCGGAATTTAATAATTTACATAGCAACAAGTTTAGACGGCTACATCGCAAAACCGAGTGACGACCTCAGTTTTTTGAAATTAGTTGAAAAGGAAGGAGAGAATTACGGTTATGCTGAATTTACTTCAACTATTGACACCATAATTCTTGGAAGGAAAACCTACGATTGGGTGATTAAAGAAATTGGTTCTTCTCATTACGATAACGGAGATAGAAATGTATATGTCATAACAAGGACTAAAAGACCGAACGTTGGGAAAACAAATTTTTATACAGGAAACTTATTTGATTTAGTAAAACGACTAAAATCTGAGAACGGAAAAAATATTTATTGTGACGGTGGAGCAGAAATAATAAATGAACTTCTAAAAAACGACTTGATAGACGAGTTTGTTATTTCCGTTATCCCGGTTTTAGTCGGCAACGGGACAAAACTTTTCAAAGACAACAGACCCGAACAAGAGCTTGAGCTTGTCAGCTTAAAATCATTTGAAACAGGATTAATACAAATACATTACAAACGAAAGAGAAATAACGAATAATGACACAACATAAATACCCAAACCTCTAACAGCTCATCAAAAATACGAGGGCTTTGTAGATTTCAAGTTTATTACTACTAATTCGTAATTACTATGTTCCAAAAAATAATTCGTTCAGATAATTCAAAAACTACCATTATCATTCGCTTAATGGTTGGTGTGGTTTTCTTTTCTGAAGGCATTCAAAAATTTCTAT
>DMBU01000148.1 GCA_003446015.1 Bacteroidales bacterium | reverse complement strand
TACAACAACAGATAATTGTGGTGTACTTTCAGTTACAAACGATTTTAATGGAACATCAACATTAGCAGGAGAACAGATTTTTACGGGCACTGTAATAACCTGGACCATAACAGATATTAGTTTAAATACAGCACAATGTAATTATACCGTAACAGTTGTTGATAATGAATCTCCAACGATCACCTGTATTGCGCCCCCAACAAGAAACGTAGATGCAGGTCAGTGTTACTATACTGTAGTTGGTGCAGAATTTGATCCGCTTGCAACAGGTGATAACTGTGGAATATTATCGGTATTAAATGATTTTAACGGAACAGGAACTCTGGCAGGAGAACAAATAACAGATGGTACAGTAATAACCTGGACCATAACAGATAATAGTTTAAACTCGACACAATGTAATTATACCGTAACNNTACAACAACAGATAATTGTGGTTTTACTATAACGAATGATTTTAATGGAACGTCAACATTGGCAGGAGAACAAGTTATTGATGGCACTGTAATAACCTGGACCATAACTGATAATAGCTTTAATTCAGCTCAATGTAATTATACCGTGTCAATTGTTGATGCAGAAAACCCGACAATCACTTGTCCGGCAAACGTATCGGTATTGGAAGATGGAGGTTGCTCTGCCGTAGTTAATGGTTTAGCACCAACAACTGGAGATAATTGTGGAGTAACCTTACAAACATGGACAATGGCAGGGGCAACGATCAATGCCGGAGTTGGGGATGTATCAGGTGAAACGTTTAATATCGGGGTAACCAATGTTACCTATCACATTGAGGATGCTACAGGTAATTTTATTGAATGTTCATTTGATGTGGAGGTTTACGATGAGGTTTATGGAGGTTTAATTGATGCGGATCAAACGATTTGTTATAATACAACTCCAAATCCGTTTACTGATGAAGATCCTGCGACTGTTTGTGGAGGATTGACCTATCAATGGCAAATGAAAACAGGAACAGGACCTTGGGGAGATATACTTGGAGCTACAAATGCAATATATACAGAACTGACTCCTTTAACTGAAGTAACTTATTATAATAGAAAAGCCATTTCAGATTTAACTTTTGGAACAGCTTATTCTGATACAATAACCATAACAATTCAACCTGAACCAACTGCATTTGCAGGAAAAGATACAACATTATGTTATGGTTCACCTTATCAGATTCTAGATGCAGACACAACAAATTGTGATGGAGTTTCATGGGAGATTTTAACAGGTAACGGAGTTATAAGTTTACCAGATGTTACTAAAATTGATCCGGTTTATACCCCAGCAGCTTCTGATGGAGGTACTACAGTTGAATTAGTTTTACATGCCTCTGGAAAAGGTTTGTGCGGTGAAGCAACAGATACAATGCGGATAACTTATCCTTCGGAATTATTAGTTTCAATTGGTAAGCCTACCCCGTTTTATATTGATTCAACAAGTACTCATATTAATGTTTATTTCAAGATAGAATCACACAGATATATTGGAGACCTGGGATTATACTTAGTTTCTCCTCTTGATTCTGTAGTTGAACTTAAAACATATTGTACGGGCTTACTTTCGGCTGCCCAAAATATAACAACAAGATTTTATAATGATCCATACGATACTTCAACAGTATATACGGGTACTATTAGTGCTTGTACACCTTTGTCTGGAAATTATAAATTTTTGGGAGATTGGAAAAAGAAATTACATGGACAAGATCCTGCGAATGGTGCTTGGAGGGTTAGAATAGGTGATAATAGGAATATTAGTGGTTCAGATGGATTTCTTAGAGAAGCAACAGTTATTTTTTCCGACACAAACATGGTTGGTATTTTCGAATCTATTTTATTAGCGGACTCATCGATAAATATTACCATAAATGAATCTCCAGGCGGTGGTGATACTGTATATACCGACAGGGTTTTACCAATAACAGGATTAACAACATCCTGTTTTGATGCATGTGATGCAGCAGCTGTATCTACTGCATCCGGAGGAATAGGTCCATATACATATGCATGGAATACAAGTTTAGATTTTACTACTCCTTTATTTGTGCAAGATTCAGTTTATTTATGCCCTGGGAAATATTATGTTCAGGCTACAGATTCTTTGGGATGTACTGCCATAGATTCTGTTACTGTTGGCTCTCCGCCAGAAATAAAAATTACAAATTCAACTGTAGTCCAGAACTCTTGTTATGGTGATTCAATTGGCGAAGTAACATTAGAATTTGCTGGAGGAACCGGAGCCTTAACTTATACTTATGATACTTACACAGGAGCACCGAAACTTAGTGGGGAAACTTTTGATGAACTTAAAGCCGGTGTGTATATATTTACAATAACGGATGGGTCAAGTTGTACAAAAGATACAATAATTACAATTAATGGACCTACCAGGATAGATGTTAGCACAATTGTAACTGATATTACTTGTTATGGTGTAGATAACGGTCAAATTGAAATAATTGCTTCCGGAGGAACTCCTGCTGTAATACCACCGCAGTATCTGTACTCCATTGATAGTGCGAATACCTGGTTTCCTGGAAATATATTTACTCCCTTACCACAGGATACTTTCTATATCGCTGTTCAGGATAGTTTAGGCTGTATTCAATTTGCCGACACTATTGAAATGATTTATCCTGATACGATTTCGATAGATTCTATTAAAGTTGTTCCAACCTCTTGTTTTGGAACAGGTGATGATGGTGAAATAATTGTTTATGCATCGGGGGGTGTAGGTGCATTAGAATATTCAACAGATAATATTACGTTTCAGGTAAGCAATATATTAACAGGTCTTCCTCTTGGAGATACAACAATTTATGTTCGTGATAATTGTATGACCCAAATGTTAGATTCATTGGTGACTATTACGGGACCAATTCCAATTGCTATTGACTCAGTTACTGTCACCGACGTAAATACATGTTTTGGAGATAATACGGGACAAATAACTGTATATGCCAGTGGAGGAACAGGTAATTATGAATACTCAATAAATGGAGGTATAGATTATCAGACAAGTAGAGTATTTCCGAATTTATACGCTGGAACATATTCAATTTATGTTAGAGATGATGATGGATGTATAAGTCCGGAGTCAATAAAGGAAATCTTTGAGCCAACAGAATTGGTCATTGACGGATTTACAGTTCTTGATGCTTCAGAATGTAATCCTGATTTAACTGGTTCAGTTACAATAAGTGCATCTGGGGGTACAGGTTCACTTGAATATAATGTCGATGGAGGAGCATATCAGTCAAGTTCTACATTTACCGGAATAAGCGTTGGCACACATACGTTTACTGTTCGTGATGCTAATTTATGTGTCGCTTCAGATGATGCGACAGTAAGTCTGTTAGATCCGTTAACTGTATCGTTTAACGTAACTGATATTGACTGTAATGGCTTATCTACAGGCCAGATTACTGCAATCCCTTCCAACGGAACACCTGCATATTCTTATCTGTGGGAAACTGGAGAGACTACTGCAGCCATTTCTGGTTTAAGCGCAGGATATTATACTGTAACAATTACTGATTTGAATATTCCTGTAAATTGTATAGTAATTGATAGTGCCGAAGTTCAGCAGCCAGAACCTTTAGTTATTGTTCCAGATGTAAGACCTAAAAGATGTATAACCAGTTCTTCAAGGAATTTGGCAAATAGCTTAGGAAGAATAATTGTTGATCCTGATGGAGGAACTCCTGGTTTTACATATGAGTGGACAGGACCCTCGGGTTTTACCGACGATAATGATACCATAAAAAACTTACAACCAGGTCAGTATAATTTGATCATAACTGACAGTAAAAATTGTAAATCTTACTTTAGTGCAACCATAGTTGAAGACAACAGTTTCGACATCTTATCTTTTGATGTTCAACTGGACGATAATTCAGTTTG
The DNA here is from genome assembly GCA_003446015.1 of Bacteroidales bacterium. Lineage (GTDB taxonomy): Bacteria > Bacteroidota > Bacteroidia > Bacteroidales > UBA12077 > UBA12077. The sequence continues at coordinate 62,980 of DMBU01000148.1, read as the reverse complement.
TTGGTACGATAGCGTTCGATTTACATCAACGTATTCCGGGAATGTTGACTCAATATTTATGCAGGTGCTGGATCTGGAGACTTTTATTGCTACAAGTTGGTTTTATGATGTAAATAATGTAAGCCCATTTAGGGGAAGGTATAAAATTGAAGGTAATTCTGATTTTGAGCGTATTAGAGCTACAAATCAATATTGTAAGGCCGACACAACTCATATTATAGTTGATTATTTCCACGATTTTGAATTGGATATTGTTGATGATTTTGACGGAAATGCTCTGGATGATACCATATATTTGAAAGGGTCTAACAGTGGAAATCTGGCTGCAACGGTATTACCAATTGCAGACATCTCGTTTGCCTGGACTCCGATTGAAAAATTGTCAACACCAAATACACAGGCAACAATAGTCACTCCAACTGAGTCTGGATTCTATCAGGTTATCGCAACATCAACCGACGAATGTGCTGATACTTCCAGTATTTATTTGGAATTTATTCCTGCAATAACTCCTAACGATGGATTTTCTCCGAATGATGATGGAATTAATGATTACTGGAAAATAAAATACATAGATAAGTTTCAAAATAATATTGTTACCGTATATAGCCGTTGGGGAGTAAAAGTATACGAACAAAAAGGATATAGAAATGATGATACTTCTAAATCCTGGGATGGTAAAGCGAAAAACGGAAAAGATCTTCCAAGTGGCACATATTATTATGTTATTATACTAAATGAAGAAGGATTCCAACCAATTACGGGTCCTATAACTATAATTAGATAGTATGAAAAGCTTAAAATTGATAATATTTATTGTTTTCTGTTTGGTGTTTATTAAGCAAATAAATGCGCAACAAGCACCTTATTATACGCAATACATGTTTAACGACTATTTAGTTAACCCTGCTGTAGCCGGAACATTTAATCATTTTAAGATTAGAGCAAATTCAAGGATTCAATGGACTGGTTTTGGTGGTGAAGGTCCAAGAACAATGAGCATTTCTGGCTATGGGCCATTTAAAGAAAAGGATATGGGTTATGGGGGGTATATTTACAATGATGTAACAGGCCCTGAAAGCAGATTAACTCTTGGAGGAACTTATGCTTATAATATTGCAATAAACGATGCCTGGCGTATTTCGGGAGGACTTTCTTTTGGATACATGCAGTACAAACTAGATGGAGCAATTATGCATTTCGATGATGATTTATATGACCCGGCTATGACTAATGGTGTAGAGACAAAGAATAGTCTGGATGCTAATTTAGGATTTTATGCATATTCCACATTTTATTACGTTGGAATTTCTGCTCATCAGTTATTAGGAAACAAATACAATGTACATGAATTAATTGATTCGGCTCAGGGAATTAGCAGATTGACTCAGCATGTTTATTTATCAGGGGGAGCCAACTTTATTTTAAACAGAGATTTTGCAATAACTCCTTCTGCATTAATTAAATATACTAGCCCGGGATTAATAGGAGTCGATATTAATGCTAAAGTAACCTATCAAAGAATTGTTTGGGGAGGTTTGTCCTACCGATTTGGAAGTGCTGGATATTTTACAAGTGATGCTCTTGCTGTAATGGCTGGATATAATTATGAAAACAAAATATATATTGGATTAGCTTACGATATAACTTTATCTGATATACGAAGGTACAGTGGTTCAACTTTTGAAGTAATGGTAGGTTATCAATTTAATAATGTTAAATAATGTTGAATTTTATAATTTTGTGCCGGCTTAATTTGGCCGGTTTTTTTATCTAAACGAAATTTAATTATAACAATGAAAAATATTGCAGGAGTTTTATTCGTACTAAGTTTTATGTTTTCGTGCATTAATCTGAACAAAAAACCCGATTATGTAATCCCTCATAATGATATGGTTGATATTATTGTTAAAATACATATTACTGATGGAATGCTCAATATTAATAAAGTTCGAAGAGACCTGGCCAAACAGGATTCTATAAATTATTATGAAGCTATTTTCAAAAGTTTTGGTTATACCAGACCAGATTTTGATACATCAATTTATTTCTACAGCAATAATATTGCCGAGTATGACAAAATATACGAAGAGGTTTTGAATAAACTTGGTGAGATGGAGACTCAGTTAAAGGAAGAAAGTGCCCAAGAGGCTAAAGAAAATGAGGAGCTAAAAGCTAAAAAGGAAGCAAAAAAGAGAAATAAAGCAACAACGGATGATGAAGAATGGTAAAAATGAGAAGAATCTCTGCGAATTATATTTATACGGTTAACACTTTACCGTTAAAAAATTGTATAGTAGAACTGGATGACACTGGGAAAGTTCTAAATATTATTGATACACAGGGAGATCTTAAAGAATCGAGAAACCTCGAATTTTATAATGGAATTATTACCCCCGGATTTATTAATACACATTGCCATCTTGAATTATCAGAATTAAAAGGCTTGCTTAAACAAAATTCAGGATTGCCGGGCTTTTTAGCCAAGATAATAAAATACAAACAAGAAACTCATGATCAAAATTCATTAAAAGCAATTGAGGGTTACGATCGTTTTATGAGACAAAAAGGGATTGTTGCAGTTGGCGATATTGCAAATACCAATCGAACTATTCATACAAAAAAGAAAAGTAAAATATATTACCATACCTTTGTCGAGGCAATAGGACTTGCCTCAAATTCTGAAGAAATATTCCAACGAAACAAAAGTCTTTTTGAGGAGTTTTTAACAAATAATCTAAGCGCATCGATTGTTCCCCATGCAACATATTCTGTTTCGAAAGATCTTTTTCTGAAATTAAAAAAATTCTCAGAAAGTCAGAACTCGATCTTGTCCATTCATAATCAAGAAACAGAGTCTGAAAATCAAATGTTTAAAAACAAATCAGGCGATTTGGCTAATACATTACAAAAAATTGGAATTGATTTAAAACAATGGAAATCAAAAGGGAAAAATTCTATTCAATCTGTTTCAGAATATTTGCCTGCAAACAATAATGTTCTATTTGTGCATAACACATTCTCAACAATAGATGATATCCTATGGGTAAATAGAAACTTTCCACATGCATATTGGTGCTTGTGCCCAAATTCAAATTTGTATATTGAAAATAAGCTACCTGATATTAAGCTTTTTTATCCCTATTCTGATCAAATTACTATAGGAACTGACAGCCTGGCTTCAAATACAACATTGTCGGTTTTAGACGAAATGAAAACAATAACAAACGCTTTTAAAAATATTGAATTTATAAAATTAATTCAGTGGGCAACCTTGAATGGAGCTAAAGCACTTAAAATAGATGATAAATTTGGAAGTATTGAAATTGGAAAATCTCCAGGATTAAATCTGATTACAAATTTTAATTTTGAAAAGAAGCAACTTACTCAAAACAGTGAAATAAAAGTTTTAGTTTAATCCTCCTTCGCTTTTCGCTCCGGCGGACAAGAAGGTATAGTTTGATTTCCAGGGTTTGACCCGGAAGAGACGCTCAGGGTAAGCCCTGAGGTTAATACATTTTATTTTACACCCCCGTTTTTTAAATACTCAACTGCTTCTTTGTCGTATTTAAGAATATGTTCGTCAAACCAATTTTCTAAATACTGGTAAATTTCCAGGCACAGATCAGGCTTATTGTTTTCTAAATCTTTCTGAAATTGGATTACCCGATCAATAAAAAGATTGTGTTGTTTTTTATGATGATCAAAATTTGGATATTTCAAATCATTAAAATAGATTTCTTCTTTTAAAAAGTAATAATCAATTAAATAAGCTAATTGAAAAAATATATCTGAAACTTTTTCTTTACAAGACTTTCCGTTAATAATTAATTTTAAATCATTAATTATGGATAAAAATTTCTTATGCTGTTCGTCAATAACTGTAATATTTACAGTATATTCATCTTTCCACTGGTAAGGTTCAGAATTTACTATGTTTCCCATGATAAAAATTTTGGTAAAAGAATATACAAATTTAGGTTGAACATAATTAAATAAAATGATAATTATCATTAAGTTAGTTGATACTTTATGTTTAAAGGAACTGAGAGGGGAATTAAATGCTCATTTATATTTAAGTTGAGAAAGAAATCTTTTTATATTTGAAAACCAAGAAGTAATAATGACAAGAAAAAAAGTACTTATATGTCCTTTGAACTGGGGTTTGGGTCATGCAACAAGAGATGTTCCCATTATTAGATTATTGCTTAAACATAACTTTAACATTATAATTGCTGCAAGTGGAGATTCATTAGCGTATTTAAAAAAGGAATTTCCTGAATTAGAATTTATCAATTTTGAATCTTACAAGGTTCAATATTCGAGATTTGAATCCCAGGTATTTAAGATGTTAATGCTTATTCCATCAATTTTATTCTGGACAATAAAAGAACATTTACTACTTAAAGAAATTATAAAAAACAATAAAATTGGTATCGTTATTTCAGATCCCCGCTTTGGACTGTGGAATAAAAAAACCCACAATGTTTTTATCACACATCAGTTAAGAATCAAATTCCCGGGATTATTGAAGATATTTGAACCTGTTTACCATAAAATTTCTAATAAATTAATACGTAACTACGAAGAGTGTTGGATCCCCGATTTTGAAGGACAAAATAACCTTTCGGGAGAATTGTCGCATGTAAAAGACACGTTAAAGAATACGTTTTTTATCGGTCCTCTTTCTAGATTTGAATACATAGCAAAAGAGAATACAGATTCTAAAATTGACGTTCTTTTTATATTGTCTGGTCCCGAGCCACAAAGAAGTGTTTTCGAGAAAATAATTTGCGACCAAACAAAAAACTCAGTATTAAAATATGAAATTGTCAGAGGAACCTCCTCTCAAAGCGAGCATCCTTTTGATTTTCCTGTCAATAATATTCTTAATGCAGAGGATTTGTTCACGTTGATAAAAAAATCAGAAATAGTAGTATGCCGATCAGGCTATAGTTCCATTATGGATTTGTTTCAACTAAAGAAAAAAGCCATTCTTGTTCCAACTCCCGGTCAAACCGAACAAGAATACTTAGCCGGGTATTTAAAACAAAAAGGATTTTTTTATTCAGTTTCGCAAAAGAATTTTAATCTTCAAAAGGATATCAAGCAAGTACCTGAATTCCCGGAAATTAAAATGACAGAATCGTTAAATTTAGAAGAAAGAGTATTAGGATTATTACAGTAGAATTACAATAAAAGCAGCTACGACACTAACGACCCATCCTGTATATATTTGACAAGGGGTATGTGTTTTGAGTATTAATCTTGAAAATCCGATAAAACCAGAAATCAAAATAGCAGCTATGATAAAATATTCAAGATTTACATTTAGTCTGAACGAAACAGCAATTAAGGCACCTGTTAGTCCGCCAATACCCATCATGTGAGCACTAATTTTCCATTTAAATGAAAAAAGTAAAAGAATAACAACAGTAATTGATGCAGCTAAAATAAATTTCGAAATTGTTTGCGGGGCCCCTAATCTTACCAACAGATAATAACAAAAAATATATAAAACAGACGTAACAAAAAATGGAATTAGTCTTTCTCTGTTATTTTCCATTTGAACATTTTTAATGATTTTCTGAAAAATGAAAAATGGCACAAAGGTTAACGGAAGAACGAACGTGCTAACACCAACAACAAGCAGTATAACTTTTTTAGCCTGAAAAGGCAGATATTCTAATACTGACCCGGAGTTAAAAAGAATTAACATGCCAATAGTTGGGAGAAGCAGAGGATGAAATAATATCGAAAATGTTTTTGCTAGATTCTTAACCATTTTATAGTTCTTTTCTTAAACGCGCTACAGGTATATTTAACTGCTCGCGATATTTTGCAACTGTTCTTCTTGCAATTAGATATCCTTTTTCTTTTAAAATATCAGTTAATTTGTCGTCTGTTAAAGGCTTTTTCTTTTCTTCGTTATCAATACACTCTTTTAAAATGGATTTAATTTCTCTTGTTGAAACTTCTTCCCCGGATTCTGTTTGGAGTCCTTCGGAGAAAAAGTACTTTAAAGAATAAATTCCAAAATGTGTTTGTATGTATTTGCTGTTTGCAACTCGCGAAATGGTTGAAATATCAAGGCCTGTAACTTCAGCAATATCCTTTAATATCATGGGTTTAAGCATCGACTCATCACCATCAAGAAAATATTCGTATTGGTATTCTATGATGGCGTTCATGGTAAGCATTAAGGTATTCTGACGCTGTTTTATGGCATCAATAAACCATTTTGCTGAATCTAGTTTTTGCTTCACAAAGCTTATAGCTTCTTTATCACTTTTAGTTTTTTCATTTTTACTCTTGTACTGGTACGATTGAAGCATTTCGGTATAGGTATAACTTAATCGAAGTTCCGGCACATTGCGTGAATTTAATGAAAGTTGTAATTCACCCTCATTATTTTCAAGGGTAAAATCTGGCACTAATGTTTGAACTGATCGTGAAGAATCTGCAAAATTACCTCCCGGTTTTGGGTTAAGTCTTAAAATCTCCTGAATTGCGTTTTTAAGTTCTTCTTCAGAGATATTTAACCGGGTAATTATTTTATCGTAATGCTTTTTTGTAAACTCGTCGAAATAATACTTTAAAATTTTTCGTGCTAATTTAATTTCAGAAACAGATTGATCTTTAGTTTCAACCTGAATTAATAAACACTCTTGCAAATTTCTTGCGCCAACACCTAAGGGTTCTAAATCCTGAACGATTCTTAATACTTCAAGAAGTTCATCTTCATCTGTTTCTATATTTTGAGAAAAAGCTAAATCATTGGCAATAGCTTCAAGTTTTCGTCGAACATAGCCATCGTCATCGAGGTTTCCTATTAAGTATAATGCTAAAACTTCTTGTTTTTCGTTCAGATTCCTTAAACCGATTTGATTTTGCAAATGTTCGTGAAAAGAGATCCCCGTTGAAAAAGGAATTTCTTCTTTTTTATCATCTTTTGAGTAATTGTTTGAAGACAGCTTATACGAAGGAATATCTTCTTCGTTTATGTAGTCATCTAAAGAAAACTCATCAGCATCGTTTTCAAGATTACTTTCAGAAATTTCCTCTTCATTGTTATCCTGAAATTCATCTAATTCAGAACCTTCTTCGAGCACAGGGTTTTCTTCCAACTCCTTTTTGATTCTTTGTTCAAGCTGTATGGTAGGTATCTCCAGCAGCTTAATCATCTGAATTTGCTGAGGTGAAAGCTTTTGTAATAGTTTCTGTTGTAAACTCTGTCTTAACATTTCCTGTACTAAATATTTGTCTAAATTTAATTAAAATTCGGCATTTTTAGGTGTTCTTGGAAATGGAATTACATCGCGGATATTTGCCATTCCTGTTACAAAAAGAATTAATCGTTCGAATCCTAAACCAAAACCACTATGAGGCACCGTTCCATATTTTCTTGTTTCCAGGTACCACCACATATCTTTTTCTGGGATTCCCATCTCTGAAATCCTTGCAGCTAATTTATCGTAAATCTCTTCTCTTTGTGAGCCTCCAATAATTTCGCCAATTCCGGGGAACAGAATATCCATAGCACGAACGGTTTTACCATCGTCATTTTGTTTCATGTAAAAGGCTTTGATATCTTTTGGATAATCTACCAAAATAACCGGCTTTTTAAAATGCTTTTCTACCAAATATCTTTCGTGCTCAGATTGTAAATCAATACCCCATTCTACTGGAAACTGAAATTTGCCTTTTTTTGAAGGGGTTGAATTCTTAAGAACCTCAATTGCTTCGGTATACGTTAATCGAACAAAATCATCCTTAAGAATAAGATTTAGTTTTTCTATTAAGGTCATCTCTGATTTTTCGTTCTGAGGTTTATTCTTTTCTTCTTCAATCAAACGATTTTCTAAGAATTTTAGATCATCAATACAATTTTCTAAAGAATACCTAATAAGATATTTAAGCATGTCTTCAGCTAAATCCATATTATCATGGATGTCGTAAAAAGCCATCTCTGGTTCAATCATCCAGAATTCAGCCAAATGCCGCGGTGTATTAGAGTTTTCAGCCCTGAAAGTTGGTCCGAAAGTATAAACATTCGATAAAGCAGTAGCACCTAATTCAGCTTCTAATTGACCCGAAACGGTTAAGTTGCTTTCTTTTCCAAAAAAATCTTGTGTAAAATCGATTTTGCCGTCTTCTGTTTTTGGAGGATTTTCGATATCAAGAGTAGAAACCCGAAACATTTCTCCTGCTCCTTCAGCATCTGATCCTGTTACAATGGGAGTATGTAAATAGTAAAAATTTCTGTCATTAAAATATTTATGAATAGCAAATGCCATGGCATGACGAATTCTAAATACAGCACCAAAGGTATTTGTACGAAATCTTAAGTGAGCAATCTCCCTTAAAAACTCAAGCGTATGACCTTTCTTTTGTAAAGGATATGTTTCAGGATCGGCAGTACCATATACCTGAATTTCTTTTGCTTGTATTTCAACGCTTTGTCCTTGTCCCATCGATTTTACAAGCATTCCATTTACACTTAAACTAGCTCCGGTAGTAATTTCTTTAATTTGATTTTCAGTAAAATTAGTCAGATCAATTACAAGCTGTATATTATGAATTGTAGAGCCATCGTTTAAAGCAACGAAAGCTACTTGTTTATTTCCTCTTTTGGTTCGTACCCAACCTTTTGCGTTAACTTCCCGATCAATCTCTGTCGATACTAATAAATCTTTAATAAAGCTTCTTCTTTGTTCCATAAGTCTGGTATTGTAATTAATCACACAAAAATAATATTTTTCACTCGATATAAAAGACTTATTAACTCATATAAAAATTAAAAAGCAGGAATTTAACTTGATTTGTGGCTGTTTTTTTCGTACATTATAACAAATTGAATTGCGGCTCAAACCTCTTGTGATTTATCCAAAGTAGCATGGATAATTTATCTAATCAATACTTAATACAAGATATATGGAAAAATGGATAATCAAAATTAATGTCTTTGAAAGCAAAGAACAAAATGATAAATTAATGTTAGTTATTAAGGACATTATTGAGGAGTTTGAAAGGCTCATTCCTGGAGGCCCTCCGTTAGGTTATAAAAGTATTGAGTTAATTAACGATCAAATATCCGGGCCTGCTTTTTACTGGCCTGTTGGGATGGACTTTTATAAAATAGCATTGAATATTTCCGATTTAAATTACAACCAGGTCGCATTTCAGTTTACACAAGAACTAGGCAGAATTTATTGTGATCCAAGAATGAAAAGTTGGTTTATTCAGCTGTTGAGTCATGTGGTCGCATTATATTCGTTAAACTTTTTAGGACAGAAATGGGAAAAGGATCCTCCAAACAGTGAATTAAAAGATTATTGGTACAATTTCGATTCCTATAAAAGCAATCTCTTGGCTGCAGCCTTTAGTAAAGTAGATATTGTAAAATATCAGGTTGCTAATGAGTGGGTACAATATCAGGTTAATAAATTAAGACGTAAAGACAAAATTAATAGAGGTAAATTACTCATTATTGCTTTTGAATTACTCCCAATGTTTATGGAACATTCCGAAAGTTGGCAAATTCTACCTTATGTTGGTAAGTGTTCTGTTCCACCACCACCAGTTAATTCAAATGAAATATTAGTTGATCGGGAAACAGAACCTGATTTTGATCTCTTATTGAAACAAATACCAACAAGTTTAAAAACATTTGCAAATTTGTTTTATGAAAAGATAGGTGCCAGGGAGTATATATAATTTATTGACTGATTGTTGTTTCTGGTTTAGTATGTAACGTTTAAAACTTGAGTTATGGAAGATAAATTAATAACAATCGCAATTCATAATTATGCACGAGCGGAAATTCTTCGAACAAGACTTGAAGCTGAAGGAGTAGAGTGTTATCTGAAAAATATTAATCTAATTCATTCAGTCATTTCAGGTGGTGTAAAAGTTCGTGTAAGTTCTCGCGATTTAGAAAAAGCCTTACGAATTGTCGAAAAAGTAAGCGATCATTTCCGTGATGAGTATCAGGATGAACTTAGTACAGCCGACCGAAGTGTACAACGAATTTTAGTTCCAATTGATTTTAGTGATTATTCAGTAAATGCTTGTCGTTATGCCATTGGACTAGCCGAAAAACTTAATGCTGAAATTAAACTAATGCACGTTTATTATAACCCGGTAGTAAATTCAATGCCTTTAACCGACACGTATTATTATCAGGTTAATATGGATGAGATAATCAGAGAAATTGAAATCCGTGCAAAGACCAATATGGAGGAGTTTTACAAAGATTTAAAAGATAAAATTGAAAAGGATAAAATTGAGGGTGTTAAATTAGACTATAGCTTGAAACGCGGAATTGCAAGCGAAGAAATTATAGAAGAAAGCAGAGATTATAAGCCGGATGTTATCATTATTGGAACACGAGGAAGAGGTGAAAGAGAAAATGATTTGATTGGTAGTGTTACTGCCAAAATAATTGAAGACTCCAAAGTTCCTGTATTGGTTATCCCTGAAGATTCATTATATGAAGGTATTGCTACCATTAATGTTTTGTATGCTACTAATTTTGATGAGTCGGATTATATTGCAATAAAAAAGTTGATGTATACCTTATCTCCATTTGATTTTCGTTTATACTGTGCACATATTGGAAGTGAAGATACTAACCTTTGGGATAAGGCAAAAATGACCGGCTTTAAAGAAAAATTAACAACTCATTATCCCGATTATGAAATTGAATGCAGTGTAATTGAAGACGATGACTTTTTAAACGGGATACAAAATATTATTCGTGAAAAGAGAATTGATATTATATCACTAGTTACACATAAAAGAAATTTAATCTCAAAATTATTTAATCCAAGTATTGCAAGGAAAGTTTTGTTTCACACAAACATTCCTTTTTTAGTGTTTCATGCTGACAATTAAACTGATAAAGCTTCTGCAATTTTAATGTCAGTCTGCGAAGTAATTTTTATGTTTTCTGGATTTCCAGGAACAAGGTTAATTTTTATTCCAAGTTTTTCAACGATTGATGCATCATCTGTAAAGGATTTATCGTATTCTTGTTCATAGGCACGTTTTATTAATTCACAATCAAAAGCCTGGGGAGTTTGAATTAATTTGTATTTATTTCTGTCTGCCGGATAATTTAAATGTGAATCAACAAATCTTAAAGAATCAATAAGGTCAATATACGGAATGGCATTGCCATTTATTGTGGCAATTTCAAAAACCTGCTCAATAGTAGCCTGACTTACAAGGGGCCTCACCCCATCGTGTATTGCTACAATACCATTGGTGTTAATTTTTTCAAGAGCATTTTTAACTGAATGATACCTCGTTAAGCCTCCTGATACAATTGAATGCTCAATCAAGAATTTATGTTTTTGGCATAAATCATTCCAATACGAAATATGATTTTCAGGAAGTGCCAGAATAATTTTTAGGGTTGAATCAAACTCATAAAAAGCACGAATACTTTTCATGAGAATAATTTCTTTATGAATGGATAAAAATTGTTTTGGAATGGAACTTCCCATTCTTTGTCCAGATCCTCCGGCAACAATTATTACAAAACGCTTCATAGTTAAACAATATTTCCAAAGTTATAAATAATAACCAGCTTGATCAAAAAATAAATTGGTATAATTTAGAATGATAAAAAAAGTTAAATATTCGGCAAAAGATTTTTTAAATAAAAAAGAGTTTATATATTTGCATACCAAACGGTCGGTTTTATGAATCCAACGAAAGAACATATTATTTTAACTGCTTTCAGACTCTTCCTTCAAAAGGGATATAAAGAGGTAACTATGAGTATGCTGGTAAAATCAACAGGTTTGTCGAAAGGTGCATTTTATCATTATTTCGAAAACAAGGAACAGCTTTTTATCGAAACACTTGATAATTTATTTTTTTCAATTTCCCCCTTTAATCAGGAAATGATTATTAATCCGGAAGTTTCATTTTATGAATACATGAAGATGTATATCGATAATGTAAAAAAAATGGCAAAAATGATTACAAGCTATGTTGGTGCTGACGCTTCCGGAATGGGATATTACAGGTTAATGTTGGATGTTGCTAACTATGCTCCCGATTTTCATAAAAAGATTGAAAGCTCAAATAAAAATGAATTGGCTTTTTGGAAAAAAATTGTTCAATATGGAATAAATAAAGGAGAAATAAAGGATGACCTGGATATTGAAACTTTAGCTAATCAATTTCAATGGTTACAGGATGGTATTGCATTAAACTCAATCTTCTCGTCAAATCCTCATATATTATATTCTCATTTAGAAAAAGCGTTTGAGCAATTATATTATTGTATTAAGAAATAAAAAAATTTTAAAACACAACATACCGAACGGTCGGAATAAAACGTTTCTTATGAAAAATATTGAAAGAAGATTAAAAAAGGTTTTGATAGATTTTGGAGTTGATAGGCACAAAATATCAAAGGACACAGATTATTATTTTGACTTGAACCTTGATATGTTAGACTTAATGGGTCTGGCTAAAAAAATTCAACAGGAGTTTGCGGTTCATATTCCAGATAATGAAATTCTTAGAATGGAACGAATTTCGGACACCATTTATTTTTTAGGAAAAAGTTCAACAGGAATTTATTCGCAGAATTAAAAATTAGTACAATAAACTTAAGATTAAAGATGTTAAAAGGATTAAAATGCATTAGTATAATACTGTTAACTGTTTTTTTGAGCAGTTGCGAAGATTACTTCGAGTATAGCCCTTATGCTGCTAATGTTAAAAGTTCATATAAAGATACATATGAAAAAAATATGAATTATTTAATTACAGGGGATTCTCTTCAAGAAGAAATAAAATTCGCTGTAATTGCTGATTCTCATTATAACTATCATGAATTAAACGAAGCTATTATAAACATTAACTCGAAGAAAGATATTGATTTTGTGATTGTTAATGGAGATATAGCCGATCATGGATATTTAAAAGAGTACGAATTATTTCATGAAAACATGCGCAAAATAGTACAACCCTATATCACGGTGATCGGTAATCACGATTATAAATCAAATGGCGATCAGGTTTATAAACAAATGTTTGGTGAACCAAATAAAAGTTTTTCGTTTGCAAATAACTTGTTTATTCTTTTTGATGACATTTTCTGGGAAAGTAATAAAACGCCGGATTTTGAGTGGTTAGAGCAAGAATTGTTAAATTCAGGACAATACAAAAATGTTTTTGTGATTTGCCATATTCCTCCATATGGAGAGCAATTTACAAACGAATGCGAAGAAAAATATAAACAATTAATGATTCAATACGATGTTGATTTGTCAATCCACGGACATATACATCGATACGAATATGGAGATTACTATAATGACGGGATGAAATATTTGGCTGTTGAATCTATTATGGATAAAGAATACTGCATAATAACAGTGAATGAGGATGATAACTATGTTGAATCGATTAAATATTAAACCTGGTGAAACATCATAAATGCATACTTTTTTTTCTCTGTTTCTTACTTCCTTCAACAGGATATTTATGTGCACAAGAAGATTTCGAAATTCTTGAGGAAAAAGAAAAATGGTTCAAACCGGATTATTTTAAAATTCAATATGCTGGAAATATAGGATTTATGTCATTAGGATTAGGATACTCCTGGTGTAAAAATAATATACATACAGATTTCATTTATGGATTTGTTCCAAAACATAAAGGAAATGCAACAATTCATACTTTTACAAATAAATTTACCTTTAGATTGTACACATTCAATATCTTGAATAATTACAATATTAGTCCAACTTTAGGTTTTTCGGCAAGTTTTGAACCGGGTGAGAATTCGTACATGAGCGTTCCTGAAAAATATCCTTCAGGTTATTATTCTTCCAATAGTTTTTATGCATGCATAAATGCTGGATTAAAAACTAATTTTAAATTTAAAGAAGAAAGATACTTTTCAAGTGTGGATATATTTTGTGAAGTAAATACGCTTGCAGATTATGTTTATTACAATTTAAAAGCTCAGGAGGACTGGGATGAGAATATATTTTCTATAGCTGTTGGGGCTAACATTTTTTTCTAGCCGAAAGGCTATTCTTTTCAAAGTAGTTTTAAAGTGGTTAGGAGCACCTGTGGTGGGTGCTCCTTTTGTTATAATTCTGTTGTAGCATAAAGGTATCTTTTTATACTTCGCTTTGGCGTTTTTTCAAATTCTTCAGGAAAAATTTTGACTTTAGTTATTTGCATATATTTAGCGAGATTTAGGTTTACCTCTTTTTTATTTTCCTCCATAATTTCGATCAATCTTGCTTCATTAATTTTTTCTTGATCGGTAGCTTCTAAGTCTGGGTAAACCAAAGCAACTAACTTACCATCCTTTTCAATAACAACCGATTCCTGAATATAAGGCATGTTATTTAATTTAGCTTCAATCTCTTCTGGATAGATGTTTTCTCCGGATGGGCCTAAAAGTAAACTTTTATTTCTTCCTTTGATAAAAACAAAGTTTTCGCTATCGATTATCCCCAAATCTCCTGTATGTAGCCAGCCATCTTTATCTATAGCTTGTTCTGTCGCTTCTACATTTTTGTAATATCCATACATCACATTTTCTCCGCGAACCATTATTTCACCTACTTCATTATAAGGGTCATTTGAATCGATTTTAACTTCTAATGTGTCAACCATTTTACCTGATGAGGTAAACTTTGTTTTATCCCAATTCGCATAACTAATAAGAGGGCCACATTCTGTCATTCCATAACCAACCGAATAGTTAAATTTGATTTTGTTTAAAAATAACTCAACTTCACTGTTTAAAGCTGCACCTCCAAGGACAACTTCCTTAAAATTTCCTCCAAAAACGTCGGTTAATTTATTTTTAATTTTATTGTAAATAGCTTTATCTAATAATGGAAGGGTTAATAAAAACTGCATTGATTTTTTCCCTAAAATGGGTAAAATTTGTTTTTTATAAATTTTTTCCATGATTAAAGGAACCGTAATAATGATAGCAGGTTTTACTTCCTGAAAAGCCTGAATAATTATTTTTGGCGAAGGGGTTCGTGTTAGAAAGTGAATATGGCATCCAATAGTAAATGGCCATAAAAATTCAAAGGCACATCCGTATGTATGTGCCAAAGGCAAAAAAGATACAATCTTATCTCCCGAATTCAGTGGCATGTTTCTGTGAGCGAATCGAACATTTGCAGCCAAACTATTAAGCGGAAGAACCACTCCTTTTGAAAATCCTGTAGTACCAGAAGTGTAATTTAACACTCCAATTTCTTCATTTGACACTTCATCAAAGGAAAGTTTTTCTGAAGTTATGCCTCCCGGATAAATATCCTCATATAGTTGGTCTAATTTATCATAAATCTTCTTTATATTTTCTTTGTTACCTTCAATTAATATTCTGAAATCAGTTAAAGAAAAAATACCTCTCAAATTGGGCATACTTTTTTCATCAAGGTTTTCCCAAATCGGATCTCCGGTAAATAATACAACAGAATCGGAATGATTAACAATATGATGTACGTCGTTAGGTAAAAAATCTGGTAAAATTGGAACTACTGTGGCTCCATAAGTAATAATTGCTAAATAGGCCATTGCCCAGTTTGCTGAATTTTTCCCAATAAGTGCAATTTTATCACCCTTTTTAATTTCGCATTCCTCGAACATAATGTGTATTCGGGCAATTTTTCGACCAACATCCTGATATTTATAACTTTCGCCTTGATAGTCTGTTAAGGCAGGAAGATCCCAGTTTTTTTTTAAACTATTTTCAATATACTTAATAAAATTTTCTGGTATCATAGTATCATTTTTTAAGTGAAACCAACCAGTAAACTTATAAAATATAAAGGTATAATCAAACAAAAGAAAGAGATGATTTTACTGTAAACAATATATACCTGCAAAATGTTATACCTTTACTTAATTAGTAAAATCGGGGTTTAAAAACTAAAATGCCGAAGAATAATTTTATATTTTTGCAAACCTAAATTCAGATAAAAAGAGAGAGATGGAAAAAGTTGAACAGGCCAAAAAAATGACCGCTGAATTAAAAGATAAATCCCCTGAAGAAGTCTTAAAATATTTTATTGATAAATGTGAAAATAAGGTAGGATTTGCTTCAAGTTTAGGAGCAGAAGATCAGGTACTAACCGACATGATCTGTAAAATCGATAAAAGTGTAAATATTTTTACTCTTGATACCGGAAGGTTGTTCCCCGAAACATATAATCTGATTGAAAAAACAAGCAATCATTACGGAATAAAAATTAATGTTTTTTTCCCCGATTATAATAAGGTGGAAGAAATGGTTCAGGAAAAGGGAATAAATTTGTTTTATCATAGCGTTGAAAATCGTGAAAGGTGTTGCTATTTGCGAAAAAAAGAACCGTTAAACAGAGCATTTAAGGGACTGGAAGCATGGATTTGTGGTTTGCGTAAAGATCAATCAATTACCCGGTTTAATAATCAATTGGTTGAGTGGGATGAGCAACACGCATTATTCAAAATTAATCCGATTATTAATTGGACCGAAGATCAGGTTTGGGATTATATTAAAGAAAACAATGTGCCTTTTAACGAACTTCATGAACAAGGGTTTCCAAGCATTGGTTGCCAGCCATGTACACGTGCTATCCTTCCAGGTGAAGATGTTCGTGCCGGACGTTGGTGGTGGGAACAACCCGAAAAACGAGAATGCGGTTTGCATAACAGACCCGTGAAAGGATAAAAGAGTAGCTTTTAAGTAATCAGGGTCGAAAGATTTTTATCTTCCGACCTTTTTTTAGCTTTTAAACTCCTCAATATTTAGGAATTAATTATATTTACATATCATACAAAAACAATTTAGTGTGTGGCGAACCATTAAAATACTTTTTTTCTTAAACTTGATTTTTACTGGAAACACGTCTTTGGGTTTAGATTTGTTTCAAAATAATGAAATAAATAAAATTGATAGTGCTTTAAGAGCAACAAAGCAAAGTAAAAGCGAAACAGAAATTATAGAAAGTTTAGAGTATATTTCTTCTCTTTATGCTGAAAATGAGAACTTCGATTCAGCTCATATGATTATCGATTCAGCAATTTCAATTACTCAAAAATCAGGAAACAAATATCTAACGGCCCAAACGACTGGTACAAAAGGGAAGCTTTATCGCCAGGAAGGGAAATTTCAAAATTCTTTGGAAATATTGCTGAAGGCATACGATTTGGCAAAAGAAATAAATGAAAAGGAAATAATTATGAATGTTTCCAATAACTTAGGTGTTACATACAGGCGTTTAGCAGAAGACAGTAAAGCTCTTGAGTATCATTTAGAAGCGCTTCAGCTTGCTGAAGAGATTGGCGATTTAAGAAACATTGCTATTGCTTCAAATAGCATTGGAATTATATATACTTATCAGGAAAATTACGATGAAGCTTTACCTTATTACTATAAAGCACTGGAATTAGAACAAAAAAGGAATAATTATTTAGGTATTGCAATAAATTACAATTCAATAGCCTGGATCTATGAACTTAAGAAAGATTATCAAAGAGCAATTGAATTTTATAAAAAATCTTTGGATGCAAATATTAATAATAATAATGAAAAAGGGAAAGCAATTTGTTATAGTGACTTGGGGAAGGTTTATCATACCATAGGCGAATATAATTTATCTCTGGAGTATTATCAAAAGACATTAGCTGTAAATGAAAAGCTTGGTGACAAAAGATATATTGCACGAAGTCTTATATATATTGGAGAATCTTATAGAGATCTGGGAGATTATTCAAAATCACTTTTTCATTTGGAAAAGGGGCTAAGATATGCACAACAGGTCAATTCAAAAAGGTTACTCATGTCGGCATATGAACAGCTGGCACTTACTTTTGAAAAAACAAACCAGGAGAATTTGGCCTTGTCGAATTATAAAAAATTCAATGTTTATAAGGATAGTGTTTTCAATGAAGAAAAAAGCAATCAGATTATTGAGATGCAAACACGCTATGAGACCAATAAAAAAGAACAGGAAAATGAACTTTTAAAAAATAAAAACAGATTTAATGAGTCGCAAATACAGCGACAACGCATAGTTGTGGTCTCAATTATATCCATACTTTTTTTAATTACCTTTTTGGTATTTGTATTATTGAATAGTCGACGCAAACAAAAAAGGGCAATCTTATTGCTCAGAAAGCAAAATGATGAAATCCTTAAACAAAAGGAGGAAATACAAAATCAGGCTTCTGATCTTAAGAAAGCAGTTGACACAAAAAATCGTTTTTTTTCAATTATTGCTCATGATTTACTCAGCCCTTTTAATACACTAATTGGAATGAGCGAGTTGCTAAAATCAAATCTTAATGAAATAAGCAAAGAGGAAATCAGTGAATATGCCGATTTAATATATAAAAGATCTAATGAGACCCACGATCTTTTAACCAATTTGCTTGATTGGTCTCTGTCGCAAACAAAAGGAATAGAATATCATCCACAAGAAATTGAAATTAAGCAATTAATCAGGGAAAAAATAAGCTTACTAAACGAACAGGCAAAAGAAAAATCTATTTCACTTAAGTTTATTGAAGGAGATGAGGTTTTGGTGTTTGCAGATGTAAATATGCTTTCAACAATTATCAGGAATCTTGTATCGAATGCAATTAAATTTACTCAAAAAGGAGAAGTAACTCTTTCATATCAAAAAGAATTGGAGTTTTGTAAAGTAAGCATTGAAGATACTGGCATTGGCATATCTGAAGATAATCTAAGTAATTTATTTAAATTAGACAAACCTGTTTCGTCGAAAGGAACTGCTGGAGAATCTGGAACAGGTATTGGATTGATACTTTGTAAAGAATTCATAAAAAAGAATAAAGGGGAGATCTTTGTCGAAAGTATTGAAAATGTTGGTAGTAAGTTTTCTTTTTCAGTGCCTTTACTAAAATAAAAAAGTATATCCGAAAAGAAGTCATTTCGTTCACCATGTCTGCATGTCGTTCGGCATTTAAACTAGTCACGAGTGTGTATTTTACAATAATTATTCATTTAATTGTTGAGATAGTTTTCTAAGAAATCATATAATTTACACACTCTAATATTTGAGTGAATAAAGTAATCATCACTGTCGGGTGTTATTATATAGTTTGAGTCAGTTCCAATATCTTTAAATGCCTGATGTAAACCTCTGGTAAGTTTTGGGCCTGACGTATATTTTATTTCGATACCTTTTAATGCTTTATTCCCTTTATACAATACCAAGTCACATTCTGCTCCGTCATGTGTTCTATAGAAATAATATCTGGTATCCGGATCTAATCTTTGTATAATTTGCTCAATTACATATCCTTCCCAGGAAGATCCTATCGTTGGATTTGATTCCAACGAATCGAAATTTGGGATATTTAAAAGGTGATGTAATAGACCTGAATCCCGTATGTAAATTTTGGGAGATTTAACCAACCTTTTTTTTACGTTTGCAGAATAAGAATAGAGCCTGCGGATTAAAAAAGCATCTTCCAGAAAGTCGAGATAACTTTTAATGGTTGTTGAACTAATCTCGAGTGATTTAGCCAAATTACTCATATTAATTACATTTCCATGAATATGAGCAATCATTGTCCATAGTTTTCGGATAAGATTAGTTTTAACGGTTAAACCAAGCATTGGTAAATCTCGTTCAATGTAAGTTTGTACAAAGTTTGAAATCCATTTTCCTCTCAAAGAGTTATTCGGTGCTAAAAATGCATCTGGGAAACCACCGGAAAACCAATGATAAAAAATATCGTTGTTTTTAATAATTTCGCACAAATTGAATGGTGATAATTCTTCATAAGCTATACGCCCCGCTAACGATTCTGAAGAATCTCTTAATATGTGGTGAAGCTGAACCCAATATAATGAATCTGGCAGGACTTCTTTCTAAATCTACCATGGATCTTAGGATCGGAAACAATTCCGGCATTCTTTGAATTTCATCAAGTATAATACACTTATGCTGATTTCTTTTAAAAAATAATACAGGATCGGTTAATTTAGATAAATCTTGAGGATGTTCTAAATCAAGATAAATAGTTTCTTTTGTTAATGATTTAGATAGATGTTTAACCAAGGTAGTTTTTCCTACCTGGCGTGGACCGATTATACCTACAACAGGGAAAAAACTTAAACTTTCTAGTAAACTAGGTAATTTAAATCGCTTAATCATGAATCAAAAACAACATTTAATCCCGTTATATTCAAATACAAATTGAAATTTTCGGGAATAAAGTTGTTTTTGAAGCAGCAGCAAGAGAATCTGGAACAGGTATTGGATTGATACTTTGTAAAGAATTCATAAAAAAGAATAAAGGGGAGATCTTTGTCGAAAGTGTTGAAATTGTTGGTAGTAAATTCGCATTTACTATTCCACTTGCTAAAAAAAACGATCGAATCATACAGAAAGCATAAAAACACGCTTTTTCTTTGTGTAACTGGCAGATTGTAAATGAAAAAGGAGCTGTAAAAGCTCCTTTCTTAATTTCTATAAGCTCGTTTTAAAATAATCCACCTTCTTCAATCAGGAACTGAGCATTTCCAATTTCGTCACCATCAGCAAAAATATAAACTTCATAAGTCCCTGGTATTAAGGCTCCATTATTATCCCAGAAAACGGTAACATCTACGTTTTTGTTTTCATAATCAATGGGGCGTTTTGCCGAGTAAACAATTTCTTGACCTTGATATTCAAATAAATCATCTTCAGATTTAGCTAAAATGTAATCGTCCGGACCCGCAATTCGAATGAATACATCTCTCTCACCTGCCTCTGCAAGAACATTTTCTTTAATTCTGAAACTAACTTTGATTTTTTCAATCTTATTAATTTTATTGTTTGCTTTTCCTCGCTTATTTATTGGAATAGCTTCTATGTTTTCTGTTCTTAACGTGCTTGCTAATTCTACTTTTCCAGAAAGATCTTTATTCTTTTCTTCCAATTCAACCTTTGTTTTAGTAACTTCATTGATTTCGTTTTTAACCATAATATTTTCAGCTACTAAAGCCTGATTCATTGTGTTTAAGGAGTCAATCTGGCGCACATAACTTTTAGCTACTTCACGCAATGTTCCTAATTCGTTTTGTAATGATTTTATTTTTGCATAGTTAGTTGCTTTAACCGTTTTTATTTCTGCCAATAGATCATCAATTTTTGCTTTTTCTTCGTTTAAATGTGAATTTAACGAATCATTGTCGGTCATTAACTCATCATACTCGGTACGCAATTGCAGTAAGTGCGACTGTAAAGAGTCTTTCTCGGCTGTTAAAGCTGTTTCAATTTCGTCAGTGGTTTGTCTTTGATCAATATATAACCATGTTACAACAGCTAAAAGTGCAATTACCAAAATAAGGATAAACATTAATCCACTTTTATTTTTGGGTGGTGCAACAGGAACCTGATTATTTGCTTGTTGTTGATTTTCTAAATTTTGATTGTTGTTTTGCTCTTCCATTTTCATTTAGGTTGTTAGAATTTTTATTCGATTTGCAAATGTATGTTATATTTTCAATATCTTCAATACTTTACTGTTATTAAACGGACAATATCACATTAAATTACTTTACTCTTCAGCCTGTATTATTGTCGATAAATAATAAGTCCCCATAACAACAATTTCTGCTTTTAGTAAGGTATTGTCTGCTTCTAATATTTCAATCATATTGTTTTGTTCAATTCCGGTTTTTACTTTTACCAGATTAAACGTATTGGTTGATTTAATAAAAACATGAGGCTCGGAGTTAAAATAAACAATTGCTTCAGAAAGTAAGGTATTAGCCTCTCTTTCGTTAATTAGAACAGATGCATTAATAAACTTTCCCGGCGTAATATTAGTGCTCTTTTTATCGATTATACTTTGAACGATCGTTGTTCTGTTCGCTTTATCAATTCCAATGCCAATACGTTTAACTTTTGCAACATATTCTGTCTGATCATTTAATATTCGAAATATTACTTTTTGACCAACAGCAATTTTGGGTAAATCCTTTTCAAAAATATTTAACTGTAAAAAGAGGTTTTCGTCGTTGATGATTTCATATACAGGAGCCTCAGGGCTTACAAATCGGCCAAGATTTGTATTTAACCTGGATATGGTACCACTAATGGGTGCAAACATTTTGAATTCTTTTTCAAATTCTTCTTTTTCAATTTTACCAGTATTTACACCAAGTAATTCCAGTTGTGCTTTTAGTGATTTGTAATTAGCTTCATACGACAGATATTCAGCTTTTGACTTTTGCATTTTTTTAATCGAAGCTGCATTTTCAATAGTAAGCTCACCCTGGCGTTTAAATTCTTCCTGATAATAATCAACCTGACTTTTTGCTTCAAGATATTGCTGTTGCAGTTGAATAAAATCAGGATGTTGTAAAGTTGCCAACACAACTCCTTTTTTAACATAATCACCAGAATTATAGTTAAGTGATTTAATAAATCCATTAATTATTGGCGAAACGGATGCAATATCTTCTGGCGGAACGTCAATTGTTCCCGTACACTCAACTGTTTCAGAGATCTTCATTTTGCCGATAGATCCTGTTTTTATTCCGGCAACAGCTATTTGTTCCTGAGTTAATGTTATTGTTTTATTATCTGAAGAAATCTTTTCAACTTCTTCAGTAACATTATTTGTCTCGTTTGGTGAACATGATATAAATATGGACAGGGATAATAAATAAATAATTTTTTTCATTCGTTTATGTTTTTTTAATCGTATCATTTAGTGTAAAATTCAAGTTTAATTGCTGTTTTGTTATAATTATATAAGGTTTCCAGATACCCTAGATTGATTTCCTGAGCAACTTTTATACTTTGCAAAAACTCCATGTATTCTATTTCTTCTTTTTCGAATTGGGTTTGAGCCGTAATTTTTAGCAACTGTGCTTTTTTTAATGCATTTTCATGATAATAGATCAAATCATTTTGAACCTGGTCGAGATGAATTACCATATTTTCTATTTCTTTTTCGAGATTAAATTTTTGATATTCATAGTTGTTAAAAGCCTTTTCCTTTTCAATTTTTGCCATTTGTACTTTCGAGTTTTGGGGCAAAAACCAAATTGGCATTCTTAATCCAATGCTCCATCCGGTAAATCCATCAACCTGATCAATTTGCTGATTAAAATATCCGGCCGATATTTCAGGGAAATAAGCCGATCGCTCAATATTGTACTTTACATTCTCGATGGTGTAAAGATTTTCATAATAATTCAATAAAATGGAATTGCTAAACCTTTCGTTTGGATCTGTACCTGCAGGCAACTGATAAATGGTTAATGAATCAGACTCAGGTATAAAATTACCATCGGTGTTCATGATTTGTTTCAGATTATTTTCAGCTTTAATTAATTGTTCAGCTGCTTTCAGAAGCTCATTTTTTGAAGAAGCATATTCTGTTTCAGCAAGTGTTTGTTCAAGTAAATTCGACTCGCCTAATTCATATTTAAGCTGTGCAATTCTTACAAACTCCTTATAAAGACTAACTTGCTCTTGTATAATTTTAAATTTGTTTATAAGATAAATCCAATTGTAATATGAAATCTTCGTTTGGGCGGCAAGTTCTTTTTTAACAATTGCAAATTCCTTTTCGCTTAATGAAATGTTTTGATTTACCAGTTTCCCGGTTTGGTAATGGGTTAAAACAGAACCGAAATTTTGATTTATCTCAAAAGAATAATCAATTAAATCTGAATTTATTTGCCCTTTTTGATATGAAAATTCTGTGGGATCAAAATTTAGGATTCCTTGCTTTTGTTTTTTTGCCGATTCAATATTTAAACTTGCATTTTTAAGTGCAGGATTATTCTTTTGAGCAAAATCAACCGCTTGCTGAATGGATATTTTCTGAATACTATCGGTTGGTTCTTGGGCCCTGACACTAATGGATCCAAATAAAGTAAAAATGATGAATAACGTGATTCCTTTTTTAGGAAGCTTTATAGAACCAAATGGTTTTTTAGTATTAAAAATATAAAAAAGTAAAGGTAGCATGATCATGGTAAGTAATGTTGAAGTAACTAAACCTCCAATTACTACTGTTGCTAAAGGTCTTTGAACTTCTGCTCCAGCCGAAGTTGATATTGCCATTGGCAGGAATCCAAGTGCTGCTGCCGCAGCCGTTAAGAGCACCGGACGCAATCGTTCGCGAGTTGCTTTCATAACAAGCTCTCTCATATCAGTCATTCCTTGTTCCTTTAAATCTTTCAAATGCTCGATTAATACAATCCCATTTAAAACAGCAACTCCAAATAATGCGATAAATCCTATTCCCGCAGAAACGCTGAAAGGCATTCCTCTAAACCAAAGCAGGAAAACACCTCCAACTGCCGACAGAGGAACCGCAGTAAAAATCATTGCAGCATCTTTTAACGATTTAAAAGCAAAATGTAAAAATATAAAAATCAAAAGCAATGAAATTGGAACAGCTAGTTTTAATCGATTTGTGGCATTTTGTAAATTTTCAAATTGTCCGCCGTAAGTAATATAATTACCTGCGTCTAAAGAAACATTTTTAGCAATAACCTCTTGTATATCGAAAATAACAGATTGTAAATCACGATTCCGAACGTTAACGCTTACAACAACTCTTCTGTGTGTATTATCGCGGGAAATTTTTGCAGGACCAAATGTGTAGTTGATGTCGGCAAGTTCGCTTAAAGGAATTTGGTTGCCATTTGATAAACCAATATTTAATTGGCGAATAAACTGAATATCCTTACGATACATTTCATTAAATCGAACAGCTAAATCAAAACGTTTTTCACCTTCGAAAACGCTGCCTGCTATTTGACCACCAAATGCAGTTGATAGTTGTTTGTTTAGCTCTTCGATATTTAATCCGTAAAAAGCAACTTTAGTTCGATCGTACTTGACACTTATTTGGGGAAGTCCGGCTGTTTTTTCCAGGATAATATCGGCAGCTCCGGGAACATTTTCAATCAAATTTTTAATTTCGATTGCTTTTTCGTTTAAATAATCTAAGTCTTCACCAAAAATTTTAATAGCAATATCAGCTCTAACACCGGTAATTAGTTCGTTAAAACGCATTTCGATAGGTTGAGTAAACTCATAATCTATGCCAGGGATAACCGATAAAGCTTCTTTAAATTTATCGGCAAGTTCTTCTTTGCTTTTTGCCGAAACCCATTGTTTCTTAGGATTTAATTTAATGATCATGTCAATTTCCTCCATCGACATAGGATCTGTTGGTACTTCGGCAGCCCCTATTCTGCAAACAATTTGATCTACTTCAGGAAAGTTATCTAAAAGTATATTTTCCATTTTTGTAGTAAGCTCGATTGTTTTGGTAAGCGATGTACCCGTTTTTAATACAGGCTGAATAACAAAATCACCTTCATCGAGTGTTGGAACAAATTCACCTCCCATTTTTGAAAATAGCACTCCTGTAAATATTAAGGATGCAATGGCCATGCTTATAATAATAATTTTATGATCGCATGCCCATTTAATAACGGGTTGATATGATCGGTAAACCAAATTCATGATCCATTTTGAAATGCTTTTCTTCGATTCTTTTTCTGGTTTTAAAAATAAGGATGCAGCAACGGGGAGCCAGGTTAATCCAAGAATCATTGCTCCTATTATAGCAAAGCTGAACGAAAGTGCCATTGGTCGGAACATCTTTCCTTCAACACCACTAAGTGTAAGAATAGGAATTAAAACAACCAGAATAATTATTTGACCAAAAATAGCAGAATTGATCATTTTGGAAGCTCCTTCGTAAGAAATTTTATCAATGAGAAGTTGGCGTTGTTTGCCATGCGAAATGTCATAATCAGATTTTCGTGCTGTAATTTGAATGGCAATAAACTCAACAATAATAACAGCCCCATCAATAATAATCCCAAAATCTAAGGCTCCTAAGCTCATAAGATTTGCATCAATTCCCAGGATATACATGAATGAGATTGTAAACAGCAAAGCAAGAGGAATTAATGATGCTATAACCAACGCCGATCGAATATTTCCAAGCAATAAAACAACAATTAATACAACGATGAAACATCCAAGTAAAAGATTTTCAATAATGGTAAACGATGTTTTTCCTATTAATTCACTTCGCTCTATAATAGGATTTATATAAACTCCTTCGGGCAAGCTTTTCTGCACTTCATCAACTCTTTGCTTAACAGCTTTAATAACTTCTTTTGAGTTGGCATCTTTAAGCATCATAATTTGCCCCATCACCTTTTCGCCTTCGCCGTTAGCAGTTATGGCTCCAAAACGGTTTGCATGACCAAACCGAACTTCAGCAATATCTTTTATTAAGATTGGTGTACCATCAATATTCTTAACCACAATTGATTTGATATCTTCAATGGATTTTACCATTCCATCGCCACGAATAAAATAGCTCATGTTTTGTTTTTCGATATAAGCTCCCCCGGCAATACTATTATTTTTACTTATAGCATCGAATACTTCAAAGAGTGTAATGTTTGAGCTTTTTAACTGGTCGGGATTTAAAGCAATTTCGTATTGTTTTAAAAAACCACCCCAGGTATTTACCTCTACAACTCCCGGAATACCAGACAATTGTCGCTTTGCAATCCAGTCCTGTATCGTTCTTAACTCCATAGGTGTATAGCGACCTTCATAACCTGGCTTAACATCTAAAATATATTGATATATTTCTCCCAAACCGGTGGTAATTGGACCCATTTTTGGAGACCCAAATTCTTCGGGAATATTGGCTGATGCAGCTTTTATTTTTTCGGCGATCAACTGCCGGGGCAGATATGTGCCCATGTTTTCTTCAAAAACTATGGTAACAACAGATAACCCAAATTTAGAAATTGAACGAATCTCTTTAACTCCAGGTAAATTAGCCATTTCAAGCTCTACGGGGTAAGTAATAAATTGCTCAACATCCTGTGTCGATAAACTGGTTGAAACGGTAATTACCTGAACCTGATTGTTAGTGATATCTGGAACTGCACCAACAGGAATCTTAAAAACGGCATATATACCAAACGCAGCAATAGTTAAAGTAAAAAGAATAACAATTAGTTTGTTTTTAATGCTGAAGTTAATTATTTGATTAATCATGTGCTTTAAAATATAGTATAGAATTCTAAATTTAAGACTTTTTTTTGTCTTAAAGAATTCTTAAACACAATCTAAATCATAATTGTTTAACAGGAAAAAGAGACCTGAAAGTCTTATTTTGCAGGTGCTTGCAACTTGATGCTTCTAAACAACAGGAATAGTCCAATTAGTACAAATGGGATACTCAACCACTGTCCCATATTTAATGACATTCCTTGTTCAAAACCAACCTGATCTTCTTTTATAAATTCAATAAAGAATCTTACGGTGAAAAGTAAAATAAGAAATATGCTGAAAATGAGCCCTTGTTTAACCTGAATACCTTTTTTAATATAAATGCCATAAAGAAGAACAAAAATGAATAAGTAAGATAATGCCTCGTAAATTTGGGTTGGATGCTTTGGAACGACTTGACCATCACGAACAAAAATAAATCCCCAGGGTAAGCTGGTTTCTATACCGTAGATTTCGGAGTTCATTAAATTACCCATTCGAATAAAAAATCCAGCTAATGCAACTACAATAACTATTCTGTCGAGAATCCACAAATATGGTTTTTTATTCTTTTTAGAGAAATAATAAAGAGCAATTAAAATACCAATAGCGGCACCGTGACTGGCTAAACCGCCGTGCCATATTTTAAGTATTTCCCAGGGATGACTTAAATAATAATCTGGCTGATAAAACAAACAATGACCTAACCGTGCTCCTAAAACTGTTCCTACTGCCATGTAAACGGTTAATTTATCTAACAGTTCAATAGTTAAACCTTCTTTTTTAAAGATCTTTTGCATAATAATATATCCAAAAAGGAAAGAAGATGCAAATAAAAGTCCGTAGTATCTTATGGTCAATCCCCAAAAGCTAACAATATCAGGGTCAACATTCCAGTTTATATAATTTAGTAGCATTTTAATTTATTTTGTTTTAAAATACAAATGTATGAAATTTTTTAAGCCTAATAAGATTCTAATGTTGGTATAATGTTATTAATTGTTAAAATTTGGGTTTTGACTATCATATTAATAGGCAAAGCATAAGTGTTTATTTAAATAAACTTTTTAAGTTTGTAACTTAAAATTTGAAAAGAAAGATGAAGTTTAGCAATATACAAAAGGTTATTTTTTTATCTCTTATCGGAGTAATGTTTTTTTACAGTTGTGCTAAAATTGTTGCTCCAACAGGAGGCCCTAAAGATGAAGAACATCCGCTAATTGTTACGGTCGATCCCCCTGATTACACCGTAAACTTTGATCGTAAAAAGATTACCATTACGTTTAATGAATTTATTCAACTAAAAGACTTGAATAATAATTTAATAATTTCACCTCCTATTCAAGAAAAACCTACTATAAAAGTTAAAGGAAAAACCCTGGTTATTGAATTTAACGAAGAATTAAAAGACTCTACCACGTACAATATTTATTTTGGTAACTCTGTTCGGGATTACAACGAGGGGAATCCTATCGAGAATTTTCAATACGTTCTTTCAACAGGTACTTATATTGATTCCTTATCAATAAGTGGAAAAGTAATAAACTCATTTAATTTATTGCCGGAGGAAGGGGTTTATGTAATGTTATATAAAGAGCTGGAAGATTCTGTGCCGATTAAACAGATACCTGTTTATCTTTCAAAAACAAATAAAGAGGGCTTGTTTCGTATAAACAACGTTAGTAACAACAAATTTAAATTATTTGCTTTAAGGGATTTTAACAAGAATTATTTATTTGATTTACCCAACGAGGATATTGCATTTATAGATTCCTTAGTACTTTTTGATTTAATTACCGAAACAAAAATTGATACCGTTTTTAAATCAGATTCAACATTAATTGATTCTATGATAATTGATCAGGACAGCCTAAATAATAAAGTAAGTTTAAATCTGGAAACAGAATCGGATAGTGTTACTTTAAAAGCAAACTTAACTTCTGAAATTGATACAATTATTGTTCATTCAAAATCATATTACCCTGTTAAAGATTACGTTGTAAGACTTTTTACCGAAGACCGTGAAGTTCAATATTTAGCCAATAGTACAAGGAGCATAAGGCAAAAAATTGAAATAGTATTTAATAAACCCATAAAAGACAGTGTGGTTTTTGCTTCGGCAGATACTTTAATTGAAAAAGATTGGTTTATTAAAGAAACAGGGGTTCAAGGTGATTCTATAACATATTGGATAACAGATAGTACAATATATAAAAAGGAGAATCTTGTTTTTACACTTACATATCAAAAAGAAGATTCAAATTTGGTTTATCAATGGAATACAGACACCTTAAAACTGAAATTTTTTGAACTTAAGAAAAAGAAAAATGAACCTGTTGATACAAGTTTAAAGTATGCTTTGAATGTAAAAAGTAAGGGGACAATAGATTTAAACAGCAAATTGAATTTCATTTTTGAAACCCCAATTTCATCTTACGATACGTCAAAAATTAATTTGTTTGCAGTTATTGATACTGTCGAAATCCCTGTTGAATACAGCATTTTTCAGGATAGTTTAAAACTAAGAAAATACGGGCTTTCAGTGGATTGGGGAGCAGATACAATTTACAGATTAGAGATTTATCCAGGAGCTTTTACTGATATTTATAAGTCTGTAAATGACACAAATATCATTGAGTTTAAAACTCAAAAAAGAGATTTTTATGGTAAAATATTAGCTAATGTTACCGGCATAGATTCAACGGCACAATTAATTTGTCAGTTAATCTTGCCAAGTAAAGATAAAGAAACCATATACAGCGAAAAGCTTGTAACAACAGATCAAATTGTTGAGTTTAATTTTTTACCTCCCAAAGAGTTTATCTTTAAAGTCATTATTGATAAAAACTTTAATAAAAAATGGGACACAGGGGAGTATTTAAAACATATTCAGCCTGAAGAGGTATTGTATTATACTGAAAAGATAAAAGTCCGATCGAACTGGGATATTGAAATAAATTTTGATGTAAATAAATAAATCATGTCAGTACTTTTAGAATTTGCAATGTTTCCTACCGATAAAACGGGTGATAGCGCCAGTGAATCGGTTAGTAAAATTATTGATATGATAAACAAAAGCGGAATAAGCTATCAACTAACCGCAATGGGAACAATTGTCGAAACAGAAACCCTTGAAGAAGCACTGGAAATTGTAAATCGATCATACCAGGTTCTTGAACCCTTTTCAAACAGAGTTTATTCCACAATAACCATAGATATTAGAAAGGGAAAGTCAAATCGTTTAACTCAAAAGATAGAGTCTATAGAATCAAAAATAGGCAAAGTCAAACATTAAAAACAATTTTATTTGCTATTTCTAATTGTTAAAATTTGAACAAAAGTGTTCCTTTTTACGTAGAAATGTAATATCTTGTCGCACCCTAATTTGTTAATTTATATTTGTTTAAAACACTTTTGTTATGGTTAAACGTGTTGCATATATATTTCTCCTGGTAATATTTCCTGTTACTATATTTTCTCAGCAAAAACATAAAATTGAGTTAAAACTTCAGAAGAAAGCAGTTTCAAGATCGGAAATTGTAAAAAGCACATCAAATGGATTACAGCTTTCTGAATCTTTTTCTGCAATTGAATTAATCGAAATGGAAACAAAAGCAGGCCTTTTTAACCAGATGATAACTGAGGGAATGAGCAAGACTTTTAATCCCGGGAAACCTGATTTGCCAGTTATTAACAGACTCATTGAAATTCCTTTTAATGCTGAAGCCGAAATAAATGTAATTAGTTACGACGAAGAAATCATTGAATTAAAGGATTATAATCTGGATAAATTGATCATGCCAGCTCAGCCTTCGGTTGCAAAAAACAAAGAAGTAAAAGACGAACCCTTTATCAAAGACGATGAGGTTTATAGTAAAAACGAATTTTACAGGAATGAACTGGTTCAATTTGAAGATAGAGGATATCTACGAAACAGACATTTGGGATATATCGAAATATCACCATTTGCATATAATCCAATTACAAATACTTTAAAAGTTATAAATAACATCGAAATCGAAATAGTATTTGTTCCTAAAAGTAATGTGAAACCTCAAAAACCTAAGAATCTAGAATCTTCATATTTTAAGAGCATATCTTTAAATACCATAAACGAACCAGGCGATTCTAAAGCTTTAATCGAAGGTCCGGTAAAATATGTTATCGTATCCGACCCCATGTTTGAAGAAACCTTACAGCCATTTATCGAGTGGAAGACCCTGAAAGGATTTAATGTTGTAGAAGCATATACAAATGTTATTGGAACAACAACTACAGATATTAAAGCTTATTTAAAAGATTTGTATGATAATCCTGTTGACGGTGTTTCTCCTACATTTATCTTAATTGTGGGCGATGTTGCACAAGTGCCTGCTTTTAGCGGAACAGCAGGAGGACATAAAACAGATTTATATTATGCCGAATATACTGGCGACAAATTGCCTGAAGTTTTTTATGGCAGATTTTCTGCTGAGTCAGTGGAAGAACTCCAACCTCAAATTGACAAAACACTTGAAATTGAGAAATACGAGATGCCCGATCCATCATATTTAAATAATGTAGTCCTAGTTGCAGGAGTTGATGGTTCTTATGCCTCAAAGTGGGGAAACGGAGTTATTAATTATTCAAACCAATACTATACCAATGCCGAAAATGGAGTTACTTCTTATTACTATTTATATAATGATGATAGTGGAGTTATGGCTTCAAATAATTCCGGAGCATCTGCGTCAATAAGAAGTTATGTAAGTAGTGGAGTTTCATTTGCAAATTATACAGCGCATTGTGGTATAAGCGGATGGTCGGACCCAAGTTTTAGCATTTCACATATTGATGCTTTAACCAATGAACATATGTATCCTCTTATTATTGGAAATTGCTGTGAATCGAACACCTTTAATAGTAATGATTGTTTTGGAGAGAAACTGCTTATGGCTTCAAAAAAAGGAGCTGTTGGATATATTGGAGGTTCAAATTTAACCTATTGGGACGAAGATTATTGGTGGGGTGTGGGATTAACAAGCACAATAACAGCAATACCTACATATGAAAATAGTGGTTTTGGAGCATATGACAGGTATTTTCATTTAAATGGAGAAGCTAAAGAAGATTGGTACATTACCCAGGGTCAAATTAATGTGGCCGGAAACCTTGCGGTTGAAGCATCAACATCTTCACTTAAATCTTATTATTGGGAAATTTACCATCTCATGGGCGATCCTTCTTTAACTCCTTATGTTTCTGTGCCAGAACTTTTAATAACTAGTTATAATGGAGAAATCGTGACAGGTTCATCGTCATTTGAGGTTTTTGCTGAAGAAGACTCGTATGTTGCCCTTTCTAAAAATGGTATTTTACTTGATGCTAAATTGGTTGATGAAAGTGGTGTAGCAAATTTATCTTTTAATCCTATAACAGAAACTGGATTGTTGGACATTGTTATTACAAAACAAAACCGACAACCAATAATTGATCAAATAACATCTATTCCGGCGATAACTCCATATATTGTTCTGGATTACTACCAGCTGGACGATGCCCTTGGAAACAATAATGATGAAGCAGATTATGGAGAAACAATAAGATTTGATATTCAGCTTAAAAATTTATCAGATACCTACGATGCATTTAATGTAATTGCAAATTTAAGTTCATCTGATACAAATATGGTTATAACAGATTCTAACGAAGATTTTGGAACAATTCTCGCGCTGGATTCGTCTTTGATAAATATGTCTTTTACAGTTGATCTTAAAGATAAATTTCGGGATCAGCAAAAGATATCTTTTAACTTAGAGATCGTTGCAGATGATGCAGAAAGTGTTGAATATTCATGGAATTCAAAAATAAATATTATAGTAAACGCTCCCGAATTAGAGATTGGAAATTTGTTTGTTGCCGATGAGTCCGGAAACAATAATGGAATATTAGATCCCGGTGAAACAGCCGACATATCGTTAATTGTAAACAATAATGGAAGTGCTTCTATCTCAGATTTAACCGGTCTTGCAACAATTTTAAGCGACGGAGAAACATACCTGACATTGAATAATTCTGAATTTGATCTGTTTTCAATAGATGCTCAGAGTTCAAATACCATTATTTTTAATGCTACGGCAAACCCTGCAACAACTTCTGGGAAAATCTTATACTTGACCTTTAATGTTAATGATATTTATGATGATTATTATTCTAAAGCAGAAAGTCTTGAATTTAATATAGGCAAAATTCCGGAAATTCTAATTTCGAGTGCTGATACCGCAATTTTAGATAAAGCCTATTTTTATGATTCAGGTGGTAGTGCAGGTAATTATAAAGATTCCGAGAATGACACGATTACGCTTATGACCGGGTATCCTGGGAAAAATCTTCAAGCAAATTTCCTTTCTTTTAGTGTGGAGCCCAATGGAAGCGGATGTTATGATTATCTTAAAATTTATGACGGAGAAAATACAAGCGCTCCTTTAATAGGAACTTATTGTAATTCAAACATTCCCCAAACGGTTCTTTCTACAAATGAAAATGGAGCATTAACATTTACATTTCACTCTGATGGATCTGTAACACAAAGTGGCTGGAAAGCCGAAGTCAGGAGTTTAGGAGATGGATATTCTTTAGAGGTAGTTGTAAGTGGGTCTGGCGGTCTTTTAGAAGGAGCTACTGTTCTGTTTAACGGATATTCAGAGTATACTGATGTAAACGGAATAGCTAATTTCTATAATATTCCGGAGGGAATTAATTATCCCCTTTCAATAAGTAAAATCGGTTTTGAAAGTTTAGAAACCGAAATTAATATATTAGAGAATAGTTCAAAAGAATTTGCTTTACCGATTTCCATGTATGATGTAACATTTAGTGTTTCTGATGAAGATGGATCAATTGAAGGCGATATATCATTCGATGGAAGAACTCTCTCTACCGATGGTGGAGAAGTTACTTTTTATGATGTTGAATATAGTTTAAATGAAACCTATTTAATTCAGGCCTATGGACATGCAGATTCAACAGCAACATTAGATGTTACATCAGATTTATCAAAAGAGATAGTTTTAAAAACGTATAAATATGACATAACATTTGTTATTACGGATGGCACTGATTCTATCGATGGTGCTACAGTAGAGCTTGATGATCAGGCAATTTTGACTGAAAATGGGATTGCATTGTTTGAACAAGTTAAAATGGATACAATGCTTCATTATGTTGTACGAAAAACAGGATTTGATAACATTGAGGGATTTGTGGATGTGGAAAAAGATTCTACCGTTAATTTAATTTTGGGAGCAGGAACAGCAACATTTAAAGTAACTCTTGCTGTTGCTGGAGAAACAAGCCCGATTTACAATGCACAGGTTATTTTAAATACCGACACACTTTATACAAATCCTGCCGGGAGTGTTGTTTTTGACAATATATTAGAAGATGAAAATATTCCATATAAAATCTCAAAAGATCATTTTAATGATGTTCAGGGGACAGTCAGTGTTAGTGGGAATAATGTTTTAATTGAGGAGACCCTCACATATAAATCTTATGAAATTACATTTGTAATTTTGGATGATGTAACTCCAATTGAAGGAGCAATCATTAGTTTTGATGGGAAAAGTGGATTGACGGATACACAAGGGGAATATATTTTTGAGGTAACTTATTCTTTAAACAAGGTCTATCAAATAACGAAAAATGGCTACAATGTACTTAGCGGAATGATTAATGTGTTAGAGAATAAAACCTTTGAACTAAAAATGACATTATCATCTTACAATGTTAACTTTAATGTTATTGATGGTGGCTCTCATGTTCTGGAAAATGTTTTAATTACGTTTAATAACGAAAGCTATTATACAGATATTTACGGAAATGCTGTTTTTACTGAAGTTATTCCCGGAGAAAATTTGAGTTTTACGCTACGTAAAGAAGGATATTGGGATTATGATAGCACCGTAGATGTTATTGATAAGGACGTGAATTTTAGTGCTCGCTTATCTTCTACAACAGGCATATTATCAATTAAGGAAGATAAAATAAAAATTTACCCAAATCCATCAAATGGCTTATTCTTTCTGGAGATTTTAGAAAGTAACGACAAGGTTTATCAGATAAAGGTTTTTGATGTTTTAGGAACAATAGTGTATGCAAATTCTGTTCAGGGATCTGGTTTTAGGAAGTTGCAAATTGATCTTTCTGAAAAATCAAAAGGAATGTATTTTATTACGGTTGAGTCTGAAGATAAATCGCAGATAAGCAAACGAATACTAATAAATTAGAAAGATATAAAGTTATATATTCCCGGTCAGAAAACTGATCGGGTTTTTTTATATCTACAAAAATTAAGATATTTATAATCAAATTAAACTTCTAATATGAAGGAAGAGAGAAAAAGATTTCTGTTAAGTCTCATATTTCCAATGTTATTTATATTGATACTCTGGATCATAAAAATATCAGAAATTCTTTTACATCTTGATTTTTCATTTTTAGGAATATTCCCTCTAAAAACAAAAGGTTTAATGGGGATTCTAACAGCTCCATTAATTCATTCAGACATCAACCATCTTTTAGCTAATAGTGTTCCTTTATTGATCTTAGGAACCGGCTTGTTTTACTTTTATAATAAAATTGCTTTTAAGGTTTTCATCTTGAGTTGTTTAATTGCAAATATTTGGATTTGGTTGGGGGCAAGACAAGCTTATCATATCGGTGCAAGTGGTATAGTTTATAGCATTGCTTCATTTTTGTTTGTGAGTGGAGTAATTCGAAAAAATGTAAAGCTAATGGCTATCTCTTTACTCGTAGTTTTTCTTTATGGTAGTATGATCTGGGGAGTATTGCCGCTTCAACCTCAAATATCGTGGGAATCACACTTAATGGGAGCAATAGCAGGTATTGTTTTGGCGTTTTATTACAGAGACAGGGGGCCAGGAAGAAAAATCTACAGTTGGGAGTTTGAAGAAGAGGATGAGGAAACGGATGAATTTAAATATTGGGAAATTCAAAATGAATCAAAAGAGCTTGATCATGAAAAGTAAACTCTTTTTTTTATTTAGCTGCTTCTTTATTCAATTTGTAAGTTGTGTAAATGCACAAAGTAATTATGTTAAAGAGGGAATTGCTAGTTTTTATGCCGACAAATTTGAAGGTCGGCAAACAGCCAATGGTGAAATTTATTATCATGCCAAAAAAACAGCAGCACATAAAACGTTGCCTTTCGGGAGTATCCTAAAAGTCACAAATCTTGAAAATAATAAATTTGTTGTTGTAAGGGTTAACGATCGAGGTCCTTTTATAGCGAACAGGATAATTGATCTTTCAAAATCGGCAGCCCGGGATTTAGGTTTTGTTGAATCGGGAATAACCAGAGTTGGAATTGAACTCATTGCATCAACGGAAGATCTTCCTGATGAAAAGTCTATCGTAGAGCAAAATTACAAACCTGCTGTGTATTACAAAATAAATATTGAAACAGTTAGTCCAAAGGGAAAAGGAGTTCAGGTTGCCAGCTATAATAATGACGAAAATGTATTTAGACTGGCAGAAATGCTAAAAAACGGATTTAATGAAGATGTTTATATAGAAAGTGTCATAATAAAAAAACAAAAACTATATCGTGTTATTGTTGGGAATTACAATTCAGAATTTCAGTTAAATTCTTTAAAGAATAAACTTTCTAAAGACTTTCCCGGTTGTTTTATTGTTACGTTTAAGAACTAACCTTGTGTCTTAAATGCCCCCGAAACATGCAATTCTTTTGGATTAATACTTAAAATTGGCAACGTTGATTTGTTCAGCATTTGTTGTGCTGCTGTTCCCATTATAAAATTCCCATCAGAAACTTGTTCGGTCATAATAGAAATTAAATCGGCCTGAACTGTGTTAGCATAATCGATAATTAAGTCGGTAAGGTTTGAACCAACAAGTGACTCTGTTTCATAATTTATCCCCAGTTTTCCGAGATGTTCACAAACCTGTTTTGAGTAAGATCCTAGTTTTTTACTAATATCTTCGGTTTGTAACGAAGTAACTGTAACTACATGAACTTCTGCATCAAACCATTTTGCTAATTCTGCAGTAAACGGAACTTTTTGTCTGGTGTCGGCAGAAATATCAAGGGGTAAAATTATTTTAGAAATATTTTTAGGAATCTCTCCTCCCCGGATTGTGAATACCGGTTTATATGTAGCTGAAATTATTTTAAAAGCATTGCTTCCAATAAAAAATTTTTCAAATCCAGAAGCGCCATGTGTTGATGTTACGATAACTGAATCTTTAAACGACTCGGCCTGATTAACAATTTCGCGGTAAATTCTCCCCGATTTAATGATATAAATCAAACTTACACCTTTTGGTAATTTAGGAAGATAGGTTTCTTGAATTTTTTCAAATTCTTTTTCTGCAAATTTAAATTCTTCTTCTCGTGAACCAGGATTGTAATCGAGACTCTTTTTTTGAACATATACCATTTCAATCTTACATTCTAATTTGCTTGATAACAAAACCGCAAGATCAAGACCTTTTAAGGATTCTTCTGAAAAGTCGATAGGAACAATAACTCGATACATAATTGCTGAAATTAAGTTTCTAATAAAGTAACAATATTTTTACGAATATCGGAAACTTTTCGTATTCAAGCAAAATAAAAAATTAATCAAGATGTTTAAAAAAAGATCTTTCAAATATAAGAATGTAAGCTACACCAATTGTAATTGATGAATCGGCAAGATTAAATACCGGGCGAAAGAAGATGAATTCCTGATTTGCCCAAAAAGGAAACCAGCTTGGATAATGTCCATTAAAAATCGGGAAATAAAACATATCAACAACTCTGCCCTGCAATAATGATGAATAACCTCCATCGCTGGGTAAAAATTCAGCAATTTGGTAAAAGCTTTCATCGAAGATAACACCATAAAAAACACTGTCAAGAATATTACCCAAGGCCCCTGCCATAATGAGCGAAATGCTTATTACAACCATTTTGGGCGCATTTTGTTTTATTAAAATCTTAAGATACCAACCAATTCCAATTACCGCAATAATTCTAAAAAGGGTAAGAAATACTTTACCATTTTTGCCCCAGAATTCTAATCCAAAAGCCATTCCGTTATTTTCGGTAAAATGAATGATAAACCAATCACCAAAAATATTGTATTCCTGACCAAGAATCATATGAGTTTTAATCCAGAATTTTAATACCTGATCAATAATTAAAACAAGAATAATTATTGCAATGGATTTTGTAGTGATTGATTTCATTTGTTTAAAATTAAATTGGCACAAAACTATAAAAAGTGTCGAATAATAAAAAATGATTGAATCGTTTTTGACTCAATCATTTCATAAAATATGTTAAAATGGATTATCGTTGATTTTGTTTGGCTTCGATACTTAATGTAGCATGAGGTACGGCTCTTAATCTCTCCTTAGAAATTAATTTCCCTGTTTCTCTGCATATCCCATAGGTCTTATTCTCGATTCGAATAAGTGCAGCCTGTAAGTGCTGAATAAATTTCTGTTGACGTTGCGCTAATCTTCCGGCTTCTTCTTTAGAAAGGGTAGCAGCACCTTCTTCTAATACTTTAAAAGTAGGGGATGTGTCTTCAGTATCATTACTTTCGCTATGAGTAATTGTCTTTTTTAAGATATCGTAGTCTTGTTTAGCCTTTTCAAGTTTGTCTAAAATAAGTTGTTTGAATTCTGCCAACTCTTCGTCTGTAAACCTAGTCTTTTCCGCCATGATTCATCTCTTTTAAGTTGTTCTAAAGATAGCAATTTTTTTCATTTTAAAAAGAAAATGCTAGTTAATCTTATCTATTTTAATATTCGTCTTTATTTCATCGTCAATTTCTACAAAGTGAACTTGATTTTGATCAAATTTATCAATTAATAAAATTGAATTAGCAAGGGTTTGAGCACTTATGTAATCGCCGTATTTTGCAATTGCACTATTTATTAAATCGTGTTTTTCGATTTGAATATTTATTTTATCAGTTACATCAAAGTTGCTGTCTTTTCGAATGTTCTGAATACGATTTATAAACTCTCTGGCTATACCTTCATCTTTTAATTCGTCTGTAATATTAATATCAAGAGCAACGGTTAACTTGCCATCATTTGCAACAAGCCATCCGGGAATATCTTCAGATGTGATTTCAACATCTTCTAATACGAGATTGATCTTTTCTGTATCAACGTTTAGTTCATAGTTTTCATTGCGTTCAAATGATATAATATCCTCTTGCGACATTTGTGCCACAGCTTGAGATATTTGCTTCATTAACTTACCATGTTTAGGACCTAATGTTTTAAAGTTTGGTTTTATCTTTTTAACTAAAACGCCCTTTGTATCTGTTATGTATTCAACATTTTTCACATTTACTTCGGCAAGGACCAAATTACGAACTGCTTCAAATTTCTCCTGTAATGATTTATCTAAAACAGGAATCATAATTTTGCTCAAAGGTTGACGAACTTTAATGCTTACTTTTCGACGTAAAGCCAAAATCATCGAAGAAACACGCTGGGCAATGTCCATTTTTTCCTCTAAATCCGCATCAATTAATTTCTCGTCATATGTTGGGAAATCTGCAATATGAACCGATTCTGTTAAATCTTTTTTAGTTATTATATTTAAATCGATAAATAATTGATCGGCAAAGAAAGGAGCAATAGGAGCCATCAATCTTGCAATTGTTTCCAAACATACATAAAGTGTTTGGTAAGCAGCAATTTTATCTTTTGAATATTCGCCTCCCCAGTATCGTTTTCGGTTTAACCGAACATACCAATTACTTAGATTTTCAGAAACAAAATCCTGAATTGCCCGACCAGCTCTTGTTGGTTCGTAATTTTCATAATCACTTTGAACGTCTTTAATGAGAGAGTTTAGTAAAGAAATGATCCAACGATCAATTTCGGGACGCTCATTTACAGGGATTTCTTCTTCAGCATATTTAAATCCATCAACATTAGCATATAAAGCAAAAAATGAATAGGTATTGTACAATGTGCCAAAAAATTTACGTTTTACTTCATCAATACCACTTGCATCAAATTTTAAGTTGTCCCAGGGTTGTGCATTCGTAATCATGTACCAACGTAATGGATCAGATCCATGTGTTTCGATTGTTTCAAAAGGATCAACGGCATTGCCTAAACGTTTCGACATTTTTGCACCGGTTTTATCTAAAACCAGTCCGTTTGAAATAATGTTTTTAAAAGCAACAGAGTCGAATAACATGCTTGCTATAGCATGTAAAGTAAAGAACCATCCACGAGTCTGATCAACACCTTCAGCAATAAAATCGGCAGGGAATAAGCCCCCTCCCGGGGATGGGCTAAACATTTCTTTATTTTCGAACGGATAATGAAATTGAGCATAAGGCATTGCTCCTGAATCAAACCAAACGTCTATTAGATCTAACTCGCGAACCATTTTCTGACCACTATCAGAAACCAGATAAATTCCATCAACATACGGACGGTGTAGATCTATCTTTTCATAGTTTTCTTTAGAGTTATCGCCAACAACAAATTTTTTATATGGATTTTCTGTCATAAATCCTGCTGTAACTGATTTTTCGATTTCGCTAAATAATTCTTCAACAGAACCAATACATTTTATTTCTGTTTTATCTTCGGAAACCCAAATTGGTAATGGTGTTCCCCAATAGCGCGAACGCGAAAGATTCCAGTCTTGCAAGTTTTCTAACCATTTGCCAAAACGACCTGTTCCGGTTGATTCAGGTTTCCAGTTAATGGTTTTATTTAATTCGATCATCCGATCTTTTATGGCAGTAGTTTTAATAAACCACGAATCTAAAGGATAATATAAAACGGGCTTGTCGGTTCTCCAGCAATGTGGATAATTATGGATGTGTTTTTCTATTTTAAAAGCTTTGTTTTCTTTTTTAAGCATTACTGATATATCAACATCCAATGTTGCATCATTATCAGTAAGCGATTCATCATATTCGTTCTTTACGTATCTGCCTGCAAATGACTTATATGTTTCCTGATTTACATTTTTAGCAACAAACTCCGGATCCAGATCTTCAATTGGATACATTCTACCACGTTTGTCGACTAATGGCTGAGTCTTATTTTCCAGGTCATAAACCAACAAGGGAGAAATGTCGTTTTGTTTTGC
Source organism: Bacteroidales bacterium (assembly GCA_003446015.1). GTDB lineage: Bacteria > Bacteroidota > Bacteroidia > Bacteroidales > UBA12077 > UBA12077. The sequence continues at coordinate 21,772 of DMBU01000148.1, read as the reverse complement.
TACCCGATCATCATCGGCACCAAAAGTTGGGGCAATATGAACAATTCCTGTTCCATCTTCAGTTGTAACAAAATCGCCTGTAATTACTCTAAAAGAATCACCTTCAGGTTTAACCCAATCGATTAATTGTTCGTATTGAATTCCTTCAATATCTTTTCCGGTAAAAGAATCAAGAATCTTGAAAGGAATTTTTTTGTCGCCGGAATTGTAGTCTTCAAAGCTTAGATCTTCAGCTTTTTTGTCGAAATGTGAATTAAATAAATCCTTGGCTAAAACAACAGTAATAGGCTCTCCTGTATATTGATTAAATGTTTTTACTTTAACATAATTGATTTTTCCACCAACAGCTAATGCAGTATTAGAAGGTAAAGTCCACGGAGTAGTTGTCCAGGCTAAAAAATACACATCTGTATCTGTATCAGTAAATAAAAAAGCTGACTTTTCATTACGAATAACTTTAAACTGAGCAACACAAGTAGTGTCTTTTACATCACGATAGCATCCCGGCTGATTTAATTCGTGAGTGCTTAATCCTGTTCCTGCAGCAGGCGAATAAGGTTGAATTGTATATCCTTTGTACAATAAATCCTTTTCAAAAAGTTGTTTTAATAACCACCATAAGGTTTCAATATATCTGTTATCATAAGTAATGTAAGGATCATCCATATTAACCCAATATCCCATTTTATGTGTAAGATCTTCCCACACATCGGTATATTTCATTACTTCTTTTTTACAAGTCGCGTTGTATTCGTCAACAGAAATTTTCTTTCCAATATCTTCTTTCGTTATTCCCAGTTCTTTTTCAACAGCCAGCTCTACGGGTAATCCATGAGTATCCCAACCCGCTTTTCGTTTAACTAAAAAACCCTGCATGGTCTTGTATCGACAAAAAATATCTTTAATAGCACGGGCCATAACGTGATGAATCCCTGGCATTCCATTAGCTGAAGGAGGCCCTTCGTAAAAAACAAAGGTTGGATTCCCCGTGCGTGTCGTTATGCTTTTATGGAATGTATCATTCTTTTCCCAACGTGCAAGTATGTCTTTATTTACTTGCGACAAATCTAACTGCTGATATGTGCGAAATTTTTCACTCATTTATATTCTATATTTTTATGGTCTACAATATTTTAAAGCCTACAAAGATAGTTTTATGTAAAATAAAATGCAATCTAAATATTAACTCACGGATTATTTTTATTTCAATCTTTAGTTTAGGACAATTTTAATGTCCTCTTAAAATACCATTAAAAAGAAAAAGCCTCATAATATATGAGGCTTTTCAATATATTATGCTTTTTTTTATTTGCCTAATTGCTGTCTCACAATTCGTGCAACATATTTTCCAATAATATCAAACTCAAGATTAACAACTGTACCCACCTTAAATTGATGAAAGTTTGTTAAATTATAAGTAAAAGGAATAATAGCAACCTGAAAAGACTTATCTTTTGAATTAACTACGGTTAAGCTAACCCCATTAACTGAAACAGAGCCTTTTTCAACAGTAATGTAATCTTCTTGTGTGGGTTCATATTCAAAAGTATAATACCAGCTACCGTCTGCTTCCTTAACTTCCGTACAAACAGCAGTCTGGTCAACATGACCCTGAACCATATGTCCATCAAGCAAACTGTCTATTTTCATGCTGCGCTCAAGATTTACCTTATCGTTAACCTGTAATAAACCCAGGTTTGATTTGTCAAGAGTCTCTTGAATAGCAGTTACTGTAAAGGTTTTGTTTTCTTTGTCAATTTTAACTACGGTCAGGCATACTCCATTATGAGCAATGCTTTGGTCTATTTTTAATTTGTCTGCAAAAGAACAATGCATGGTAATATGCAAGTTTCCTTTTTCTTTTTCTAGTTTCACGACTTTTGCAGCTTCTTCAACAATCCCTGAAAACATAATCTTATTTTTAAGTTAAAACTTCTGCGAATTTATGAAGATTTAGATTATTAGCCAAGTTAAAATTTGCTAAAGATATTTTTAGGTATTTCAATCTTCGTTTTCTAATTCGAAGATATCATTAACTGCTTTTCCAAATACTTTTGAAATTTTAAGAGCTAGTATAGTAGAGAGAACATAACGATTTGTTTCTATGGAATTAATCGTTTGTCGCGAAACTCCAATTTTCAGGGCAAGTTCTTCCTGTGTTATATCCAAAATTGCCCTTTCTATTTTTAGCCTGTTTTTCATTTCCTTAATTTCCTTTTTAGGGAATAGAAAAAGAAAATGTAGGCTAATAAAAGAAAGTTGATAAGATAAATCGAAGAATAAGATTGAAAATCATTTGCTCCAATAAGTTTATCAATTAGAACTATAAATACATGCACAATAATTCCGACGATTAAAACAAAAAAGGCTGAATTTAGTCTTAGTTGCATAATCATTTCATCTTCAGTTCTTTCTTTTGATAAAGAGATAAACAAGAGTCCTACTGTCAGGCCTAACTGCCAAAATAATTGTATTATTTCATTTTTGCCATGTATGTCTGTCCAGTGAGCAATAATTGAAAAAAGTGCTATTGCAATTCCAGGAAATTTTAACCAAAAAGGAAGCAATTTCAGTTTATTTTTAATATTTAGGTTGTCAGAAAAATCAATTTTCTTTGTAAAAATCATGATTATAAGTATGATTGCTAAAATAAAAACTGTTAAGAGTGTTGTTTTTTCCATTTTGTTATTACAAGTTAGTTTTACAATATGACAGACATACTTTACATACAATAGAATTCCAAATTATTTTTCTAAAAAATAGGGAGATATTAATTTACATGGTAACCCTGACTTTTCATTTCTATGGTTTGAAACAAATCATAGTTTTCATTATCGAGTGGATAGTCCCAGCAACCCATACGGTGAAAAATATTGCCTCCAAACCCGGTTTTAAATCTATATAAGCCATACAGAGGGTGCGAAGGATCACAATTTGGAGCTATTCCAAACATATCGTATTCTGTACACCCATTTTCCCTGGCACGATTTATAGCATCCCATTGCAAAAGGTAAGGAGCCATCAGGTTACGATTTCCAGAAGAAGATGCACCATAAAGATATGTAGCACGGTTGCCCGAGTATACCAAAAACATGGCAGCCAAAGGTTTGTTGTTAAATTCGGCAATAAGCAACTCTACCTTGGCAGGTGATTTCGTATGGGTAGCATCTGTTTTAAGTACATTTTTAAAATATTCCATATGGTCAAGGAATATTCCGTTTCGTTTACTGGTTTCCTTGTGTAATTCATACCATATAGCAATATCATCCATGTGTGCTTTTCTTACACGTACACCTTTTCGTTGCGAAAGTTTGATGTTGTAACGCGTCTTCGGTTTCATCTGATTCAGGATGTCTTTTTCAGAATACCTTAAATTAATGAATAAAGTATCTTTAGGTAGAATATTGGTATTAGCCTTTTTCAGATTCCAGTTTTGAGTGCTAAAGTTTAATCGGAGCTCTTGATTCTGTTTTTCTGGAGGGCCGATCCAGTCGCCACCATTAAATCGGGAGTTGTCCTTTGCCCATGGCGATTCCCATAATAAATCGTAGCGAAGCATCACACACTTCTTATCCAGATATGGTTTTAACGATTCCGATAATTCTTCCAGAAATTGTCCCTGGAATTCTTCATGGGGTTCAATGGTTGGTCCATACGGTATGTAACCTATGTTAAATCCATTTCCTATGTTTTGAAATAGAATTAAAAAATCATCGTAATAGTAGTCATTTTCGGCACATGAATTAAATAGATCGCCAGATTTTATTTTTATATCAAATGCTCTGGTCTCAAGTCCTTGTTTTTCCTTTAATTCAGACCAAAACGCAGTTTGCTGAAGAATCGAAGTTCTTTCAAGATATTGTGTGTTTTTTCTTTCTAAGCTTAACCTCATAAATTTCCCTCTTTTATGTAGCAAGCTTGCAAATCAAATAATAATTATATGAATATCCAACTCTAATAATGTGTTATGGAACAAGTATTAACGTCGGATGTGATCAAATCGTAAAAGCAGAATTTTATAGAATAACAAAATAGCTTAAACGAATGAAATTTATTTTTCTGTTGATAATTGTATTAGCTTTGTTAAACTTAACAAGAAGTAATCTGTTTATAAGAAGTATGGTTGAAGTAGATAAAAAAATAATAGAATTTTTACATAAACATCACGTATTAACATTAGCTACTACGAAAAATAATATCCCTTATTGTGCCAACTGTTTTTATGTTTATCACGAAGAGAAAAATATGTTAGTCTTTACGACAGATTATGAGACAAAACATGCACAAGATGCTTTAGGGCAGAATATCGTTGCAGGCTCAATCGTACTGGAAACAAATGTGATTGGTAAAATACAGGGATTACAGTTTCAGGGAACAATGTATGAACCAAAAGAAGATCTGTTAAAACGGGTAAAAACAAGGTACCTCAAAAGATTTCCTGTTGCTATGCTGATGAAAACACATTTATGGGTGATTGAGTTAAGTTTTCTTAAATTTACAGATAATCGATTGGGTTTTGGTAAAAAGCTAATCTGGGGACAAGAAGAATTGGAAAAAATATAATAGAATGATTTTAGTTACAGGAGGAACAGGTCTTTTAGGATCGCATTTGCTTTATAAGTTAAGTCTACTGAATGAGCCGGTTAGAGCAATGTTTCGAAACAAAGAAAAAATCGAGAATGTAAAAAAGATCTTTTCATATTATTCAAGTGATTCGGAACAATTAATAAAAAAAATTGATTGGTGTGAGGGTGATCTGTTAGATTTATATTCCCTAAACGAAGCTTTTAAAAATGTCCGAAAAATATATCATTGTGCAGCACAGGTCTCTTTTAACAGTAATAATAAGAACCAGTTAATTAAAGATAATTTACAAGGAACAGAAAATGTGGTTGAATTGTGTTTGCAACATGATGTTGAAAAACTATGTCATGTTAGTTCAATAGCATCTCTTGGAGGATCTTTAAATGGAGAATTTATTGATGAAAATTCGAAATGGTCTTCAGCAAAAAACCACTCTGCATACTCTGTAAGTAAATTTAAATCCGAGATGGCTGTCTGGCGTGGAATTGAGGAGGGATTGAATGCGGTTATAGTAAATCCATCGGTGATATTGGGACCAGGTTTGTGGAATTCTGGTAGTGGATCGTTGTTTGTAAAAGCAGCAAAGGGGATGAGGTATTTTACCTCTGGCTCAACAGGATTTGTTGATGTTAGGGATGTTGTGAACCTAATGACTCAATTGATGGAAAGTGAACATAATGCAGAAAGATTTGTAATCAGTTCTGAGAACCTTGACTATGCAGATTTATTTAACATGGTTGCTGATGAAATTAAAATTAAAAGAGCCAGCCACGAAGCAACAAAAAAAATGTTGAAATTGGCTTTATATATAGATTGGCTGGCTAGTAAGTTAGGAATTAAAAAAAGAGAAATAACTGAGGATGTTATCCGATCAAGCCTGACTAAATCAAAATATTCAACTAAAAAAATAAACGAAGCTTTTCATCCAACTTGGATTCCAATAAAAACAAGTATACATGATATTGCTGAAAAATTTAAAAAAGAATTAACAATTAGCTGATTGAATGTAAATTATAGTTAGCTAATATTGTATAAAAAACAGAATATATGAGTAAAGGAAAAAATAAAACAGGAAAAAGAGGGAAAAAGAATAGCTATCAATTAAATAAACAGGTATTAACCGATAAAATAATGGGTTTATTTACCAATAACCCAACACAATTGTATAACTATAAGCAAATAGCAAAACAATTTGAAATAGCAGATGATTCAACAAAAGGTTTAATTACAGCAATATTATATGAGTTAAGAGATTTTGGAAATTTAGTTGAAATTTCAAGAGGAAAATTTAAGGCTTCTTCGCAAGGAGCATATATTGAAGGAGAAGTTCAGCTTACTTTAAAAGGGGCAGGATATATTATCTCAGAAGATTCTGACGAAGATGTTTTTGTTAGTCAATCGAACTTAAAACATGCCTTAAATGGCGATATGGTTAAGGTATATTTATATGCAAAAAGGAGAGGTAAGCAACCGGAAGGAGAGGTCGTAGAGATCATAAAAAGATCAAAAGAAAATATTGTTGGCATCATAGAAGTCTCAAAGAACTTTGCGTTTATGGTTGCAAATAGCAAACAAATGCCCTACGATGTGTTTATTCCTCTACCAAAATTGCAGGGCGCTCAGAATGGTGACAAGGTAGTTGTTCGAATTACTGAATGGCCCGAGAAATATAGAAATCCTTTTGGAGAAGTTGTAAGTGTTTTAGGTAAGCCCGGAGAAAACGATACTGAAATGCATGCCATTCTAGCCGAATTTGATTTGCCTTATGAATTTGATAAGAAAGTTGAGGAAGCTGCAAATCAGGTTTCTGAAATAATTACAGATGAAGATCGTAAAACCAGGAGAGATTTTCGTGAAATTACAACTTTTACGATAGACCCTGCTGATGCAAAAGATTTTGATGATGCTTTATCAATTCAAAAATTAAGCAATGGCAACTGGGAAGTTGGCGTTCATATTGCTGATGTTACGCATTATGTAACAAAAGACTCAATCGTGGAAAATGAAGCATTTGAACGGGCAACGTCGGTTTATCTGGTGGATAGAGTTGTACCAATGATTCCTGAGAAACTTTCGAACATGGTTTGCAGTTTGCGTCCAAATGAAGAGAAACTTTGCTACAGTATCGTATTTGAAATCGATGAAAATGCAGATGTTTTAGATCAATGGATTGGAAGAACAGTAATTAATTCCGACAAACGATTTAACTACGAAGAAGCACAAACGATTATAGAAAGCGGAAAAGGTGAATTTAAAGAAGAATTATTACTATTAAATGACTTAGCTCAAAAGTTAAGGGCCCGAAGATTTAAAAACGGAGCAATTTCGTTTGAGCGTGTTGAAGTTAAATTCGATATTGATGAAAAAGGTAAACCATTAGGAGTTTATTTTAAAGAACACAAAGAATCGAATCAACTCATTGAAGAGTTTATGCTGTTGGCAAATCAAAGAGTAGCCGAGTTTATTGGGAAGGTTGATAAAGGAGCAAAAGCGAGAACATTTGTTTACCGAATTCATGACAAACCTGATCCTGAAAAACTGGAGAGATTTTCAAAATTTATTCAGCGTTTTGGTTATTCAATAAATACCTCTGGGCAAAAAAATATTACAACATCAATTAATAACTTATTGGATGAAGTTCAGGGAAAAAAGGAGCAAAATGTAATTGAAACGTTGGCTGTAAGATCAATGGCAAAAGCAGTTTATTCAACAAAAAATGTTGGTCATTACGGGCTGTCTTTTCCCTTTTACACCCATTTTACTTCACCAATTCGACGCTACCCTGATATGATGGTTCATCGAATGCTGACTGATTATATTAAAGGAGAGCAAAGCAAGAATAAAAACAAGTACGAAGAAATGTGCAAGCATTCATCAGAAATGGAACGGCGTGCGGCTGAGGCAGAGAGAGCCTCAATAAAATATAAGCAGGTCGAATTTATGAAAGATCATATTGGTGATGACTTTGACGGAGTCATTTCAGGTGTTACGGAATGGGGTTTTTATGTTGAATTAAATGAAAGTAAATGTGAAGGCCTGGTTCATATTCGTGAACTGGACGACGATTACTACTTTTTTGACGAGGATAATTATGCAATTATCGGCAGACGAAATAAAAAAACTTATCAGCTTGGAGATAGCGTTAAAATAAAAATCGTTAAAGCTGATTTAGAGAAAAAACAGCTTGATTATACACTTGCATAGAACCTTAAAGTAATAAAATTTAGCTTTCATGATGATTCTAAAAAGCTAAAAGGGACTAAGTGTTTGGTTAAACCTGACTGTTAGAAAAAAATAGTCGAAGAATTTTGCATGCAAGGATTTTGTATTGTAAGTTTGGAATTGAAATCAAAGATATTCGAAAAATGATAAAGGAGCATATACTTAAAAAACAAAAATCCATCAAGAATAAAATTGTGGTTATTGCATCAAGTGTTTTTAGCCGATTTGGATTTAAAAAGGCAACCATGGACGATATTGCTAAGGCTGCCGGAATGGGAAAAAGTTCAATCTATTATTATTTTAAAAGCAAAGAAGAAATTTTTGAGGCTGTGGTTAAAAAAGAAGCACATGCTTTAAGTTTGGAACTTGAAAAAAAGGTTATCAATGTAAACGATAACCCAAAGGATAAGATTAGAAATTATGTGTTTATAAGAATGAAGTACCTGAAAGAAATGGTTAATTTTTATGAAGCATTAAAAAATGATTACTTAGCAAATCTTGCTTTTACTGAACGGATAAGGAAGAAATATGATAAGGAAGAACAGCAGACAATAAAAAATATTTTAGAGGATGGCGTTAACCAGGGCATTTTTAATCTGACAAATACAAAATTTGCTGCAATGGCTCTGGTTACATTCTTAAAAGGCCTGGAAACAACAATGATCATTGATCAGGAAATTGATATGAAAGGACTGGAAAGAAATCTTGATGATATTTTACATATACTATTTTATGGTATGATTAAATGAAAATAACATATTTGCATTTATAGATGATTAAATATTTTCTAAAATTTATTATCTTGCCCTTTACTAAAAACTAAAAAATTGCATTATGAAATTAAAACTATTATTTATTTCTCTCTTCGTAACTGTATTTTTAGCTCCAAATCTTTTTGCTCAGGATGCCGATAAGATATTGGGCTTTTGGTTAACTCAGGAAGGAGACTCTCAGGTTAAAATTTTTAAAGCCACAAATGGCAAATATTACGGAGAAATAAAATGGCTTAAAGAGCCAACCAGAGAAGATGGCAGTATTAAATTGGATGATAAAAATGAAAATGAAAAATTAAGAGATAAACCAGTATTAGGATTACAAATCTTAAAATCATTTGATTACAATGCAAAAGATAAAGAGTGGGTTGACGGTACTATTTATGATCCTAAAAACGGGAAAACATACAAATGCTTTATTTGGTTTGAAGAGGGCGACGATATTACGTTGCATGTAAAAGGATTTATAGGATTTTCTTTACTTGGCAGGGAAGTTGAATGGAAACGAGAAGAAAGTTTAAGGGAATAATTTTATTATAAAAGCACAAAACCCGCTTCGGCGGGTTTTTTTATCCGAAAAAATATGACCAAAGAATTCATCATAGAAAAAACAATTGCCTTTGTAAAATCTAAACTCGAGGGTGATAGCTCAGGGCATGACTGGTGGCATATTTATCGGGTCTGGAATATGTCTAAAAAACTCCAGGAAAAAGAAGGTGGCGATTTATTTATTATTGAACTTTCTGCATTACTTCATGATGTTGCAGACTGGAAATTTAACAAAACTGAAATGGATGGCCTGGAAATTATTCACAATTGGTTAATCCAGCTTGAGTTAACAAACGAAATCATAAATAAAATCATCAATGTAATTAAAAACGTTTCTTTTAAAGGTGCAGGAGTAAAAGACACAATGAAAACAATTGAAGGGAAAATTGTGCAAGATGCAGACCGCCTGGATGCAATTGGAGCAATTGGAATTGCACGTACTTTTGCCTTTGGTGGCAAGTTTGGAAACGAAATGTATAATCCGGAGATAAAATTTGAACTTCACCAGACTTTTGAACAATATAAAAAATCAAGAGGAACAACAATAAATCATTTTTATGAGAAATTGTTATTGCTGAAAGACAGAATGAATACCCGATCAGCAAAAGCAATAGCTGAGGACAGACATCGTTTTATGGAAAGTTTTTTAAAACAATTTTTTGATGAGTGTGAAAGTTTAAAATAGTATTCTTAACTTAGAGTAAAGATAGTTTACAAATGAACTTATTTACTCAATATTTAAACGACTTTTTCAATCTTTTTTTTCCCGATTTATGTATTGTATGCAATTCTCATCTGGTAACTCAGGAAGAATTAATCTGCACAACATGTTTATTTAATTTACCAAAAACAAATTATCACAATCAAATCGACAATCCTGTTTCACAATTATTTTGGGGTCGCACAAAAATTGAATATGCAACGGCATTTTTCATTTTTAATAAGGGAAGCAAGTATCAAGGGATGATGCATAAATTTAAATATCATGGGAATAAAGAAATTGGTTATGTGCTTGGAAAATCTCTTGGAAACCAATTAAGAGCCAGCGTGTTTAATCAAATTGATGTTATTATTCCGGTTCCACTGCACAAGAGCAAACTAAAAAAGCGAGGATATAACCAAAGTGAATGGATTGCTATGGGGCTTTCAGAAACGATGCAAAAACAATTAGATGTTAGTTCTTTTATACGTTCTGTTGCTACCGAAACACAAACCCGCAAATCAAGATTTGAACGCTTTAAAAATGTTGAAAATATTTTTAAGATCACAAACGCAAAAGTTCTTGAGGGCAAACACATATTGTTGGTCGATGATGTTGTAACTACCGGATCAACCCTGGAAGCATGTGCTAATGTTTTATTAGAACTAAAAGGTACAAAAGTTAGCATTGCAGCCCTGGCAGTTGCTTAAAGGAGAGGAAAGTACAACGCACATTCCTGTGCGATGAAAAACTAACTAATTGAATCTCCCCAACGCTTGGTATCAGCTTTTAGTCCGGCTAAATCAAATATTCGGTTAATTACAGTTGACACAGTATCATCAATGGTTTTAGGTTTTGAATAAAAGGAAGGAGAGGCCGGACAAATAATTCCTCCTGCTAATGTTATCGTTTCCATATTTCGAATATGGATTAAATTATAAGGTAGTTCTCTTGGAACGATAATCAGTTTTTGTTTTTCTTTTAAAATTACATCAGCAGCTCGTGTAATTAAATCATCTGAAGTTCCGCTGGCAATTCTTCCAAGCGTTCCCATAGAACATGGACATATAATCATCGTATCATATTGCGCAGAACCTGATGCAAAGGGAGCATAAAAATCATTAATCTCATATTGCTTAAACGGATATTCCTGATACGATTTGTTTTCAAGCTCATATTCCCAGATTTCTTTTGCATTTTTTGAGAATACAACACCAATTTCTGAAACCTGATCTTTGAATTGAATAAGTTTATCAAGTAAGATCTTAGCGTAAACCGAACCGCTTGCTCCGGTTATTGCAATCACAAGCTTTCTTTTTTCCATTTTTATTTGCATTTGCCAACTGATAGTAAACAGCAAAAGTCAGTACATTGTTGTATTGTCCTCTGTTTAGAAAAAACGACTGATCTCCCGGATGGTCCCTTACAGCCAGAATCGAATAATTGAATCGAACATTAAAAAATAAATTTTCAATTATTTGATATTCGACTCCTGCAAGGCCCGAAAGTTCAAAAGGATTAAAAGGAGGATCTGCAGGTTCATCACCGATTCCATCTTTGTTTTCAGTCGCTTTTTGCAAGTACCCTGCTGCAATACCTATGTTTGCGCTAAATCGTCCTAAAAAATGATATTTTAAGAATATTGGAAGTTCAACATAATTTAACTTCGATTGATAAAACACCGTTTGATCTTCGCTTTCCCATTTACTTCCCTTCTGAATATATTTTAATTCCATTTGAGCATCGACATATTTGTTAAGCCTGGCATTGGTATAAATTCCAAATGCTAAACCAGCTTTATGATATCCTGAGGATCTGTCGCCATCAAGCTGAGATGCAGAAAGACCGACAAAAACCCCACCACCAAAAGTCTGAGCCGAAACGACATGAGTAGTCAAAATAAAAAGCAAGACAGGAATCAAATTTTTCATACAAAGCATTTAAAGAATAATGATTTAAAATTAGTAAAAAATGGAATGTAAATTAAGCTTTATTAGTAAACTTTAACATTTTAACCTCGTATAGATAGGTATAGTTTTTGTTATTTTGTATATTAGATAACAATAAAACCCCTTGCTTATGAAAAAATCATTACTCCTTATACTTTCTATATTTGTTTTTGGATCTCTATTTGCAAGTCAGAATAGAGGATTTATGAATCCTTTCGATGATCAAGAACAGAACGATTCTACAAAGATCAATCTTTACGAGATGCAAAAATTGAAACTGTATCCTAATCCTGCGAGCACATATTTATTTATTGAGTACGATGTTATTTATGTTAAAGAAGCAAAAATTGAGATTTATAATTCAATAGGTTCCGTTATTTACAATAAAATTTTGGAAGAAAAACAAGATAATTTTAAAATATCGGTTTCTGATTTTAAAAACGGACTTTACTTTTGTTCGCTTCAAGTTGATGGGAAATTAATAAATACTAAGAAAATATTAATTAATCATTAAAGAGGAGTATATCGTTTAAATCAATAAAATATAACCCCGGTCATTTGGCTGGAGTTTTTACATATAATTTTCCTTTAAAAGATGTATAAGTTTTGGAATTCCGGTGCTTGCGTTTTCTTTAATAATTGTCAGGTTTTTGTACAATGTATAGATATCATTCGGATCAATTAAAAAAACAGGAATTCCATTTGGAGTATAATCAAAAAGTCCCGCAGCAGGATATACATTCAGAGATGTTCCTACTACAACAAAAATGTCTGCTTTTTCTGCTATAGCTGCAGCATGAGTTATTTCAGTAACCACCTCTCCAAACCATACAATGTGAGGACGCAATTGAGAGCTTTTCCCACAAGTATCACCAATTTTTAATTCCCAGCCGTCAATATTATAAATCAGGTTAGAATCAGCCGAGCTTCGCGCTTTTTTAAGCTCTCCATGTAAATGCAAAACATTTTTACTTCCGGCTCTCTCATGCAAATCATCAACGTTTTGAGTAATAATATTTACGTCGAAATATTTTTCAAGCTCAACCAATCCTTTATGACCTTCATTGGGATTTGCTTCCAGTAATTTTTTTCGTCGTTCATTATAAAAACGCAATACCAATTCGGGATTCCTCTCCCATGCCTCTGGACTTGCAACCTCCATTACATCATATTCCTCCCACAGACCGCCCATATCACGAAAGGTTTTAATTCCACTCTCGGCACTTATTCCTGCACCAGAAAGAACAACAAGTTTTTTCATAGATTGTATTTTTGACATCCAAATTAGAAATTAATGACCGAATTAAAAAGAAGTTTCTATTTTAATTAAATAATCAAAAAATTGCGTTGAATTTTTAGTATTTTAGCTGATGTTCTGAATTAAATAAAGCGCTGAACTACTGCTAAATAGTATTATGATAGATTACAATACCATACAAAAAATAATAGATACCGCCGAAATTACAGAAGTAGTTCAAGACTTTGTGAGTTTAAAAAAGCGGGGAGTTAATTACTTGGGTCTTTGCCCTTTTCATAATGAAAAGACTCCTTCGTTTACAGTTTCGCCATCAAAAGGTATATACAAATGTTTCGGATGTGGAAAAGGAGGTAATCCGGTTAATTTTATTATGGAACATGAGCATTTGGGATACCCCGAAGCCTTAAAATACCTGGCTAAAAAATACAATATAGAGGTTGTAGAAAAAGAATTAACAGCCGAAGAAATTCAGGAACAAAACGAAAGAGATAGTCTTTTGGTTGTTACAAAATATGCAAATACTTATTTTCAGGAAAAGCTTCATAAAAATACGGATGGAAGAGCCATCGGGTTAAGTTATTTTAAAGAGCGTGGTTTTCGTGATGATGTAATTGAAAAGTTCGAACTAGGGTACAGTCTTGATGTTAAAGATGCACTTACAATTGCTGCAAAAGAAAAAGGCTATAAACTTGATTTTCTTGAAAAAACAGGACTTACCATTGTTAACGAAAATGGTAATTTCGATCGCTTCCGGGGAAGGGTAATTTTCCCAATTCATGGTTTGTCGGGCAACGTTATTGGTTTTGGTGGGCGTATTTTAAAGAAGGATGTAAAAGCTGCAAAATATCTGAATTCACCAGAATCGGATATTTACCATAAAAGCAAAGTGCTTTACGGAATGTTCTTTGCTAAAAAATCAATCACACAATTAGACAAATGTTATTTAGTTGAAGGATATACCGATGTAATTTCAATGCATCAGGCAGGTATCGAAAATGTGGTGGCTTCGTCAGGAACATCATTAACGGTTGATCAAATTCGATTAATTAAAAGATTTACTCCAAACGTTACCATTATTTACGATGGTGATGCCGCCGGAATAAAAGCTTCGTTACGGGGAATTGATTTGGTGCTGGAGCAGGGATTAAATGTTCGGGTTCTCTTGTTGCCCGAAGGTGAAGATCCTGATTCATTTGCAAAAAGTCACAGTGCTACTGAGCTTATTGGATTTATAGAAAAAAACGAAGAAGACTTTATCACCTTTAAAACCCGGCTTTTATTTAATGAAGCTAAAAACGATCCTGTAAAAAAAGCAAATTTAATTTCAGATATTGTAAGATCAATAGCAGTAATTCCAGATACCATTATACGAACGGTTTATATTAAAGAGTGCAGCGATATTCTGGAAATTGATGAAAAGGTTCTTTATGGTGAGATAAATAAAATACGCAGGAAAAATTACGATAATGAAAGTAAAAAAGGAATTTCTCCCGACGAGAATTTTAAAACAGCTTTCCCTGCAGTACCATCATTTGTCGACGATGTATATTCCGAATCGCAAGAAAAGGAAATTATTCGTCTGTTGTTGCATTATGGGAATCATATATTATATTCTTACCAGGAAGATAAATATGATGAACCCCGAAATGTTTCAGTGGCAGAATATACCATTCATGAAATATTAAATGATGATCTGGAATTTAAAAATTTAGTATACAAGCAAATATTTCAGGAATATCTTGATGCAATAAATTCGGAAAATACCTTAGACGAAAAACATTTTATTTACCACCCAGAGCCTCAAATAAGCAAGCTTGCAGCCGATTTATTAAGTTCGTCATATACCTTGAGTAAGATTTTTAAAAAAGGAGGAGCTCATATTGAAACTGAAGATATGAAGCTTAAACAAATAGTTCCTGAAACCATTATTGCTTACAAAAGAAAAATATTAGAAATCGCACAAAAAGATTCTTCTGAGAAATTAAAAGTTGCCCAGGAAAATAAAATTTCAACTGAAGAAATGAATAGCATTCAAAAAGAGTTTATGCAAATCACTTCAGTAATTAGTGCAATTTCAAAAGACCGTGGGTGGGTGGTATTTAAATAATCAATATTGAATTATAAATTTGCCAGTTAGTAGGTCAGGTTGAAGAATTTGTTTTTTTCGGATATGCTTATAAGGAAAGTAAATTTTGAAGAAACCTGAACCCACCAGCAAGCAAAGTAATGTTAAGCTAATATAAATACTGGATTTAATGATAAAAATTGCTTGCAGTACGTTAATTAATGTTAAAAGCGACAATAATTTTATGAGGATTGTTTCTTAAGAGTAAATTCAATTGTAGTTCCCTGGTTAGCTTGACTGAAAATATTGATTTCTCCTTCATTTTTTTCAATAAATTCTTTACAGAGGATTAATCCTAAACCAGAACCTTTTTCGTTAGATAAGCCCGGAGTCGTGTGGTGTGTGTCAATTCTGAAAAGCTTTTTTTGATCTTCTGGACTAATTCCAATACCCGAATCTTTAACAGTATATTTTATATAATTATCCAATTCGTTACACGTAATTTCAATATGCCCATTTTCCGGTGTAAATTTCACAGCATTAGATAATAAATTGCGGATAACTGTTTTTACCATGTTTTCGTCGGCAAAAGCACTACAATCGTGCTTAACGTTTGTTTCTAATTTTATATTTTTAGAATCAATTTTACGTTTAATCAATTCTATATTTTCAGATGTTAATGATTCTAAATCAATAACTTTAGGAGAAAACTTGATTTCACCCATTTGAGTTGAGGACCAATCTAATAAATTCTCAAGTAAATTAAATGTGGTTTGCGAAAGTTTATTTAATTCACCAATAAACATTTTGGTTTCTTCTTTATTGTATTCGTCGAAATCGTTAAAGATCAAATTTGTTGATCCGGCCAAAGTGCTTATAGGATTTCGGAGGTCGTGCGCAATGATTCTAAAGAACTTGTTTTTTGTAGCATTACTTAAAGCAAGTTTATCCCTTTGTTCGGCAATTTCTTTTTCAGCAAGTTTTATTTTGGTAATATCAGAATCAATGGCAATTAGATTTATCGTTTCACCATTTTTATCAATCACATGAGTAAGTGTTGTTTGGGCCCATAACTCTTTTCCATCACGAGTTTTTGTTTTAAATTCATATACTACCGATTTTTTTTCGCTTAAACACAACTTTACAGCTTCTTGAATATTCGGATTGTCGCTTCCATCAATAATATTACCGTTTTTTTCTTTTTTATATTGTTCAACTGAGTAGCCATACATTCTAGTAAAACCGTCATTAACCCATTCAATATTTCCCTCTTTATCGAAAATGGCAATAGCATTGTCGGTTTCACTAGCTACTTTTGAAAGTTTTATTAATTCAACATTGGCCCTTTTTAATTTTAACGCCTGATTCGTAATTTCCCATTTTTGTTTTTCTAATTCTTCATTTTTAGCAGTGATTCGTTCGTTGGCATCTTTTAAATGCTCTGCCTGTACCAAGATTTCTTCCTTTTGCATAAGGATTTCCTGTGTACGTTCAATCACAATTTTTTCAAGTTTGTCTTTTTCTTTTATTAAACGAATAGTATATAATCTAACAATAAAAACAATAAGGATTATTCCTAAAATAATATATCCTAAGTAAGCTTTGAAAGTTCTATACCAGGGAGCTAATATGGTAAATTTAAATTCTGCAACAGGTGTTTCAATATCATAGATATTTCGAGATTTAACCAAAAAAATATATTCTCCTTCGCGAAGGTTGGTGTATTCTTTTTTATGCTCTGTGGTCCATTCCGACCATTTATTATCAAAGCCAGAGAGATAATAGCTATAAGAGTTTTTAGATACTTCTTCGAAAAATGGATTTGAAAAAAAGAAAACGAATGAGTTATTTTTATATTCGAGTATGGTTTCTAAATCAACCGTGGCCGACGGATTAAGAATATAATTTGTTTGTAAGTGTAAAAAATTGTCAACCTTAGTATAATTTGTACCATGATATATAATAGAATCATTAGCTAAAACTTTTCTAATAATGGTAGGTGCTACGTTATTTAAATCTCTTTTATATTTAAAGTCATACCGAAAAGTTCCTTTTGTTGAACCAAACCAGAGAATAGGGCTGTGCAGTGTTGTAATGTAATATTCGGTTAATCTGTCTTCGTTAATTCTATGTTCCGATAAAGTATCTTTTAGTCCATCATTAATTTCTACATTTGAGATTTCATCAGGAATCTTATAAAGATCAAAGTCTCTTTTCTCGTGATTATAGGTATAAAAATTGGTCTTGCTTGCAAAATAAAGCGTGTCGTGGAAATCTACAATTTGTAATTCACTTACCGAAGGTAAACAACTATTTGTTGTATCGAAAAACTCAACATGATTCGTTGAAGATTTTTGATTTAATGGGTCCTCAATTTTATATATCCCTTTGTATCTGGCAGTCAACCATAAATTTCCTAAAGTATCTTCTTTAATGTCCCGAATCATAGATTCAATACCAAACCTGGGTCCCAGATCTTTCCACTTCCCGTTTTTATATCTTAACATCGCAATACCATTATCAAGACCCAGAAACAGGATGCTTGGATCCTTTTTATACTGGTATGATAAATAAATGGACTTATATTTAGATATTAACTCAGATTTATCTTTTTTAATCTCAAATAAGCCATTTGTTGAAGAAACTAATAAAATCGTTTCGTCTGTTGCAAAATAATTGGATATTTTAGTTGTTGAGGAATTTGTTCCGTTGATCTTAGGAGGTTGAAAATACAAAAAGCCCCAGCACATTTCAAAAACACCATCAACCGGACTAAAAGAGCTTATTTCAAATTTTGAGAGATCCTCAGAATTGATGTAGTATACACCAGAATGAGTTGAAACATATAGATATTCATTGATTCTGGCAACGTCACTAAAGTTTCCATTAATACCTTTATTATCATTCCAGTATCTATAAGGTGATAATATTTCTAACTGGCTAATTCCATTGCCTAAGGCTAACCAAAGCGAATTATCTTTTTGCTGAAATAAATAATGAATAGAACTTTTTATACCAATTGACTCATTCGTAATAACATCAAGAATATCCCAGTTTTTGTCAATAAGTATAATGTTGCCAGATAAAGTGCTTAAAGCAAAAGTGCTGTCAGAAATTTCAATTCCGTGATAAAATATATTTTCAATAAAATACCTGTTAAGATCTCTTGTCTTTTCTGATATTTCATCAAAAGAGGTTATCTGAACACCATTTTTTTTAATATTGTATGTGTAAAGTCCCTCGGTTCTTGTACAAATTAAAAGATTATCACCTAATGGTAATATACTATGAATCCTTTTATCGGAAAAAAATTCACCTTTATCTATTAGAATTAAAGAGTCTTTCTCGAAGATCATTAAACCCTTACCCATTTCCTGAACCAAATATGAGTTTCCAATTTTATGACTCAGATAAAAACGTTCATTTTTACTCTCCCAATAATCAAATTTGTTATTGTGATACCTAAAAATATATTTATCTGATAAGAAAAAAATACTGTCGTTGTAACAACGGATATCCCATATTTCTCCAAAATCCAGGTGGCTGGAATCAATCAAGGAGTTTAAAGAGTTATAAACTAAATTTCCTGTACTGTTGGGTGTTAAATATCCAATTTCGCCGTATGCTCCAGAATATAAAATGTTATTGTGATCAAATTCCAAACTTCGCACCGACGAATTATTGGCAACGGTAATTAATCTCCATTCTACACCATCATATTCTAAAATCCCCTGAGCATTTCCGAAATATAAAACCCCTCTCGAGTCTTGAGTTACGCACCAGTTTTGGGTCCCTGCATTATAATCTTTTGGTGAATAATAATGTGAAAGAATCAAGCCTTTTTCTTGAGCATGTAACAAAAATGTGCTTACAGTGAGCACAAAAACTAAAATTATATATTTAACTGTTGATTTCAGAATTAACTAATTTTAATATTGTTCAATTTTTCTAGTTCGTCAATTACAATTTCTTTATATTTTCTGCCTATTGGCAATTCGGTATTCCCAATATCGATGCCAGATAAACTGTACGCGTCAATTTTATTTTTTGCAACAATAAATGATCTGTGTATTCTTAAAAAATCATTTTGATTTAAAATTGATTCAAAATAACTTAGCTGTTGCTTTGTTATTACTGTTTTTACAAGTGTGACAAGCTTTACATAATCCTTGATGCTTTCGAGGTAAAGAATATTTTTAAGATATACTTTAACCATCTTTTTATTTTCTTTAAGATATAAAAATTCCTCAGGCTCTTTTATTTCTATATGTTTACTAAAGCTAGTGTTTTCGTAAACACGATTTACAGCTTTAAGTAATCGTTCGAAGGTTATTGGTTTTAAGATATAATCTTCGGCATTTAGATCAAAACCATCAATGGCATAATTTTTATTTGCCGTTGTAAAAATAACCGCGGGAGGTGTTGATAAACTTTTAATAAAGTCAATCCCTGTTAAATTTGGCATTTCGATATCAAGAAAAAGCAGATCAACTTGATTTTCCTTTAAAAATTCATAAACTGGTAAAGCGTTATTGAACTTGCCAATAATTTCAATATAAGGTATCTTTTTTAAATAACCTTCAATTATAGTAATAGCTAATGGCTCATCATCGACTATAGCACATCGCAGCTTCATAAATGTTTTTAAATTAGATGGTTAGGCTTGTATCCCAATTTAAATTAACGAGCAATTTATAAATAATTTTTAAAAAACAAGAAAAATTGATGAATAAAAAAACATATATCTGAGAAATAAGCTTTCTGGTGGTCGAAGGTTGCTTTTTATCGACACAATATTTTTAATTAAAAATAATATAATAATTTAAGCAAACTTAAAATTAACCCAAAACTATATTACTATGAGAAAAATTACTTTTTTTACTTTTATTTTTTCAATGTTTTTAGCTTTTTCTGTGCTGGCACAGAAAAGCTATGTTAACCCTGCCGCAAAGTATTGTGAAATGCTGGGTTATCGCTATGAAATAAGCACTGCTAAAAGTGGCGGTGATATTGGTATGGTTCATTTACCCGATGGTAGAATTGTCAATGCATGGGATTTCTACAAAGGCAAAGTTGCTCCGGAATATTCTTATGCTGCTCATTTAGGTTTCGAAATTGAAACTGAAGTTGTTAAACAAAACGGATATACAACTGAAAGAGCTATTTGTGTCCGAAGTATTAAAGGTGTTGAAGAAAGAATTCCTTTGTTAGAGTTAATGAAACTGAACGGAGATGAATTAATTCTGGAGGTAGAAAGAACAAGCCCTGCAGTTCAGGATTTTGCAACACCAGATCCAAAATTCGAAACTTCTAAAGCTACTCCTAGCTCTTTTGATTGGCGAGATTATAATGGACATTCTTATATAGGCGACCCACGTGATCAGGGAGGATGCGGATCTTGTTATTCATTTGGTGCTGCAGCTGCTGCTGAAGGTGCATATAACCTTGCAACAGGTAGTTATGATAGCAATACAGCCGATTTTTCTGAAGCATATATTGCATGGTGTTTAAGTACTATATCTCCTTATAGTAGCCACTTTAGTGGTTGCGATGGTGCCGATTATGAGTATTCTGAATTACAAGCCTTAGTTGATATTGGAATTATAAACGAATCTTATTTCCCTTATACTGATGCTGATAATCAGTCTTGTCCATCATCTGCTTCTTCTGCACCTAAAACAAAATTTGAATCCTGGCACAGAGTAGCAAGTAGTGATGTTGCAGCTATTAAAACTGCGATAATGACTTACGGAGTTGTTGATGCAGCTGTTTATGTTACAACTTCATTTTCAAATTATAGTGGTGGAGTATGGTCTGATAGTAACAATTCATGTAGCAATGGAGCTTATACAACTACAAACCATGCTATTTCACTAGTGGGTTGGGGAAATGATGCAACTTACGGAGACTATTGGATATTAAGAAACTCCTGGGGTTCAAGCTGGGGTGAAGGTGGTTATATGAGAATAGCAGTAAATTCTGCTGCAGTTGATTGTGCAGTATGTTATATGGTTTATGAAAATGTACCACAAGCTCCGGTTGCTGATTTTAGTGCAAGTG
This sequence comes from Bacteroidales bacterium, assembly GCA_003446015.1. Taxonomy (GTDB): domain Bacteria; phylum Bacteroidota; class Bacteroidia; order Bacteroidales; family UBA12077; genus UBA12077. The sequence goes on along the minus strand of DMBU01000148.1, from coordinate 612 downwards.
AAACAACTGTACTTGTTGGAAGTTCGGTTAGTTTTACAGATGCATCAACGAATTCTCCTATTTCCTGGTCATGGTCTTTTACAGGAGGAACTCCATCAACAAGCACAAGTCAAAACCCAACTGTAACTTATAATACTGTTGGAACATATACAGTTTCTCTAACAGCAACTAATGCTCAAGGAAGTGATACCGAAACTAAAACTGCTTATATAAGTGTTGTTGATGAACTTCCAATTGAATATTGTACTTCACTGGGAAGCAACTTTAGTTACGAATGGATTGCAGGTGTAACAATTGGAGCTTTTAGCAATACTTCAACAGCTGCAGGGTATACTGATTTTACAAATAAGACAGTAAATATGACAGCAGGAACAGGATATTCTGTTTCATTAGTTCCGGGATTTACAAGTACAACATACGATGAGTACTGGAAAATCTGGGTCGATTTAAATAAAGATGGCGACTTTGATGATTCAGGTGAATTAATTTTTGACGCTGGTGCATTAAGTAAAACAACAGTTACGGGAACAGCTACAATTCCATCTGGTACAACAGCAAAAACAACAAGAATGCGAGTATCGATGAAATATAATGCTGCTCAAACAGCATGTG
>DMBU01000081.1 GCA_003446015.1 Bacteroidales bacterium | reverse complement strand
AAAGAGTTTAACCAAAACTTTACTGATACGTTTCAATCTATTGATGTTTACACAAAAACACGTGGGGATTTGTTGGCGCAAACGGTCAGTTATAAGACCTTTGAACGCGAGATTATATACAAAGATACCGTTATATTGCCAAAACCTCGCAGAACGATTCATTTAGGACTTGAGGGCAATAATAAACTTGACTTTAAAGCTGGGCTATTATTTACAAACCGTAAAAAAACTATTTACAGTATTGGGATTGATCTTGACAAAAACATTTATGGAGGTATTTACATACCGATATTTAAATAAAAATATTAACAATCAAATAAATAAATTATGACAAACGTACCTTATGTAAAAAATTACGATAAAAAAACAAAGATTTTATTAAATCCAATTTCTAAAGCAAATCCGTATTTGCATAAATTTAAAACTACATCAAGCCAAAAAGCTGAATTAAAACTATTGGAACGTACTAAAAGATTGTATATACACGATGAAAATCCAAATGCAAAACTTTATTTACAAATGAAAAACAGAGGCGTATTGCCTACTAAAAACAATATTCCGATTACTTATAAAAAATGGATTGAAGCTAAAATAAAAAAGCAAATTAAAAGTATTTAACCGCTCGAAGGCATTGTGCTAAATACTGACTAAGCCACTTTTAAAGGTGGCTTTTTTATGCACAAAAAAAACCCCAGTGATGAGCTGGGGCAAGTCTTACTAAAAACTTAATTAAGAAGTTACAAATTTCTTAACACAAAGCTACAAAAAAAATAAATACAAAATAAATATATTTTTAGTTGTACAATTAAAAGTTAATTTGTACATTTGATAAATAATTACTAAAAACTTTAAACGATGAAAACTTTATACCAAAAATTATCAAAAGAAAACCAAAAAAAATTAGTTAATCTTACAAAACAATATCCAACGACTGGGAACATTTTAACTCAATCTTTAAAGAATTCTATTTCCTGGTCAAGTATCAATTTGGGATATGCCTTACAAATTTGGAATGCTATTGAAGCATCCAAACCTTTCGATTTTAACGCATTTACTGAACTTTTTGAAAACAAATAATTATGAAAAGAGCGACAAACACTTTGATTTTTACGGTAATGATATGCTTATTTATTGCCGTAATATTTTACTCGATACAACTTTTTAACTGGTTCTTAAATATCATTTTTCATTTATGAAAACAATAAGAATTATTAGAGGAATTTTGACTTTTGTATTAATGTTCTTTATTTACAAAGAAACTGGAATAGCAACAACGATATTTGCATTTACTATTTATGTTTATACAGAATTAAATACAAAAATATTAGAGAGAATAGTTAAAATATTAGAAGACATAGAAGAATTAATTTAATTATGAAAACTTTAAGCCAACAGATCGCAGAAATTGAAAGCAACGCTAAAAACGTTCTTTGCCCTGAATTGCTTTGTGCAATGAATCAAAAATACAACGAACTTAAAGACTTGCAAAATGGAAAATTACTATCCTGACGACTTTGACAAAGAATTTGAAAACACTTGCGGTTATTGTGGTGAACCTTGCGAGGGTGATTTTTGCAGTAAAGAATGTTTAAACGCATTTTTAAATGATTAATTAGTTGTACAGTTAAAACTAATTTTGTATATTTGATAAACCGAAATGCTAACGGATTTTAGCAAACTAAAAACTTAATATGATGACAAATTTATTTAAAGCATTGGCAGACTTTCAACAAGAAGTGCCAGTAATTCACAAAGGAACACAAGGCTATGGATATTCATACGCTGATCTACCTACAATTTTTGAAGTAATTAATCCATTATTGAAAAAATACGGATTAGGATTTACTCAGTTAATAAATGGGCAATCCATTAAAACTATTATTTTCCATATTGAAAGTGGGGAAACTTTAGAAAGTACAACCGACATACCTCAAAATGTAGCATTGGCAAAAATGAATGACTTTCAAGTTTTAGGAAGCGCAATCACTTATTTAAGACGATACAGTTTGTCGAGCGCACTAGGATTGGTAACTGATATTGATAACGATGCAAGCGGTGAACAATTAAAAAAAGAGCCTATTAACGTTGCAAAAAATGAGCCTACGGATTGGATTAATCTATTTGACAAACAAGGCAATGAAACTATCGCATTTACAAATTTATCAAAAGCGATTGCAGACGGAAAAACCTATACTTTAAAATCAATTAGAGAAAAGTACAAAGTTTCTAAACAAGCCGAAAAAGATTTATTGGAACATTTTAATATTTCGTAAAATGAAAACAAAAGACTTATTAAACCAATATAACGAAATACAAACTGAATTATTAACTGATATTGAAATGAGCGGAGGTTTATATTTAGAATATCAAAACACTTCAAACAATGAGTAGTTTATATCAAATAACAGCAGATCAAAGACTTTTAATGAATGAGATTGAAAGTTTAGAGGGTGAAATTACAACGGAAATAGAGGAACGTTTAACGATAACAGAAAGCCAATTACAACAAAAATCAATAGCGTATTTGGAAGTTATCAGACAAAAAGAGGCGTTTAATATGCTAATCGATAACGAGGTTAAGCGGTTGCAACAACTCAAAAAAGTAAACAATAATGTAATTGACTGTTTAAATGAAAATCTATTGGAAGCGGTTAAATTATTTGGCGCTTATGAAGTGGGAACACAAAAATTTAGCACTCGCAAAAGCAGTCAAGTAATTGTTGAGGACGTTAATTCTTTGCCAGATATTTACAAAGTTGTAAAGGTAACGGAGCAGGCGGATAAAATGGCATTGAAAAAAGCTATTGAAGCAGGTGAAAAAATCGAGGGCGTTTACATTTTGGAAAACTTAAATTTAAAAATAAATTAATTATGGAACCAGAAAAATTAATACCAATACTTAATGATTTAAGGATTGAGAAAGTCGCAAACGGATATATCGTATATCCTAATTTTAGATTTGAAAGGGGCGAGGCTTATAGTTCAAATGAAAGGTTAGTATTTGGTAATGTTTATGACTTAAATAAATACTTAATAGAAAAATTTAGTTTTGAATGAAAAAAATAGAAATCACCACGTCAATCCAAAACGGCAAAATAAAGCGAAATGCAAAAACCGTTATAGATGCGTTTAAATCGTTTGAAGGTAAAAATGTTACATTGATATTGAAGCCTTTTAAAAATACACGTAGCATACCTCAAAACGCTTATTACTGGGGCGTAGTTATTCCTATTTGGCAAAACATTATAAAAACTGAATGGGTTGAATTTTATTCAAAAGAAGAAATACACGAATTTCTTAAATACAACTGTAATTATATTGAAAAGGTAAATACCGACACAGGCGAATGTATAAGATTATCTAAAAGTACTACGCAAAACTCAACAACGGAACAAGAGGAATTTCATTTAAAAGCGCGACAATTAGCATTTGATATGTTTAGCGTTAATATTCCTTTACCAAACGAACAAACTAACCTAAATATTGAATTATGAAAACAGCATCAAAAGAAGCGTATAAAAAAATCCTTCCGCATAAGGAAACACATCAGCAAAAAATATTAAAAGCACTTTTAATTAAACCGATGACTTACCGGGCCATAGCGCATTATTCTAAACTTTCAGAAAGTCAAGTATGGAAACGTTTGATTGAATTGGAACGGGAACATAAGATTATGGAATTATGTACAGCTAACGGATTCACAGTTTACAAATTAGTTACTGCAGAAAACAAACAATTGGCTATTGATTTTTTAGATTTAAAAAGAAAGGAAATGTTTGAAAAATCCTATCAAAATTTATACAAAAAATACCCTGATTTAATGAAGCAAAAAGTTTGTGATTTTTTAACAGATATTGAATCCATATATGACCAAATTTAAAGCTATTAGAAAAAAACGATGCAAAGTATGTGATTTGCTTTTTACGCCGTCTAAGACTACTCAAATCGTTTGTGGTTGGAAATGCGCAATGGTTTATGCTTCAAATAAGAAAATTGATAACGACAAGGTTATTAAAGAATTATTCGACAAAGATACACGCATAAAAAAAAGAAAAAGTTTAATGACAAATGCTAAAATTTCCGTTCATTATTTCATAAGAATGCGAGATAAATGCAAACCTTGTATAAGTTGTGGAACGGATTGGCGAGAAAATTTCCAAGCTGGGCACTTTCATAAAGCGGAGTTATTTACTTCTTTAAAATTTAACTACGATAATATACACGGTCAATGTCCGCGATGTAATTTGCGAAAAGAAGGTAATTTGGATAATTATAAAATAAATCTACCAAACAGAATAGGGCAAGAGCGATTTAATGCACTTAATGAAATGGCGTTAATATCAAAACAAAATACAAAAAGTTGGAGTTTTGAGGAATTAGAAGCAATATTAAAACAAGCAAAAATTGATATAAAAAACATAAAATAGTTATGAACAACCAAAAAATAATAATTGATATAGAAAGCATAAAAAATATAATTTGCAATTTTTATAAATTGCATCCGGCTAACCTAAACAAAATTAGCAGAAAGCGCGAAATAGTGGAACCTAGACAAATGTATCATTATTTTGCCAGGATGTATTCAGAGTTTACCTTTGAAAAAATAGGACATCCTTTTCACTATGCAACCGTTTTACATTCTGAAAATGTCGTAAAAGACAGATTGTCAACAAATACGGAATTTTGTAAGGAAGTGCGCGATGTTGAACAACTTTTATTAAATTATTATTATACCGAAGTAGGCAATAATGATGAATTTAGGAAGTTAAAGTATGATATTATTCAACAAATAATAAAAGCACCTGATATATTATCACTAAACATTTTACTAACATTTTATAAAGACAAAACAGAAATGAAAGATTTAAAAAACCAGTTTGAAATTGATTTAAACAATAGTAGTTCAGATGACC
>DMBU01000038.1:3692-3855 GCA_003446015.1 Bacteroidales bacterium | reverse complement strand
ATAAAATCGGCAAACAGAAATGCATAAACAGCAGATTCTTGCGCCAAAGTTTGCCCGACAGCAAATTGATAAAATTGCGGCTCAATTAAACCAATCCCGAGGAATAGGTATGCTGCTGCAACGCCCGTTATTGCAAACATTCCAACTATAATCCCCGCTATGC
>DMBU01000038.1:0-3589 GCA_003446015.1 Bacteroidales bacterium | reverse complement strand
CCAATTGAAACAATTGCCCAAGAAGTAAGCACGAAATGTGAAAATCATAAATTTGCACTACTTCAAACGTATGTCTACCATGATATTGTGAAGGAAAAAGGTTTTCCAATCAAGCGAAAAGTGTTTATTTATGAAATTTGCCAGGCAAAAACAGCGGCATTAATGCTGACAAGCAATCCTGAATTTTCAATTTTTATGCCTTGTAAAATTGCATTGTATGAAGATGAAGGAAAAACGATTATTTCAACAATGAATATGGAAATTATGCTGAATGCCGTAAAGTCAAATCCGGATTTATACACAGAAGCAATCTCCCTTTTTGGCAAGTTAAAATTATTAATGACATCGTTGTCTGAAGTTTAGTTAAAAATAAATTTTAAAAAGAAAAAAATAAAGATTTTCTTAATATAGAAAGTTGTATTTTTCTTACAGTTGAAGGTGTAAATTGTGATACAGATTAACACTGACCAAACAGTTATTATTATATTGTCATAAGTTGGCAAAAGTTAAATTTTATTAGCAACACAAAAATGCACTAATAATTAAATTAACTAGCCAAAAAAATATTTGGCGCTTTAAGTAATAGTTTATAAATTAGTGAACTATTAAACATTTAAACTATGATAAACAAAAAAATCTTTAAACTTCACGCTGATGTTTGTAAAGCATTGGGGCATCCTTTACGAATTGAGGTTATTGACTTATTGCAGGATAAGGAACTTTGTTTTTCTGATATTCTTGCTGTGACAGGAGGTTTAAAATCCAATCTTTCCCAACATCTTTCTGTAATGACCAAAAAGAATATCTTAAAAATGAAAAGAGAAGGACAATGTAATTACTATTCACTTTCATCTGATAAAGTGGCTCAAGCCTGCCAACTAATGCGTGAAGTACTTATTGACAGCATTAAAAATCATATAGACCTAATTGAAAAAATGTAATCTTAAAAATTATGAACAAGACAATATTAATATTAGGAGCAGGCACTGGAGGAATTATCACTGCTAAAGAATTAAGTAAAAAAGTTGGTAACAAATCAAAAATCATCCTATTTGAAAAGGAAGAAAAAAATGTTTTTGAACCTTCTTTACTCTGGCTAATGGTTGGTAAAAGAAAGCCACAACAGGTATACAGAAGCACAAATAAATTAGCTAGTGCAGATATTGAAATAGTAATAGGTGAAATTGAAAATTTAAATCCTGAAAACATCTCAGTTACAGTAAAAGGAAAAGAATATAGTGGTGATTATATGGTTATTTCGCTTGGCGTAGAACAACTTAGTGAATACAACCTTAATCAATACGGACACGATTTTTATACACTTGACGGAGCAACCAACTTTAATGAAGAGCTTCAAAACTTTAAGGGTGGTAAAATTGTAATTTTAGTTCCTTCTTTACCATTCAAATGCCCTGCAGCTCCTCACGAAGCAACAATGCTTGTAGAAAGTTATATCCGTAAAAAAGGATTAAACTCTAAAACCGAAATTTTCCATTTTACGCCTGAATCTGGTCCAATGGGAGTAGCAGGCAAAGAGTTATCGGGTGCAGTTAGACAAATAGTAGAAAAGAAAGGTATAAAATATTTCCCTGAGCATCAAATAACCTCTGCAACAGAAAAAAAGTTGGTTTTTAGTAATGGTAAAACTCTTGAATATGATTTATTGGCATATACCCCTAAACATCAATGCCCAAAAGTAATTGCAAATACTGTTTTAGTTGGTAAATCAGGGTGGGTAGAAGTTAACCGAAATACTATGGAAACAAATTTTGATAATGTATATGCAATTGGCGACATTACTTTTATCCCGCTTGAATTAGGTAAGCCGCTACCTAAAGCCGGTGTATTTGCGCATTACCAAGCAGAAATAGTTGCACATAATATTGCGCAAAAAATAAATAAAAAAAACGATTTCAAAACTTTCAATGGTGATGGTCAATGCTTCTTGGAAATGGGTGATGGCAAGGCTGGTTATGCAGGCGGTAATTTCTATGGCTCACCCTTGCCAATTGTAAAAATGAAAAAGCCTGGATTTTTCTGGCATTGGACAAAAATATGGTTTGAAAAAATTTGGTTTTTTAAATACTTCTAACTGAAAATTCTATGAAAACAATTCTTAAAATAGTTGTTTTAATTTTGATGTTGAGCAGTTGCAACAATAACAAAGCGCAACAATCGGGATCAATTATTGAAAATATTGATGCAAAAACATTTAAAGAATTTGTTGATGCAGGCAACGGAATTATTCTGGATGTGAGAACCCCGTATGAGGTTTCGGATGGATTTATCGATAATGCAAGCACCATCAATTTATATGATGATGATTTTATTGCCAAAATTAATTTGATTCAAAAAGACAAGCAAATATATGTGTATTGCAAATCAGGCCCAAGAAGCTCAAAAGCAGCTGAGTTACTAAGAAAAAACGGGTTCAGCAAAGTATATAATTTAAAAGGCGGAATCGATGAATGGAAAAATAAAGGCTTCCCAATTGTTAAACCTGACATCATAATAGATGAAAAAATTCAGCAAATAACTTTAACCGATTTTAAAAATTTGCTGTCAACCAACAAACTTTTATTGGTTGATTTTCATACATTGTGGTGTGCGCCGTGCAGAAAGATGGTTCCAATTGTTGATGGAATTGAAGCACAATACAAAGACAAAGTTGTTGTAATGAGAATTGATGTCGATAATAGTAAAGAGGTTGGAAAAGCCTACAGTATTCAAGGTGTTCCTGTATTTATTCTATTTAAGAACGGAAAAGAAATATGGAAACACAATGGTTTGATTTCAGAAGAAGAATTAAGAAAACAAATAGAAGAAAATTTATAACAATTAAACATTAAAACTATGATGCATGGAGATTATTGGGGAATGGGCTGGGGAATGTGGATTATTCCTGTCCTTTTTGTTGTGCTAATTATTTTTCTTACCAGAAATAATAATGTACAATCACAAAATGAAACCCCTTTGGGAATTCTTAAAAAAAGGTATGCAAAAGGAGAAATTACCAAAGAACAATATGAAGAAATGAAAAAAAACATTTTATAATTTAAAAACAAGTAACCATGAAAATTTTAATTTTGATTAATGATGCTCCTTACGGAACAGAAAAAGCATACAATGCTTTACGACTTGCAAATCAACTTGGCAAAGAACACGACAATGTTGAAGTGAGAATTTTTCTAATGGCAGATGCCGTCAGCTGCGCCATTGCAAACCAAAATACACCCAATGGCTACTACAACATAGAAAGAATGTTTAAATATTCCATAAACAAAGGTGCTAAACTCAAAATTTGCGGCAGCTGTGCAGATGCTCGTGGTTTGAAAAACATTCAACTCATAGAGGGTGCTGAAATTAGCACAATGGCAGAATTCACAAGCTGGGTAGTTGATAGTGACAAGGTATTAACTTTTTAATAATTAAATAGCCCTCAAACAACTGTTTAGAATAAGCAAATAGAATTTTTTTTGATAATAGCTAAGATGAAACTTGTAACACTGGGACTCAAAGAAAACTGGAAACAGTTTACATTGCTCGTAATCATTAATGGTTTTGTTGGCGGTATGGTGGGATTGGAACG
>DMBU01000121.1:424-2866 GCA_003446015.1 Bacteroidales bacterium | reverse complement strand
TACAGGTAATTTACAAAATGAGACACAAAAAAATAGTAATTGAATATTGGACTGATCCAGATGGAGATGACTTTAGAGATATAAATGAATTTGTAAAAAACATTAATCAAGATTATTTTTTAACTTTAAATAAAAAACGAACCGACGCTTGTGGAGGCGGACTTTATGATTTTATAATTAAAATCACAGAGGACATATCATTACTTGAATTAGCAAAAAGTTACGCGGAAGATGGAGTTAAAATTATTATTGGTTATTCACTAAAAAAAATATTTGACTCAACTAAAGCCCTTTTTGAAAAAAATAAAAAATTTAGTCCTTCAGTTGAAGAATTAGTTATTGATTATAAAGATTGTAAGGTTAGAATTTATAACATTTATAAAAATGGAATTGAAGAGTGTTTTGATGATATAATGAAGGAACTTTGTGATTTAAGATTAGCGGATAAAAAGTTCTTCAAAAAAATAAAGACAATTCATTTGCCAATTTTTAATAATAAGGATTTGTATAAGATATGTGATTATAGAGTTAAATTAAATGTTGACGAGCCTTTAATAAATTTAACAAAAAAAGACTTTTTCAATTATTGGGGAATAGCAAAGAAAAAGAATAAATATGTCTATGATGTAAAGAATAAAAAAGTATTTAAACAGATATATTACACTCAAAAAACATACGATAAAATATTTGACAAAGCTTATGCAGAAGGAAAACTTGAATAATTGAAAGTTACACTCCTGTGAATAAACCTCCACTTTTGAGATCTAAAAAGGAAGTAAGTGAATAAGTCTGATAGAATTTTCGATATTTTTATAACAAAACTGAATTCTATAATGAATCCAAAGTTTCAAAATGTTTTTATAAAGTCAATGTTTTTTGTTGGTCTTTTACTGATAACTCCGAAATTTTTTAATATTTTGGCTAAGTTAGAACTTATTACACATGACTTTATACTTAAATTAGAATTTCTCGAATCATCTGAAACTACATTGTCAATAATAGGATTTGTACTGATTCTTATTTCTTCATGGTTATTTTACAATGAACGACGAATGAATCATGAGATTACAATGTTACAAGAAGCGCAAGATGTGGATTTACTTGTAAATTATTATGTGTGCGAAAGCTATGAAAAACTGGTAGAGATTAATAATGGAGACATGTCTAGCTTTCCTGTGAAAGAAGCGATGGTACTGAGAAACCCAGTTATGCATTCTCTCAATAAAATTATTTCAAACCATCCAGATAGCTATCGACATGCTAGTTTTTATGGCAACAGTTATAAAAGTGTTGAAAACTATTTAGTAAAATATCCAGAGGCTTCAATACCGGATAGGAGTGATGGTAATTTTTCATACTTTCAGGTAGTTAGGACTCCAAGCAAAGCTGAATTAAACAACCTAAAAGATAACGATGGATTGTTGAAAGTAATGTTAGATGATGATGTAAATTTTCCTATAGCAATGGTAGGAGGTTATGAAGATGGTTGTACGGGGATTGATCTACAGGAAGAATTCATTTTTAGGAAACTTTGGTGCGCTTTTATTTCTATCACAAATAATTCAGAAAAAGTTCTGCAGCTAGATTCATTAAATGGCAAACATACCAAAAACACTTCATTTCATAGTTTTGGATCAGTCACAGCACAGGAACAAAATATTGAGATTCCTAAAGTTATGTTAAAGCCTAGACAAAGCATGGTAGTTCCACTAGCTATTTTAATCCCACCATTATATTCATTCAAGCGTAAAGAACTATCTCCATCAACAGGTGGGGGTGATGGCGAACGTGTTCAAATAGTAAAGAATGAATCTATATACCTGAAGAATATTGAAGACTGTATCGTGTATGGTGATAGGTTTGATATAAAAAACATCACATATAAAAAGGGCAAAAATTTAATCGGAACTTCCATCCGTGAATTTGATTTAACAAATATGTTCACATATGATCTTCACTGGCAATGTGGTTCATGTCCACATCTATTCATTGTTAATGAGAATATAACTTACATAAGAGAGCTACTAGCGCATTGCCAGAATAGCTTTGGAACTGATTATTTTATTGTTCCAGAAGGTGCGAAAGAGGTAATTATTGCTGAAATAGAAGATGAAACAACATTTATAAAATCTATCATCATGAACAGTAAAGTTATTGCTAATGATTTGGTATTAAATAAAGGTCAGCATTTTCGCTTTTTTACTGAGGCTGGTTCCAAGATTACAGCTACTGGCTATTACACACCTGATAGTCAAAGTATTCAAAATATACCACAAGGTATAAAGAGAAATGAATTGGTTGGTGGCTTTCTTCGTCAGTTTAAATTAGAAAAAGGCCTAACAAAGTTTAGCAGTGAATGTAAAGCGTCACTGAACTAAAACATTATGCAGCATTAAAGGATATAGATGTATGTGCTAATGTCATCGGCTCATTTTAAACGTT
>DMBU01000121.1:0-304 GCA_003446015.1 Bacteroidales bacterium | reverse complement strand
AAAAAGAAGCTTTTAAATATACAAAAGATTTAGTCTATTCATTCATTGATAAAACCCCAGAGCTTACTGATAAATACAGAAAAGAGTATGTAACTGATAAGGAGGACATATATTGTGCAGGAATTTATAATGGTCTGCCTATATATACTTGGTACACTGGTAAAAATAAGTCATATTACAATGATAAAGATATCAAAAAGATGAAAGTCATATTTAGGGCTATTCCAAATATTAAAGATATGACTTTAATAGAAAAAGATGTGTCTTTAAATATGTTGAGGATATATGACAAAAATGCATCATT
>DMBU01000141.1 GCA_003446015.1 Bacteroidales bacterium | reverse complement strand
AAGGGGTGGACGCGCATGTTATGTGCAACCCAAAGAACCGCTCTGTTCAGTGTGTTCGCAGAATTGACAAATAAGTGAGAACCAATTTTAGATGAGAGAATACAGTTGACTTGGTGGAAACAGTAGCCCTAATGCGTTGGGCTTTATCTTGAAAAGTGGCCCTTTTTCGACAACGCTTCCAGCCGATTTTCTCTTTATTAAGTGGTCAAGTGTAATAATTCCTTGCTCAATTAAAATATCGAATTGAGAGACAATTGGTTTTTTGGTATGTTCCACTTTTTTGTATTGAAAATGCTCTAAGCCATTAATTGAAATTGAGTCAGCAGCTATCCAAAATGTTTCGTTGTGTTTTTCAAGCAATCGGTTATGTAAGGTTTCTAAGCCCCAAACGACAAAATCACCAATATTAGACTTATTGGAATTTTCGATCAACTGATTTATATCTGTATCCATTTTCAATTTCAAACCTTGTGAATTTCGAACAAGAGATGAAACAGTGCAATATAATTTGAAATCCTCACCTCGATCATAACCAAATGCATCAAGAATTTCAGCAGAGTTTTTGAACTTGCTTAAATTCCAGTCTGGCACTTGTGCAAATAAGTTTTTTCGATTGCCACGTTTATCTCTGTATGACTTTAATTCTATCCCTTTATAATCAGGCTTTTTTGAAGAGTTAATGTCAATACCCAAAAGAGTTTCAAGCGTTCTGCCTATCGCAGTATCTGCTGCAAGCATCGCGGGAATTGGCCCTCTTCCAGCAATTTCATTCAATAGTAGTATCAATTCGTCGGCGACCTCATTTGAGATTTGCTTTATCTCATTTACCAAATCACTTAACGGATTTGACACATTTACTTCTAACAATCTGTGTAAATCGAGCTGAGTAATATTCAAAACATAAAGTTCATTTTCAAAAACAAATATTCCGAGTATATCATTGGCATTGGCATAGTTTCCCAATCCTTTGAACCAAATCCGTGGGTCTCCTTTTTTCGTATTCGGTCGATAGAGTGAAGAAACGGATGAGATTAGTTTATCGGAAGAAATAAGAAAGGATGGAATTTGAATTTTATTTTCTTGACCCTGCTTTTGAAATTCGTAATCGTGAATAGAATTTGATTTTAAATACGTTCTAACAGAACCTGTGGCATCCATTATTGACTTTACAAGTCCGGTTTCTGTTGGTTCAATCAAACACAGCTCAACAGATTTTTCAGTAAGCAGTTTTATCCTGTTTATTTCAATGGCAGATAATTGTCTCATCAATAATTACTTTATGTTTTTTAATATTTCCAAAGCAACGGCACGAGCCATAAGCGGAGGAACCGCATTCCCAACTAATGTAAATTGTGGCACTTCAAATTTACGCTTATTTCCACCGGTTGAGCGTTTACCTTGAAATACAAAAGAATCATCGAAAGATTGTAACCTTGCCATTTCCCGAACGGTTAATGCTCTTGGATTAGAATAATGAATATAATCATCGGCAATCGTCATTACTGTTGGACTTTGTGAATCTGGTTTTAAAACATTGTAATTTCTTTTCTCCGAATCAAGTCCAATTTTCTTTAATTCCTTTTTAGCTAAATCATAATCTCCGGTTTTTAAAATTACCTCCAAACGCTTAATTACATCAACATTTTGCTTGCTGGTTTTGTGGTTGTGCAATGGAGCAACAATATGTGTTAATGAGTTGCTTAACTCTTCAAAATTTTTGACATAAAATGGATTCTTTGCATTGCTAAAGCGACCATTCAAACGACCCTTTTTAGACCATTCGGCATAAGTAAAACCCTTATTATCATCTGGTTTGCCATCAACTGTTCTTTTCTTAACCAAACCATTCATCCTTTCATTTGTGCCGTTGTATTTCGACTTCAAATCAATCTTTTCATAATTAAATTTCTCGTCATCATTGCCCACAAAATCTAAATCATATAAAGCTTCAAAAACGGTGACTTTTTCTTTTTCAGTAACCGTTGGAGGTACGACTTTTATTATTTTCTGGTCTTTTCGGCAGCCAATAAATAAAACTCTTTCTCTGTTTTGTGGAACTCCGTAATTAGATGCCAAGGCGATGAAAGGCTGATCAATGTTATATAAACGAATGTGAGTCAGGATTTCTTCAAATTCAGTGTCCAATTTAGCATTTTCAACAAACGGTTTTATGCTCTGAATACATTCTTCAAAGGAATAGTTATAAATTTCTAAAGCGGAAATTATTTCCTTCACTTCATTTTGATAAATTCCAGATGGTTTTAGGTTTTTAAATGCTTCGTTGACATGTTCTATAATAGAATCTGATTCTATTGCTGTCAGGAAATTATCAAATTTTTCGGCAAAAAAATCATTATCTAAATCGCTATGTGATTTTTCCAAAATCACTTTCTTTCTAATATAAGCCAATTCTTTGCTCCTTTTCAACAGATTAAATCCATGCCGAATGGTACTAATATTTTTATCAGTTTTACTGGTTTTATAATCAACAATTTTAGGCGTAAGAACTCGAAATTTGTTCTCAATATTTAAAATAAATGCTTCTCTTAATTTTTCAAGATCTTTTTCATTGGCGTTTTCAAATTGCATCCGTAAGTTGAAGCAATCGAGTGTAAATGTTTTCTCCTTCTCATACTTTCTAAGCCTTGCAATGAATAACAGCAGTTGATGAAATTCTTTTAAATCAACAATTGATTTGATTTCTTGGAGTATCATTTCTTTAATTTTACCACCTTCTTTTGTAAGGATTCCTTTCACATTTTCCATTACAAAGTATTTAGGTCGTAATTCTCTGATTACATTGAGATAATGGGCAAATAAATCATCTTTCTTGTCAAATTTCTTACGCTTTCCAGCCAAACTAAAACTTTGGCAAGGTGGTCCACCACAAACAATATCAATATGTTGACCATTAAGTTTTTTCTTGAGATTTGGCAAAAAATCAGGTTCTGTAATATCTTGCCGCAAGAATTCAGCGTCTAAGCCTAATTGATAATTGTATCTAGCTAAATGTGTGAGTTCACAATTATCGTTTATATCGCTACCCAATAGAAAGTCATAATATTTATTGCCATATTCTGCCTGCAAGAAGCCTTCGCTAAATCCACCAGCACCGGCAAATAAATCAACAAATGTGATTTTTTCTTTATTCATATATTCCGGTGCATCTTCGCAAACAAATTTCACGTCAGTATTTTCTTTACGACTATTCACCAATGTTAAAATCATTTCTTTTACCTTCTTATCAGTAAACTGAGTATGAGGCGCAGTTTCAAAGTGCTTTTCAACTTCATGCTTTAAAAAAGCCAAAAACTTATTTATGGCTTTGTGACAATATTCCGTTTCTTTAACTACCTGATTTTTACTATCCCAATCCTTTTTTAAAATCTTCTCCCCAGTAGCGACTTTTACTTGGACATCTCTTTGCCTTATTACAAGGTGGATTGGAAACCTAGTACTTTTATCGGCCTTATCTAAATAATATTTGACACTTATCATGTTGCGGACATTTTTACGGACACGGACAAATTTACGGACAAAATCGTCTTTTGCAAGAAAATATTCGTCTTTTTTTTTATTAACATATCAATTTAAAAAATGCTTATATTTGACTGCGAAACGAAGGGCAGCACACAACATCAGCTACCCGTCAAGTGCGGCAGCGGTGGTCTTCGGTGTGTATCTTTCCGCTCAAGCAGTTTTTCGTCTTGACAGGAAATCGCCCGGAATCCGCCACTGCGTGTAGCTTCCTCTGTTATTACCTACGTTTTCGAT